>NZ_JAMGSI010000002.1:966377-1288503 GCF_023516715.1 Akkermansia massiliensis | reverse complement strand
GTGCAGTATCCCCCCTTCCCGCCCGTCCTCCCCACGAAGCCCGCGGAGGGAGCCATGACGAATATCTACGAACTGGCACGCGGCCTGAACCTGAAAACGCAGGTCAATTTCCAGCCCGGCACCCTGGCTTCCAGGGACAGGGAGACTAAAAGCAATTACCAGATGACCCTCACCCTGAACGTCAAGCAGCCCAAGGCCCTGACAAAGAAGGAGGACATCCTGAACATCAACCCCAAGCTGGGAACCATGCTTCCCGGCCTGTCCACCCTGTTCAAGCATGCGCGGGTCTCCCCCTATTACGGGCAGATTTACGTCCGCAAGCAGACGGAAATCCGCAAGAACCTGGCCTCCCTGCTCAAGCTCCTGGACCGCCATAATTACTACGATACGGAGACGATTCTGGAAACCACCTATCCGGATACGGGCAGAAAACTCCTCTGGCTACAGAGTGAAATGGACGTTGTTTCCGACGGTTCGGACGGGGACCGCCTGTCCACCATGCCGGATAAAATCCTGAAAAGCTCCTTCTACCAGCCCAGCACTTCCTACCGCTGGAAGAAGCGCACGGACAAGCCCAATCCCCTCCTCAAGCCCTGGCAGCAGAGGCTGGCTTCCTACAAGAAGACGCTGGAAAAAGCCTCCGCCGCGGAAAAACCGGCCCTGCGCCGCAAGATAGACCACGCGGAACGGGTCATTGAAGAATTGAAGCGCTACAGTTTCCTGATCTCGGAATACGATCCGTTCATCGTGGTCCCGCTGGGAGTGGTCAACCAATCCTCTCCCTTTTCCCCGCAGTTCGGGGATTACGCCGTCGTCATCGTGGGGGACAAGTTGTACCCGGCCCTGGTGGGAGACGCCGGACCGCGCTACAAGACGGGGGAAGGCTCCCTGCGCCTGAGCCGTGAAATCAACCCCAAGGCGGGGCCTTACAGCCGCCCCGTTTCCGACCTGGTAGTCAGCTACCTGATCTTCCCCGGTTCCGCGGATCCGGAAGCCGGACCGCCCGACTACGAGAAGCTTACAGCCAAATGCCAGGAGCTGCTCCATGACATCGGCGGCATGGGAAAGGATTTCAAGCTCCACCAGTGGGAGGACCTGCTGGCGCCCAAGCCGCCGCCCGCTCCCCCCGCGCCCAAACAAGGGAGCGGCAATCCTGCGGAAACATCCGCGAACGACCAGAAGAAGGCGGATGCCCCGACGGAAAATCCGGCCCCGGCAGCCTCCCCTGTCACTCCGCCCGCTCCGGAACCCGGCAAAACCGCCGCGTAGGCTACAGGGCTTCCTTCCAGGAAAAGAGAAAGGCCTTCCACATGCGGGAATGAACGGTCCCGCGCGTGATTTTTACCTTTCCTGTTCCCGGCTGTTCCTGCCGTTGGAGCAGTTCCAGCGTATCCAGCCCCAGCCATGCGGGCAGTACGGTGGAAAAACGCAGCCGCCCGTTCCGGAGGGATTCCGCATAAAACACGCCTTCCTTCAGCCAGCGTTCTGCCCGGTCCAGCCACGGCTGAACATCGGAAGTAGGCAAATAGCTTCTTCCACGGGAGAGGTCTTCCTCCCGGTCGCGCAGAATGTTCACCAATTGCAGCCCCATGCCGTAGTGCCTGCCCCAGCGTAAAAGCTGGTCCTCCGGCTGCGTGCTGAAGCCTGATCCCAGCGCCAGCAGGCCCAGCCTGGTCCAGAATTCTCCCACGCAGCCGGCCACCATGTAGGTATAATGCTCCAGTTGTTCGGGACATGAAACCGAGGAACGGGCTTCAAAATATTCCAAATCCCACGCCTGCCCCTCCACAATGGTGGACAGCACCTGCCTCACGAGCATCTGCTCACGGGGGGAAAGGGCTTCCAGCAGCGCCAGGCATTCTGGAAAACGGGCCAGCAGCTCCGCCTCCCCCCGGTGCGTCTGGACGGTGGAAAGAATGCCCAGACGGCCAAAACAGGAGGCGGCGGCCTCCCGGGAGGCGTCCCCGGCTACCGTCGCGCCCATCATCCTCAGCAGCGCCAGGCGTTCCCGGCAATCCATGTCCACGGTATCCGCCACCGTATCCGTAGCGCGCGCCAGCAGATAGCCCACGGCCACGCCGGGGCGCATCTCCCGGGGCAGGAAGCGCATGCTCAAATAAAAGGACCGGGAAACGGCGGACAGAAGCTGACGAAGTCCTTTCATGATTTTTGCAGGCCCAGCCTGTGCATTTTATAATGGAGCACCCGTGGGGAAATGCCCAGTTCCCGCGCCGCTGCGGACATGTTGCCCGGAGAGCGTTTCAGCGCGGCCACAATCAATTCCCGTTCAAAGGAATCCACCATCGTCGGCAAGTCCGCATGATCCTCTCCGTCACGGGAAGACGGGGCGTCATGGCTGGGCATTTGGAGGGAGGCGGGCAGGTTGTAACCGTAAATGCAGTCGTCCTGCGCCGTGATGACTGCACGCTCCATGCAGTTTTCCAGCTCCCGCACGTTGCCGGGCCAGTGGTAGGCCATGAGCATGTTGATGGCTGGCGTGGACAGCCGCTTGATATCTTTCCCGTATTTCAGGTTGAACTTGGAAAGAAAGTGTTCCGCCAGCAGCATGATGTCCCCCTTGCGCTTGGAGAGGTCCGGCATGACGATGGGGAAAATGTTCAGCCGGTAGTACAAGTCCTCCCGGAATTTGTTTTCCGCCATCAATTCCTCCAGATTGCGGCTGGTGGCGGCAATGAAGCGCACGTCGGAATGAAGCTCCCTGTTGCTCCCCACGCGGGAAAAAGTCTTTTCCTGAAGAAAGCGCAGCAGCTTCACCTGCATCTGGAGGCTCAAATCCCCGATTTCATCCAGAAACAGGGTACCTCCGTCCGCCGCCTCCGCCCGGCCGATGCGGCGGGCGGTGGCTCCGGTGAAGGAGCCTTTTTCATGGCCGAACAACTCGCTTTCCAGCAGGTTTTCCGGCATGGCCGCACAGTTCAGCGTCACCAGCGGCTTGTCCTTCCTGCCGCTCAGGTTCACTACGGCGCGCGCTACCAGCTCCTTCCCCGTTCCGGAACTGCCCCGGATCAGCACCGTGGCGTCGCTGGGGGCCACCTGGCGTATCTGTTCATACACCTGGAGCATGGGGCGGCAGTTGCCGATCAGTTCGCCCGGATTGGTTGTTAAAAGCTGGCGCAGTTTCTCGTTCTCCGCCATCAGGGCCGCCCGTTCCTCATGCGCCTGCAGGCTGGCCGCCAGCGCGTCCCCCACGATGTTGCCCACAATCTCCAGCAGCTTCTGGTCCCGTTCCAGGTCCGTTTCCCTGTCCACGGGACGGTCAATGCTCAGGGTGCCGATCACCTGCTGCAAATGAATGATGGGCACGCAGATGAACGCCACCTTTTCCCCGCTCTTGCGGGTACGGGTACGGTTCAGGAACCTGGAATCCCGGGAAATGTCCTCAATCACATGGGGCCTCCCCGTTTCCGCCACATGGCCCGTAATGCCCTCCCCCACATGGTAATGGCCGCGCTTCATCTCCTGCTCGTCCAGGCCGTGGGACGCTTCTATCATCAGATCGTTCCCGCGGCGGATGGTGAAGGTGCCGCGCAGCATCTTCATGCGGCGGTAGAGCACGTCCAGAATATGCCGGAGCAGCGCCGTGCCGTTGCGTTCATTGACAATGGCGGAGCTGATTTCCTGCAGCACGACCATTTCCAAATCCGGTGACTTGTTTATTTCATTCATGAAGTCCGGGGCTGGGCGAATATTAACCGTACGGTCCTGGCAGACCAACTACTTTTTCTTCCACCGTCATGCAGCCGGGGAAAAAGCTGCCGCGGGAAATGCAGATAACGTTCTAGTACTTAACTTTGATGTTGTTATGAACGAAGGAGAAAAGAAGTTTACAAAATTGTAATGCATGGCGCCTCTTTCCTCCCGTTTCACATGCCCACGTCTCCGCCGGACTCCCTTTTCATCATTTCCGTGATGACCTGGAACAGCGCGTTGCGGTACAGGACGCCATCCAGCCGCCCGGTATTTTTCCAGACCACGGGAAAGGCGGGCAGATGGGTCTGTTCAAACAATTTCAGGGCATCCGTCAGATGGGTGCCGGCATCCAGCACGGGGGCGCCCGCGCGGATCAGCTCCCCGGCGGTGGGAGGAGGGCTCTTCCCCTTTTCCTCCATCTGCCGGCGGACAGCCAGAAAGTCATCCGGATAAATGGCACCCTCATAAGTCCCGTCCTTTTTCACCACAAAAATCAGGTCTCCGGGATTCCGCAGCATCAGGGAGGAAACGTCGTCCAGGGAAGCGTCCGGCGCCACCTGGGGCACCACATGGCGAGCCAGGTCATGCACATGGACCTGCGCCATGGGCAGGTTGACCACGGACTCCGGACTGCCGGACAGGCTGGCGGCATACATGGACCGCGCGCGAATCAGCCGCCCCGTTCCATAAGCGCTCACCACGCCGATCAGGAGCGGGTAAATCATTTCCCCGCTCATGGAGAACTCCACCACCATCACCAGCGCGGTCAGGGGAGCCTGGGCCGCCACGGCAAAAAAGGCCGCCATCCCCACCATCGCATACGCCACCGTATGGTTGCCCTCCATGCCCAGAGACGTCAGGACCGTACTGAAAATAAACCCGACCATGCTTCCCACATACAGCGTGGGCGTCATGGCTCCGCCCACCGTACCGCAGCCGAACACGATCGCCACGGCGGACACCTTCACCAGAAGCAGGATAAACGCCTGCTGCGTGCTGTAATCTTCATCCACCAGCCCGGTAATCAGGGCCTGCCCGTTGCCCACCACCTCCGGATAAAAAACCGCCAGCACCCCCACAACCAGTCCGGCGGCCATCAGGCGCAGCGGCAGGAGGGACTGGCGGCCGTTCAAATACCTGGTAGCTACATCCAGCAGGCTGACCCATCCCCTGGCCGCCACGGCGGCCGCCACTCCCAGCGCAATGCACCACAGGGACTGGGAAAAGACGGTAAAGCTTTCAAACGGCGAACTGTACAGCGGGGCGGGATCCCCCAGCAGGTGCAGCATGGCGAACCCGGTGCAGGAGGCAATCAGCAGAGGCGCCAGAATATCCATGCTCACGGTGCCGATGATGATTTCACTCACGAACAGGCACCCGGCAAAGGGGGCATGGAACGCCGTGGTGAACCCGGCCGCCGCCCCGCAGCCGACCAGCAGCCGGAGCCGCGGAATGGATACGTGCAGCCGCTGCCCCACCGCGGACGCGATCAAGGCGGAGGACTGGATGATAGGCCCTTCCTTGCCGATGGCCGCTCCGGAAGCAATGCTCCATGCCGCGGAAAACACCTTCAGGGCGGACGCCCGGAATTTGATCAGCCCGTTTCCGATGGACATGGCCTCCATGTATTCCGTGGCCTGTCCCGGCATCCTTTTTTTCAGGAACAGCAGGATGCAGCCGGCCGCCAGGCCGCCCACCACCGGAATAAACATGCGCCACTCAGGCTCCACCTGGGAAAAGGTGCCTACGCGGGAATCCGACCAGATGCCCGTGAGCAGCCATTGAATCACTTCCACCGTCCACTCAAAAAACAGGGACATGCTGGCGCCCACCACCCCCACGATCACGGCCCACACGTAAGTGACCTGCCTTTCCCCCACCTTCCAATGATGGAACAGCCTTAAAATCCACCCGTACCAGACGGAATCCGGCGGCGGCTGGGGCTGGGGGGATGGAGAATTCATGGGCAAAGCGGCAATATTATTCCATTGTGACAAAAAAACGCCTCCGGATGTTCGATGCCGCAGAAAATACCTGCAGTGCTTCATCCGTGAAGGGCCGCAAGACGCGGAAGGCCGCTCCCTCCGGAGAAGGCGCCTGCCCGGCAAAGGTCTTGCACCGCGCCGGAAACCTGCTACACCGGAAGAACCCCAACCCCTTTTCCCATGCCTGACCGCACGCCGCAACCTCCGCCACGGCTATCCCCGCGCCTCCGGAAGCAGGCGCTTCTGCTGATTGCCTGCGTCATTTCAGGCAGCCAGCTGTACGGCCTCAAACATCCCGCCTCCGTCTGGCCCGCGGAACGGGAAGTGCTTTCCGGCCATTCCATCTTCGGACAGCCGGGGGACCCGGCCTCCCTGGTCACGGTTCCGCTGCCCTATCCGCTGAGGCCGTCCTGGTCCCCGGACACGGAGCTTGCGTCCATTACCTGCCACCGTTTCATCGCCGTGCCGCTCACCAGGATTTTCCAGCGAACGCTGGAACATTACGGCATGGAGCGCATCCGCGAACTGCGGCTGGACGTTTACGGAGGCTGCTTCAACAACCGCCCCATCCGCGGAGGCTCCCGCCCGTCCCTGCACGCGTGGGGCATTGCGATAGACATGGACCCCGAACGCAATACCCTGTACATGAGCACGCCGGAAGCCGTCTTTTCCGGACCGGAATACGATGCCTTCTGGTCCATCGTGGAAAAGGAGGGGGCCTTTTCCCTGGGACGCGAGAGAAATTACGACTGGATGCACTTCCAGTTCGCCAGGCCGTGAAAGTGCGCGGAAGCCCCCAGGCGGCACCGGAGCGGCCCGGGCGTCAGAACGTATATTTCAGGTTGATGCCGTAATAAAAATCATCCCCCAGGTCCCTCTGCTTCACCACGGTCAGCGCCTGGCTGTAGTTGGTGAACAATTCCACGGTCAGGCGCGAGGTAGCGCGGAAGGTAAAACTCAGGTTGTAATCCAGGGCGTTGGATCCGTGGTGCACCACCGGGCCCACGTACCCCCCGTTGTAGCCGTAACGCACCACGGCATCCACCCTCACGCAATCCGCGATCTCCTCGTGCAGCCCCGCAAACACGGCGTAATAGCCGCGGAACGTATGGTTGTTATACTGCCAGTAGAGGTCCGTGCCGCCGAACCAGCGGTCGGAAAAATGATAGGTCGTCTTCAGGCCGGGGCGCGGGATGCCCTTGTCCCCCGGAAAAACAAAGCTGTGCTCATACCAGGGCATCACCGTCCAGTTCCCCAGCTCCTTGATGTAATCCAGCCGGTACTTTAATTCCGCATGGTTCCGGTGGTCCGTGGAAACGCCGTACCATATCTTCCCCACCCATTCCTTGTACTGTATTTCTGGAACGAACATGCACAGGGAGCCGTCCCACAGGTCAAGACCCTCGCACTCGTACTTGCTGGCCCATCCCGTCTGGAAGCGCAGATAAACCCGGTCATCCGTGGGGCCGGCCAGGGAAAGGGGATGGGGGCAGGCCGTCTTCAGGTAGTAGGACTGATCCTGGCAAACCGTCGTGGAACCCCAGGCGCCGGGGCATGACAGCACACCCGCACAGGCCGCCAGCAATAGTTGAGTCGCAGTGTTCGTTTTCATATTCATTTATGGTTGGACAGGCGTTTTCTGGGGCGGCGCATCCGGACGAGGACGGCATCCTTCCATGTTGTACTCCCGCTCCGTTTTTTACTGCAAGCCGATACTCCGCCCGCAGCCGGATAAAATGCCTTCTGAAAATGGGACACCATGGAAAAAACAATATGCAGCCTCCAGAGCAAAAAAACAAACCTCCATTGAAAGATTGTGTCAGCAGGATTTGTATCCAAGACAGTATTCATGAAGTTCCTTATTCCCGCGCTCGTTCTGTCCGCCTGCCTTCCCGCGGCATTTTCGCAAGAACAAATTATCCCGAAACCGGCAGAAATCACGGTGTTCCACGGGAAGCCTGCCCAGCTCACGCCGGCGTCCGCCATCATTACCGCGACGCAGGACAAGGCTTTCCTGAACCGCGCCAGGCAATTGCAACAGATGCTCGGCGAAGGAACCGGACTGCCCCTCCCCCTTAAAACGCCCGGAGAAGCACCGGAGAATGCCGCCTGCATCATCATTAAAAAGGACCCGGCCCTGGCCGCGAAGGGGGAGGAAGCCTACTCCATCCAATCCTCCCCCAGGGGAATCATTCTTTCAGCCGCCCATGCCAAAGGCATTTTTTACGCCGGGCAAAGCCTGATCCAGATGATGCCCGTCATTTTCCACGACCGGAAGGCGGACAAATCCGCCGTCCAGTGGAATATTTCCGGAGCTCCGTTCAACATGGTGGACTACCCGCGGTTCTCCTGGCGTGCGCTGATGATTGACGAGGTTCGCCACTTTTTCGGTGAAAAAGCCATCAAGCAGATCATCGACCAGATGGCCCTGTTGAAAATGAACATCCTGCACTGGCACCTGACGGACGACGTCGGATGGCGCATTGAAATCAAGAAGTATCCCCGTCTGACCACCATCGGTTCCAGGCGCAGGGAATCCGAAACCGGTACGTGGAACAGCGGCAAGTCCGACGGCACGCCGCATGAAGGCTTTTATACCCAGGAGCAGATCAGGGACATCGTTCAATACGCGGCCCGGCGCAATATCACCATCGTCCCTGAAATTGAAATGCCGGGCCACGCCAGCGCGGCTGCCACAGCGTACCCGTTCCTGAGCTTGAAATCACCCAGGGAAGTGCCCACCACGTTCATCGTCAACACGGCCTTTGACCCTACCTCGGAAAAGACCTATGCCTTCCTGTCCGACGTACTGGACGAAGTCGTGGCGCTGTTCCCCAGCAGGATCATCCATATCGGCGGCGATGAAGTGCGCTATGCCCAGCAATGGAAGGACGTTCCGGAAATTGAGGCGTTCATGAAAAAGAACAACATGAAGAGTTATGCGGACGTCCAGATGTACTTCACCAACCGCATGTCCGGCATCGTCGCCAAAAAAGGGCGCCGCATGATGGGCTGGAATGAGATTTACGGCCATGACGTCAACGGGGACGGCGGAGGCAAAGCCGGAACCAAACTGGACACGAACGCCGTCATCCACTTCTGGAAAGGGAATACGGACCTGGCTAAAAACGCCATCAAGGACGGGCATGAGGTCATCAATTCCCTCCACAGCTCCACTTACCTTGATTACAGCTACGGCAGAATTTCCCTGCAAAAGGCATACGGCTTCGAGCCCATTTTCCCGGGCCTGGAGGAACAGTACCATTCCAGGGTCAAGGGGCTGGGGACGCAGGTATGGACGGAATGGATTGCCAATACGGAGCGCCTCCACCACCAGGCATTCCCCCGGGCCTGCGCCTTTGCGGAAGTGGGCTGGACACCTGCCGGGAAAAAGGATTTCCCGGATTTTAAAAAGCGCTTGAAGGAATATAGCGGGCGCATGGACCTGATGGGCATCAAGTACGCCGGGGATGTGATCAACCGGATAGACAAGTCCGACTTTTTCAACACGCCGCAGATCGGCACATGGACGCCTGACGACCTGTCCGGACAGGAGCATTCGTTCGACGTCACCAAACTGGTCAAGGTTCCCGGCAAATACACCGTGACCCTGCTCTACGACAAGGGGGCACACGCCATTGAAATCGAATCCGTGGCCCTGTATGAAGGTGAGAAGGAAATTGCCCGGGACGCTCATTCGGGCAGGAGCGGTACCGATCAGAAAAATATCCAGTACATCCTGAACGTTCCGGAAGCCAGGCAAGGGGCATCCTACACGGTCAAGGCCAGATTCAAGGGGGCCGGAGGCAGCGACTCCTACGGAACGGTGTACTGTGAAGCGCCCTAAAAACTGCTGAATCAACCCGCAACAAAAACCGGAGGGGCTTCATGCCCTCCGGCTTTTGTTTCAGCAACCGGGATACTGCCGCTTGGACTATCCTTCCCAGGCATTGTTCTTTTTCAATCCCATCAGGTTTCCCAGGCACAGGGTGCCTTTCACGAACAGGAAGCCCGTACCTTCCATCAAGCAGAGCGGAATTGCTGCCGCCTTCACCCGGAGCTGCGCAACCCGGGTTCCGGTTGCATTAAAAAGGCGCCGGAGGCCCTCACTTGCAGACCTCCGGCGCCTGAATGACCGGAATCAGCGGACGATAATCTTCATCCGCGGAAACCGGGCGCAGCTCACATTTCAGCCATCATCTTTTCCACGTATTGGAAAAAGATGCTTCCGTCCTCCCCGCTGATGCCATAGTCTTTGGTATCCTCGATATTCGCATTTTTGATGCGGGTGATGATATAAACTTTGGAGAACATGATTCCCCATTGTCCATACTTGTCATTATCAAACCAAACGTGATGATTGTAGGTCGGCTCGAAGTAGATGGTCCCTCCGTCATCAGGCTCGGCGATCGGACCACAATATTTGATAATGATGTGGCTGATGCCCTTGTAGCACCACTCCTTTCCGCATTGCGGCTTCTTGGAGAGGCTGGTAGTCATCTCGATGGTGGCATTTGTAATGTTGAAGGATAATTTATCCTCATCATGGTACATGACCCCCTTTTGAGGGAGAGTCACCTCGTTCTGGATGGAGACCCCTTCATAAATGAGGCGCGCCCCTTTCCACTCCGTTTCCGGCGGAGCTATTTCCCCTTTCAGGAAGCAGGTCCCTGAGAGAGAAACCATAATTGCACAGGCAATTTTGTTCATTGTTGTTTTCTGGTTTGTTGTTGTTTTAATAATTCCTTTTTGAGGAATTCCTTCATTTCCTGAACAGTTTTTTCAGGAGGATTTTTCGCATCGTCCCGGTACTGCCGCCAGTCGATGCGCAGCTTGGCCATGAGGCGCAGTTCCCTGGGGGAGAAAGGAACGGTGCCCGGAGCATTAGGCATGAAATCCCGGGACCGGTTGCCGATGTAATAAATCTGGCTCTGGTCCCATGAGCGCTTCATGGTTTCATCAAAGGAAGCCCTTACCCGGTCGTCACTGACTCTGGCTTCCCACTGGAGGCAATCCGCCAGGCAGCCGCCCTCCGCCCGGTTCTCCCGGGCCTGCCGCCACAGGGAGAGAATATACCTGTTCTGAAGGCTGCACGCCGCAGGCGTCAGGTACTTGCGCGTGTATTGCAGCTCATACAGGGGCTTGCACA
The DNA here is from genome assembly GCF_023516715.1 of Akkermansia massiliensis. Taxonomy (NCBI): domain Bacteria; kingdom Pseudomonadati; phylum Verrucomicrobiota; class Verrucomicrobiia; order Verrucomicrobiales; family Akkermansiaceae; genus Akkermansia; species Akkermansia massiliensis. The sequence continues at coordinate 1,277,658 of NZ_JAMGSI010000002.1, read as the reverse complement.
CGGCCTTCTCCCTCTGCCCCAGGGTGGCTCCGTTCACTCTCTCTGGAGTGGGAACAATGCCCGCGAGCTGGCCGGCCACATAATAGGGCAGTTCCTCCGGCATGCGGATTTCCCACGGAATCTTTTCATTCACGAATACGCCGTTTAAAATGGTATTGAAGGAACCGTTGCGGCAAACACGGAACAGGTAGATTCCCCCCTTCCTGCACATGAACCTCTTATAAACCCCGGAACCCGCAAATCTGGAAACGCGCGTGCGCGCTTCCACCGGGAAGGAATACCACTGCTCCATGGCGGCGGTAAGAACTTTCCCCCACTTGTTCTGTTCCCCTATCGCGAGGTCTCCCACATTGTTGAACTGGAAGACGAGGGAGGAGGTGGAAGGATGCCTTCTGGCTTCCACCACGTAATCCCGCCTGGATTCATTGGAAAGATAACCGTTGGGATTATAGAAATACAGGGCTATTTCATGGACGCCCTCCGGCACTTCCACAACGGTCCAAATGTCGGGACCATCCACAAAGCCCGGATACACTTCCCCGTGGTCGTCCCATTCCGCCTCCGTCCGCACGGAATCCGTGGGATCGAAAAGAATGTTGCGGTTATCATTCTCCTTGATGCTATGCACCCACCAGCGCAGGGCATCCCCCTTGTTGCGGTTGAGCCCCATCAATCCCTGGATCCAGTAAGAAGACACGGCCCCCTGGTATCCGGGATAACCCGGAACGGAGGAAAGGGTTCGGAACGACACGGTCTTGGCCTTAAACTCGGAATTGCTCATGGGGGCATTCGTGGCGCACAGCGTGGCGCGCGTCAGGCCGTACCTCCCGCACCAGTCCCCCTTCGTGGACCAGTCCTCCCCGCGGAACACAATGCTCTTCCCCGCATGCGCATCCGCTCCCAGCTTTTCCAGCCTCCTCAGGACTGCGGCAGGGTCTTCCATCCGGGACGGGGACGGGAACGGAATCTCATCGTCCTGCTGCTTCCTGTCCAGTTGATAAGACAGGGAACCCTTTTTCAGACTGACAAGCCCTTTCCCATACGTCGCCGCCCAGACACTTCCGTCCTTCAGCGCCAGCAGGGAGGGGACATCCGTATTTTCCAGTCCCTTCCTGATTCTCCGGCGCACCGTCATCCTTTCAGCATCCAGCACGTCCACCCCCTGCGTCCGGTAGCCGATGAAAATATCCTTTCCCTGCCGGAGGATGGAAGACACGAAGTCTTCCGACAGCATTTTGGCATTTCCCTCACCCGGAACGGCCGTCTTCCGCGCAGCGGAACCATACAGATTACTATTCTTCTGGGCATAATCCCGGCCGCGCAAGAAACGCCAGGAGCTGATGCCGTTGCTGTACACCAGGCCGGACCAGGTGCCTACCAGTACCTGGTCTTTTTCCGTACAGGCCAGAACATTGCAGATATTGGAAGGCAGCCCGTCCCCATACGGCTGGTACGGCTGCCGGGCAAACTGCTTGCTGTCCCAGTACCACGGCGCCTGCACGTTCTTCCACTGCATGTACCCCGACTTGCGCGGTGAATACGAGATACCGCCGCAGGCATAGGCCAGCCACAGATTCCCCCTGGCGTCAAAGCCGGCGGAAGCCGCCTGGTCTTCCACCAGTCCCGTAGACCGGTCCAGCGCCTTCCATGAATCATTCCCGGGATCATAAACGGACACGCCTCCGGACGTGGCAACGGCCACCTCTCCGGAAACGGGAGAGACGGCCAGCGCATAAACATGCTCTCCGTTCAGGGCATTGCCGCGGTCATACGTCTTCCACTCCCTCCCGTTGAAAACGGCCACGCCGCTGTCGTCCGTGCCCACCCAGATGCGGCCCTGCCTGTCCTCCGCAATGCAGGTGAAATTCTTTCCTTTGGGAAAGCCGGAATAATAATCCATGTTGAGCCACGACTTCTCGTATGCCCTGTCGCCGACTTGAAGGCGGTAAACGCTTTCCCTCTCCCCCACGGCCCATATAGCTCCATCCTGCGCCACCAGGGTACCGCGGATAAAGCGCACCGGGCATTCCGGCAGTTGTTCCGGCACTTGGACAAAGGCAATTCCCCCCTCAGTCCACATCCCCATAACAATCAGCAGCATAGCGGCAGCACTGCATAAATTTCCGAATATGACACTCATTATCCTTTTATGATATTTTCTGTATAATTGATGCATCATTCAAAGTCAACCAAATGGAAAGTTATTTTTTAATATCGGATTTCAGAAAATTACTTCATTCCTGCTTTCAGGGCCAATCTGCTACCTTGAAAAGGTCAGCGGACGCTCCGGCAATGAGACCAATAAGACTTCAAAGAACAAAAAAAGGGCCTCCGCACCCGCGGAGGCCCCCAGCTTACCCAAACAACAGAAAACTGCTGCATGCTTCTTTCAGGAATGCATGGCCAGGGCATGCCGGTATTCCACCGGGAAGACCTTGATGAATTTGCCGCGTTCCTCCGGCCAGTTGTTTAACAGGTCGCAGGCCCGGCGGCTTTTCGTAGCCATGTAGTGCTCGTAAATGAGCTGGAGCAGTTCCGCCTCGTCGGCGGAGTGCGGCATGACCGTTTCCAGGTCCACGCTGCCCAGGTTGCATTTCTGATCGAAGTCGTTGTCCGCATCGTACACGTAGGCCAGTCCGCCGGTCATTCCCGCGGCGAAGTTGACGCCCACCTTGCCGAGCACCGCCACACGGCCCCCGGTCATGTATTCGCAGCCGTGGTCGCCGATGCCTTCCACCACCATCTTGGCTCCGCTGTTGCGGATGGCGAAACGCTCCCCGGCCTGCCCGTGCAGGAAGATGCTGCCGGACGTGGCCCCGTAGCCGATGACGTTGCCGGCAATGACGTTGTCCGACGGAGCGTAGGAGATGTTTTCCGGAGGCCTCACGATGATTTTGCCCCCGGAAAGCCCCTTCCCTACGAAGTCGTTCGCCTCCCCGGCGAGTTCAAAGGTGATGCCCGGCGCCAGAAAGGCCCCGAAGCTCTGCCCCGCGCATCCGGTGAAGTGCACCGTGAGCGTATCCTCCGCCAGGCCGCGCGGGCCGAATTTCATCACCAGCTCTCCGGATAGCTCCGTGCCCACCGTCCGGTCCACATTGCGGACGTCGCGGAAGAGTTCGGTCTTTTCCCCTTTTTCCAGCAGGCCCTTCAAGTCCGGGAGCAGGCGGCGCCGGTCGTAGTTGTCCAGAGGTTCCTTTTCAAAGGAGGGGTCAAATCTGCGTCCGTCCCCCTCCGCCGCATGCAGGATGGAGGAGAAGTCCAGATGCTGAGCCTTGTAGAAGTCAATGGCGCGGTTCACGGAGAGCAGGTCCGCCCTGCCGACGGCTTCGTCCAGGGAGCGGAGGCCCAGGGAAGCCAGGATTTCCCGCGTTTCCTGCGCCACGAAGCGAAGGTAGTTGATGACGTATTCCGGCTTGCCGCTGAACTTGGCTCTCAGGGCCGGGTTCTGCGTGGCGACGCCCACCGGGCACGTGTTTTCATGGCACCTGCGGAGCATGGCGCAGCCGATGGCGACCAGAACGGCAGTGCCGAAGCCGAATTCCTCCGCTCCCAGCAGGGCCGCCATGACGACGTCCCTCCCGGTGCGCAGCTGGCCGTCCACCTGGAGCCGGACGCGGGAGCGGAGCTTGTTGAGCACAAGCGTCTGCTGCGTTTCCGCCAGACCCAGTTCCCACGGCAGTCCGGCGTGCTTGACGCTGGTGAGCGGGGAGGCGCCCGTACCCCCGTCGTGGCCGCTGACCACAACCACGTCCGCGTGGGCCTTCACCACTCCGGCGGCCACCGCGCCGATGCCCACCTCGGAGACGAGCTTGACGGAGACGCGGGCGTCCGGGTTGGAGTTCCGCAGGTCGTAGATCAATTGGGCCAGGTCTTCAATGGAGTAGATGTCATGGTGCGGCGGGGGAGAGATGAGGCTGACGTTCGGCATGGAATGGCGCAGCCGGGCGATGTACGGGTCCACCTTGTGCGCCGGGAGCTGGCCGCCCTCTCCGGGCTTGGCGCCCTGGGCCATCTTGATCTGGAGCTCGGAGGCGTGGCGCAGATAGTTGATGGTCACGCCGAAGCGTCCGCTCGCCACCTGCTTGATCGCGCTGTAGCGCACCTCGCCCCTGGCGTTGGGTTCGTAGCGGGCTTCATCCTCGCCCCCTTCACCGGAGTTGCTTTTGGCTCCTATTTTATTCATCGCGATGGCGATGGTTTCATGGGCCTCCGGGCTGAGGGAACCCAGGGACATGGCCCCGGAGACGAAGCGGCGCAGGATGGAATCCGCGCTTTCCACTTCCTCCAGCGGGACGGTGTCCGCGGGAGCGAATTCAAACAGGCCGCGCAGGGTGCAGAGGTGCTGCGCCTGGTGGTTGCTGTAGTCCGCAAATTCCCGGTATTTCCGTTCGTCATTGTCGCGAACGGCGGCACGGAAGGCCTGGAGCGTCTGCGGGTTCCAGAGGTGGTTTTCTCCGCCCTTCCTGTACTTGTACTGGCCGCCCGCATTCAGCCCGCCTTCCTTCCCGGCGTTTTGCGCGGCGCGCTGGTTGCATTCCGCAGCTATTTCCTCCAGCCCGATGCCGCCCACGCGGCTGACGGTGCCGGGGAAGAATTCGTCAATCAGTTCCCGGTTCAGCCCCACGGCCTCGAACAATTGGGAGGAGCGGTAGCTACGCAGGGTGGAAATGCCCATCTTGGACATGATTTTAAGCAGCCCCTTGTCAATGGCGTTGATGTAGTTGCCGGAGGCCTTCACCACGTCCAGCGGGCAGTCCTGCGGCGCGGCCAGGGAGGTGACCGTCGCCAGAGCCAGGTACGGATTGACCGCCGTGGCCCCGAAACCCAGCAACAGGGCGAAGTGCATCGTTTCCCGCGCTTCCCCCGTTTCCAGGATCAGGCCCACGTCGGAACGCAGTCCGGCGGCCGCCAGGGCGCGGTGCACCACGGAGCAGGCCAGCAGGCTGGGAACGGGAAGGTAGCCGCGGCCTATGTTGCGGTCCGTCAGCACCAGGATGCGCACGCCGGACCTGACCAGCCCCACGGCGGATTCCGCCAGGCTGTCCAGCGTCTCCCGCAGAGCGTTTCCGTCCCCGCCTTCCGGGAACTGGAGGGGGAGCCTGGCGGAAGGGAAGCCGGCTTCCCGGATGTTGCAGAGGCGGTTGAGCTCCTCGTCCGTAATGACGGGGCGCGCCATCTTGATGAGCCGGGCGTGCTCCGGCGTTTCCTCCAGAATGTTGGGATGGTTGCCGATGTACGTGGTCAGGCTCATGACGAGTTCCTCCCGGATGGGGTCGATGGGCGGGTTGGTCACCTGCGCGAACAATTGCTTGAAGTAGTTGAACAGGAGCGGCGCCTTTCCGGAGAGGACGGCCAGCGGCGCGTCGTTCCCCATGGAGCCGAGGGGTTCCGCGCCCTTCATCATCATCGGGCGGAGGATGAGTTCCACATCCTCCTGCGTGAAGCCGAACTGGCGCTGATGAACCGCCAGGTCCGGCATTTCCGCGGAGGCGGAGACAGAGTCGAACAGGGAGCGGACGGAAATCTTGTTTTGTTCCACCCAGCGGCGGTAGGGCATGCGCCGGGCCATTTCATTCTTGGTTTCCGCATCGGACACCAGGCGGTGGTTCACCAAGTCGCAGTAGATCATCTCTCCGGGGCGCAGGCGGCCCTTGCGGGCCACTTTTTCCGCGGGAATGTCCGCTACGCCCGTTTCCGAGGCCAGGATGAAAATATCGTCCGTGGTCAGCGTGTAGCGGGCGGGGCGCAAGCCGTTGCGGTCCAGCATGGCGCCCGCGTTGACGCCGTCGGAGAAGACGACGGCGGTCGGGCCGTCCCACGGCTCCATCAGGGCGGAATGGTATTCAAAGAAGCCACGCACGTCCGGCCCCAGATGGTAGTTGACGCCCCAGGCCTGCGGCATGAGCATGAGCATGGCGTGGCGCAGGTCGCGCCCGGCGGCGGCGAGCAGTTCCACCATGTTGTCCAGGCAGGCGGAATCGCTCTGGCCGGGAGGAATGAGGGGCAGGAGCTTCTGCAAGTCATCCCCCAGCAGGGCGGAGGACAGGTGCGGCTCCCGCACGCTCAGATGGTTCAGGTTTCCGCGCAGGGTGTTGATTTCCCCGTTGTGGGCCAGGTAGCGGAAGGGATGGGCCAGGCTCCACGTGGGGAAGGTGTTCGTGCTGTAGCGCTGGTGGACGAGGGCCAGCGGAGATTTGAAACGCTCATGGCGCAGGTCTTCGTAAAATCCGTCAATTTGCGTGCCGAGGAACAATCCCTTATACACGATGCTGCGGCTGGAACAACTGCACACGTAGCATCCTTCCACGCGCCGCTCCATTTCCCGGCGCATTACGAAGAGCTTGCGTTCCAGTGCCGCCTGGTCCGCAAAGCCGCTGCCGTCGATGAAGAGCTGGCGAATCAGGGGGCAGGTGCGCCGGGCGTTCTCGCCGATGCTGTCGCGGTCCACGGGAACCTCTCTCCAGGCAATCACCCTGCCGCCGTTTTCCGTGACGGCGGCCTCCAGTTCCTCTTCATGGCCGCAGCCGCCGAACATCATGGCGACTCCGTATTTTCCTCTGGCGGGGAGTTTGTTGGGAAGGAGCAGGCGGAAGAATTCATCCGGCAGGGCCAGCAGGATGCCCGCTCCGTCCCCGGTATCGGGATCGCTTCCCACGGCGCCGCGGTGCATCAGCCTCTTGAGAACGGTGACACCCATTTCAATGATTTTGTGGCTCGGTTCATTCTTCAGGTCCGCCACCAGCCCCACGCCGCAGGCGTCCCTCTCCTGTTCAAAGTCATACAATCCCTGCGGCGCAGGAATGCCTGTCTCGAATTGATCACTATTCATCAGTTTGCTGTTTTATTTGAGTTAAGCTGATTTTCTTATAGCAAAAACCGTGCCAACATTATGCACTCCTTCCACTCTCCCCGTTTTCCGAACGCCGCCGCCCCGGTTTTACATGATTTGACAGGCCTTCCGGCATGACAGAGGACCCACGGCGGCAAAGGACAATTCCCTCTCCCAAGCAGATATTTTTACATTTTCGTAATTACCCTTTTACCGTGATTTTACATTTTTGTAATTAATGCTTTCACCTTTTTCATCCCTCTTCTTTCCACGGCTTCCTTTTACAATTTCTGCAATATATTTATAGGCAACTTCTTAAAACACCATACCCACTCCGGCACAAGTTGATTCAAAAAGCTGGCACGGTTCTTGCTAAGAAAAAGATACAACAGTTAACCATGATGAGTGACTCGACAAGAACACAAGCCATCAGCGCCATCGCCTCCCTTCCCGTGAGCGGGGTGAGCGAGAGCGCTCCTGTCCGCATTGATTATTACGGCGCCGACGTTTTCAGTACGGAGGTGATGAAGAAGTACCTGCCCAAGGACACGGCGAAAACCCTCCTGTCCACCATCCAGGACGGCCTGCCGCTGAACGCGGACATTGCCGCGGACGTAGCCCACGCCATGAAGCAGTGGGCTCTGGAACGGGGAGCCACTCACTACACGCACTGGTTCCAGCCCATGACGGGTTCCACGGCGGAGAAGCATGATTCCTTCCTGGACCCCAAGGGCATGGAGCCGATCATGAGCTTTTCCGGCAAGAACCTGATCGTGAGCGAGCCGGATGCTTCCAGCTTCCCCTCCGGCGGCCTGCGCTGCACGTTTGAGGCCCGCGGATACACCGCGTGGGACCCCACCAGCCCCGCCTTCATCAAGAGGCACGGGAACGGAGCCACCCTCTGCATTCCCACCGCCTATTGTTCCTATACGGGAGACGCGCTGGACAAGAAAACCCCTCTGCTCCGCTCCCGGCAGGCATTGGGCAACGCCGTCAAGAGGCTGATGAAGTGCTTCGGGCTGCCGGATGAACGCGTGACCATCACGCTGGGGCCGGAACAGGAGTATTTCCTGATCGACAAGAATTTCTATCTGAACCGCCCGGACCTGGTCCAGACGGGCCGCACCCTTTTCGGCGCGCCGCCCGCCAAGCACCAGCAGCTGGAAGACCATTATTTCGGCTCCATCAAGCCGCGCATCCTCAATTTCATGAATGATGTGGAAAAGGAACTCTGGCGGCTGGGCATTCCGGCCAAGACGCGCCACAATGAGGTGGCCCCGGCCCAGTTTGAACTGGCCCCCCTGTTTGAGGACGTGAACCTGGCGATCGACCACAATATGCTGGTGATGGAAATCCTGCGCCAGCAGGCCAGCAGGCACGGGCTGGTGTGCCTGCTCCACGAGAAGCCCTTCGTGGGCGTCAACGGCTCCGGCAAGCACAACAACTGGTCCATTTCCTACGGGGACAAGAATCTGCTGGATCCCGGCACGGACCCGCAGCAGAACGCCATTTTCCTGACCGTGCTGGCCGCCATCATCGAGGCTGTGGACAAGCACAGCGACCTGCTGCGCAATTCCGTAGCCAGCGCCGGGAACGACCACCGCCTGGGCGCGAACGAGGCCCCTCCCGCCATTATCTCCATTTTCCTGGGCGACCAGCTCAATGAAGTGATCGAGAATATCATCAACGGGGAATCCGGCCGCGGCAGGCGCAACGACACGCTCCAGATCGGCGTGGATACGCTGCCCGTCCTTCCCCGGGACGCGACGGACCGCAACCGCACCAGCCCGTTCGCCTTCACCGGCAACAAGTTCGAGTTCCGCGCCCCCGGCTCCGCCCAGTCCTGCGCGGGCCCCATGATGACCCTGAACACCATTGTGGCGGAGGCCTTCGATTCCCTGGCGGAGGAGCTTTCCTCCTTCGCTCCGGAGACCTTCCTGGCCCAGCTCCAGGAGACGCTCAAGCGCAGGATTTCCGAACACAAGAGAATCATCTTCAACGGAGACAATTATTCGGAGGAATGGGTGAAGGAAGCGGAACGCCGCGGCCTTCCCAACCTGAAAAACACGATGACCGCCCTCCACACCCTGGTGAATGAGAAGAATGTGGCCCTGTTCGAGAAGTACGGGGTGTTCTCCCGCAGGGAACTGGAATCCCGGTTTGAGATTTTCCTGGAGGAATACCACAGGCGCATCCGCATTGAAGGGCGCCTGTCCTGGGAAATGGCGGCCACCATCATCCTCCCTGCCCTGCGCAACGAATACAAGCAAACCGTTTCCGCGCTCTCCAGGGCGCTGGACGCCAAGCGGACCAACGGGACCGCCGCCCTGCAAAAGCTGGCGGACAAGCTGGGCGACGCCCTGGATTCCGTCGTGTCCGACCTGGATACCCTGGAAACCGCGCTCACGAGCTGCCATGAGGACATCCTTGCCGCGATGTCCCGATTGAGAACCAGCGTCGATGCCGCAGAAACCCTGGTGAACGACCGGTCCTGGCCTCTCCCCAAGTACCGGGAAATGCTGTTCATCTATTAGGGTGCACCGACGAGCTCCGGAGCTTTGCCGGCCCCCTTGCGGGGCAAGCCTCTGCCCGCAGAGGGAAAGGCACGGCTCCGGGGCCTTGGCGCGCCCTGTCCCGGCCGCCCTTTTTCCCACTGTTTTCCACCGACCACCAACCCCAGAAAAATCCGCGTCATTGGCCGTAAAAAAACTTTCCTCCGGAGCCCTGCGGGCACTTAATTCCCCCGGCGGAAATCCACGGTCCAGAACCACAGGATTCTTCCATCGCCATTATGCCTAAAGATACCTCCATCAAAAAGATTCTCGTGATCGGCTCCGGCCCGATCGTCATCGGCCAGGGCTGCGAATTCGACTACTCCGGCACCCAGGCCTGCAAGGCCCTCCGGGAAGAAGGTTATGAAGTAGTGCTGGTAAACTCCAATCCCGCCACCATCATGACGGACCCGGAGACCGCCCCGCGCACCTACGTTGAACCGATCACCCCGGAGTTCGTGGAGAAAATCATCATCCGGGAAAAGCCGGACGCCCTGCTCCCCACCCTGGGCGGCCAGACGGCCCTGAACTGCGCCATGGAGCTCCACCGCAGCGGCGTGCTGGAGAGGGAGAACGTGCGCATGATCGGCGCCCATGCGGACGCCATTGACCGCGGGGAGGACCGCAACCTGTTCAAGGAGGCCATGATCCGCATCGGCCTGGACGTGCCGCGCTCCGGCATCGCCCACACGATGGAGGAGGCGCGCCGGGTAGCCGGGGACATAGGCACCTTTCCCCTGATTATCCGCCCCGCCTTCACGCTGGGCGGCATGGGCGGCGGCGTGGCGTACAACAAGACGGAGTTTGAGGAAATCTGCGCCCGCGGGCTGGACCTCTCCCCCGTTTCCGAAATCCTGATTGAGGAATCCCTCATCGGCTGGAAGGAGTTTGAAATGGAAGTGATGAGAGACCGCGCGGACAATTGCGTGGTGATCTGCTCCATTGAGAACATTGACGCGATGGGCGTGCATACCGGGGATTCCATCACCGTGGCTCCCATCCAGACCCTGACGGACAGGGAATACCAGGTCATGAGGGACGCATCCTTCGCCGTCATCCGGGAAATCGGCGTGGAAACGGGCGGTTCCAACATCCAGTTCGCCATCAACCCGGCCAACGGCCGCATGATCGTCATTGAGATGAACCCCCGCGTTTCACGTTCCTCCGCTCTGGCTTCCAAGGCCACGGGGTTCCCCATCGCCAAGCTGGCCGCCAAGCTGGCCGTGGGCTACACGCTGGACGAACTGCGCAACGACATCACGAGGGAAACGCCCGCCTGCTTTGAGCCCACCATTGACTACGTGGTGACCAAGGTCCCCCGCTTCACGTTTGAAAAGTTCAAGCAGGCGGACGAGCACCTGACCACCTCCATGAAATCCGTGGGGGAAGCCATGGCCATAGGCCGCACGTTCAAGGAATCCCTGCAAAAGGCCCTGCGCTCCCTGGAAACGGGCCGCTGGGGCTGGGGTTTCGACACGAAGGCGCCGCAGAAGCCCACCGCGGAGGAAATCACGCGGAAGCTTGCCGTCCCCACGGCGGAACGCATTTTCTGGATTCAGACGGCGTTCAGCAGCGGCTTTTCCCTGGACGAGGTGCACCAGCTCACCCAGATTGACCCCTGGTTCCTGGCCCAGATGCGGGACCTGGCGAAGGCGGGCGACCGCCTGGACGCGCTGGACCTGCGGGAAGCCAAGAAGCTGGGCTTTTCCGACAGGCAGATCGCCCTGGCCCGCGGAACTACGGAGGAAAGCATCCGCAAGGAACGCCGCGAACAGGGCATCGTGCCCGGCTACCGCCTGGTGGACACCTGCGCCGCGGAGTTTGAGGCATACACGCCTTACTTTTATTCCACGTACGGGGATGAAAACGAGGCGCGCGACACGGGCCGGAAGAAGATCCTCATCCTGGGAGGCGGCCCGAACCGCATCGGCCAGGGCATCGAGTTCGACTACTGCTGCGTGCACGCCTCCATGGCCCTGCGGGAAATGGGGTATGAAACCATCATCGTGAATTCCAACCCTGAGACCGTCTCCACGGACTACGATTCCTCCGACAAGCTTTTCTTTGAACCCCTGACGCTGGAAGACGTGCTCCACATCTGCGAGCAGGAGAAGCCGGACGGCGTCATCGTCCAGTTCGGCGGCCAGACGCCGCTGAACCTGGCCAACGCCCTGGAAGCCCACGGCGTGCCCGTCATCGGCACCAGCCCGAAGGCCATTGACCTGGCAGAGGACCGCGAACATTTCTCCGCCCTGCTGAGGGAGCTGGGGCTGAAGCAGGCGGACGCGGGGACGGCCACCAACGTGGAGGACGCCGCCGCCATTGCCGCCCGCATCGGCTATCCGGTGCTGCTGCGCCCCTCCTTCGTGCTGGGCGGCCGCGGCATGATCATCGTGTACGAGGAGCAGGAGCTGCGCCGGTACATGAACGAAGCCGTGGAGGCCTCCGAGGAACGCCCCGTGCTGATCGACCGCTTTCTGGAAAACGCCGTGGAGATTGACGTGGACGTCATCGCGGACCGGGAGCGGGCCGTCATCGGCGCCATCATGCAGCACGTGGAGCCCGCGGGCATCCACTCCGGGGATTCCGCCAGCATGATTCCCGCCATGGGCATTTCCATGAAAATGCACAAGGAAATCACGCGCGCCTCCAAGGAGCTGGCACGGCGGCTGAACGTCTGCGGGCTGATGAACATCCAGTTCGCCGTGAAGGACGAACAGCTTTACGTCATTGAAGTGAATCCGCGCGCCTCCCGCACCGTTCCGTTCGTCTCCAAGGCCATCGGCAGGCCCCTCGCCAAGCTGGCCGCGCAGGTCATGGCCGGCAAGACGCTGGAGGAGCTGGGCTTTACCCGGGAAATCACGCCGGAATACCACTGCGTGAAGGAGGCCGTCTTCCCCTGGGGCCGCTTTCCGGGCATCGACGTGGTGCTGGGGCCGGAGATGAAATCCACCGGGGAGGTGATGGGCATCGACCCGGACCCGGACATCGCCTTCGCCAAATCCCAGATCAGCGCATTCAATCCCCTGCCGACGGAAGGCAAGGTTTTCATCTCCGTGAATGACCGGGACAAGGAGCGCGTGCTCCACATGGCCCGCCAGCTGGCGGACATGGGCTTCACGCTGTGCGCCACGCGCGGCACGATGATCCACCTGCTCCAGCACGACATCGAATGCGAACGCGCGTACAAGGTGAACGAGGCGCGCCGCCCGAACATCGTGGACCACATCAAGAACGGGGACATCGATTTCATCATCAACACGCCCGGCTCCCACGACGCGCGGGCGGACGACATCATCATCCGTTCCTCCGCCATCGCCGCCAAAACCTCCTACTGCACGAACCTGGCCTCCGCACAGGCCTGCGTGAACGCCATTGAGGCGCTGAAGAACAGGAACCTCCAGGTGTGCACCATCCAGGAATACCATGCCCAGACCGTTTAACCCCATACCAAACAGCATTTTTATATCATCATGAGAGCCATTCTCGCACTGGAAGACGGAAGCGTCTTCATCGGTTCGCACTTCGGAGCTACGGGCACGGAAGTGGGGGAAGCCTGCTTCAACACGTCCATGACCGGCTACCAGGAAGTCCTGACGGACCCGTCCTACAGCGGCCAGATTGTCACGATGACCTATCCCCTGATCGGCAATTACGGCGTCAACCCGGAAGATTACGAGTCCGGCAAGGCGCAGGTCAGCGGCTTCGTGGTGGCGGAGCTGGCGAAGGTTCCTTCCAACTGGCGCGCCACGGAAGCCCTGGGCCCGTGGCTGGAAAAGCAGGGCGTGATCGGCATTGAGGGGGTGGACACCCGCAAGATCGCCAAGCACCTGCGCTCCGCGGGCGCCATGCGCGCCTGCCTCACCACGGAGCTGACGCCGGAGGAAGCCGTGGAAGCCGCCAGAAAGGCCCCCTCCATGGAAGGCTGCAACATCGTAGACAAGATCGGCTCCCATCCCATGACCCCGGAGGAAGTGGACGCGCTGGTGACGGAAGGGGTACTGCCCCCCACGGAGTACGACATCGTGGCCTTCGACTTCGGCATCAAGTACAACATCCTGCGCCAACTGAGGGAAAACGGCTTCCGTGTGACCGTGGTTCCCGCCCACACGACGGCGGAGGAAGTGCTTGGCATGAAGCCGGACGGCGTTTTTCTTTCCAACGGTCCGGGGGACCCCGCCACGCTGACGGACATCCACCGTGAAGTAGCCGCCCTGATCGGGAAGGTTCCCATGTTCGGCATCTGCCTTGGGCACCAGATCATTTCCCACGCGCTGGGGGCGAAGACCTTCAAGCTGAAGTTCGGCCACCGCGGCGCCAACCATCCGGTGAAGGACCTCCGCACGGGTAAAATCAGCATCACGTCCCAGAACCACGGTTTTGCCGTGGATCCGGACACCGTGCCGGACGACGTGGAAATCACGCTGATGAACCTGAATGACAATACCGTGGAGGGCATCGCCCACAAAACGCTCCCCGTTTTCAGCGTGCAGTACCACCCGGAAGCCGCCCCCGGCCCCAGAGACCCCCAGTACCTGTTCCGGGACTTCAAGCAGATGATTGCGGCCAGCAAACGGCAAACCGCCCGCTGACAGTGGCATTCCTCTTCCATGACCAGAGCATTTTCCTCGTCACCATGGGAAAAATGCGCTATTTATGCCCGGGCACATGAATTGCGGCTCCGGCGGAGGTTTTTCCTTTCATTCATCAACCTCCCCAACCAACAAACCATCTACACACAGCACATGAGCAAAATCGCATTAATCTCCGGCATCACGGGACAGGACGGTTCTTTTCTCGCAGAGTTCCTGATTGACAAGGGCTATGAAGTACACGGCATCCTGCGCCGCTCCTCTTCCTTCAACACGGGCCGCATCGAGCATCTTTACCTGGACGAGTGGGTGCGGGACATGAAGAAAAACCGGCTGATCAACCTCCACTATGGCGACATGACGGATTCCAGCTCTCTGATCCGCATCATCCAGACCGTGCAGCCGGATGAAATCTACAACCTGGCGGCCCAGAGCCATGTGAAGGTCAGCTTTGACGTGCCGGAATACACGGCGGAAACGGACGCCGTGGGCACCCTCCGCATGCTGGAGGCCGTCCGCATCCTGGGCATGGAAAAGAAATGCCGCATTTACCAGGCTTCCACGTCCGAACTCTTCGGGCTGGTGCAGGAAGTTCCCCAGAAGGAAACCACGCCGTTCTATCCCCGCTCCCCCTACGGCGTAGCCAAGCAATACGGCTTCTGGATCACCAAGAATTACCGCGAATCCTACGGCATGTTCGCCGTCAACGGCATCCTGTTCAACCACGAGAGCGAACGCCGCGGGGAAAACTTCGTCACCCGCAAGATCACGCTGGCGGCGGCCCGCATCGCCCAGGGCATGCAGGACAAGCTTTATCTGGGCAACCTGAACGCCCTGCGCGACTGGGGCTACGCGAAGGATTACGTGGAATGCATGTGGCTGATTCTCCAGCACGACAAGCCGGAAGACTTCGTCATCGCCACCGGGGAGATGCATACGGTCCGGGAGTTCTGCACGCTGGCCTTCCGTGAAGCCGGAATTGAGCTGGAATGGGAAGGCGAAGGCGTGGAAGAACGCGGGCGCGACAAGAAGACGGGCCATATCCTGGTGGAAGTGGATCCCAAGTACTTCCGCCCCTCCGAGGTGGAACAACTGCTGGGAGACCCCACCAAGGCCAGAACCCTCCTCGGCTGGAACCCCACCTCCACCCCGTTTGAGGAACTCGTGCGCATCATGGTCCGCCACGACATGGAATACGTCAAAAATCCCGTCAATTCCTGAGATGGAAAAAAACAGCAGAATATTCGTGGCCGGACACCGCGGCCTCGTGGGCTCCGCCATCTGGAAATCCCTGGAAGACAGGGGTTATTCTAACCTGATCGGGCGGACGCACCGGGAACTGGACCTGGAGGACCCGGCGGCCGTGCGGGAATTCTTTGACCGGGAAAAGCCGGAATACGTCTTTCTGGCGGCGGCGTTCGTGGGCGGCATCATCGCCAACTCACGGTACCGGGCGGACTTTATCTTCCGCAACCTCCAGATCCAGCAGAACGTCATCGGGGAAAGTTTCCGGCACGGCGTCTCCAAGCTCCTCTTCCTGGGGAGCACCTGCATCTATCCGCGAGAGGCACCCCAGCCCATGAAGGAGAGCGCCCTGCTCACCTCCCCGCTGGAATACACCAACGAGCCCTACGCCATCGCCAAAATCGCAGGCCTGAAAATGTGCGAGAGCTTCAACCTCCAGTACGGCACCAACTACATCGCCGTGATGCCTACGAACCTGTACGGCCCCAATGACAACTTCCACCTGGAGAACAGCCACGTGCTGCCCGCCATGGTGCGCAAGATTCACCTGGCCAAGCGCCTGATGGAAGGGGACTGGGACGCCGTGCGGAAAGACCTGGACGCGCGGCCTGTGGAACAGGTGGACGGGACGGCGCCGGAAGAAGCCATCCTGGACGCGCTGGCCAAATACGGCATCACCCCCGGTTCCGTGGAACTGTGGGGAACGGGCACGCCCCTGCGCGAATTCCTGTGGAGCGAAGACATGGCGGACGCCTGCGTCCACGTGATGGAACAGGTGGATTTCAGCCAGCTGAAAGGGGAAGACCGGGAGGTGCGGAACTGCCATATCAACATCGGCACCGGAAAGGAAATCTCCATCGGCGATCTGGCGCGCCTGATAGCCGCCACGGAAGGCTACCGGGGAGAACTGGTATTCAACGCGGACAAGCCGGACGGCACCATGCGCAAGCTGACGGACGTTTCCAAGCTGCATTCCCTGGGCTGGACCCACCGGGTGGAGCTGGAAGAAGGCGTGGAGCGCATCTACCGGTGGTATCTGGGCCAGGCGGAAGCCGCCGGAAACTAAGCCGCCCAGCATCTCCGGCAGCACGCACTCCTCCATGACCCATTTTCCAGACAGCCAGGATACGGCGCCCGTCAAACCCAGCCTGTGGGCGCTGAGCCCCCTGCTGGTTTTCTTCCTGCTTTACCTGGTCATCTCCGTAGCCGTACAGGATTTTTACGCCGTTCCGGTGACGGTGGCCTTTACGGCGGCGGCAGTCTGGGCCGTGCTCATCACCCGCGGGAAAAGCATGGCGGAACGGGTGGACCTGTTTTCCTCCGGCGTAGCCAACCGGAATATCCTGATGATGATCTGGATTTTCGTGCTGGCGGGCGCATTCGCCCAGTCCGCCAGGGACATGGGGGCAATTGACGCCACCGTGCAGCTCACGCTGCGCCTCCTGCCGGACAATCTGCTGCTTGCCAGCGTCTTCATCGCATCCTGCTTCATCTCCCTTTCTGTGGGCACTTCCGTGGGCACCATTGTGGCGCTTGCTCCCGTAGCCACGGGGCTGGCGCACGCCACGCAGGTCAGCACCGGCATGATGACGGCCATTGTGGTGGGCGGAGCGTTTTTTGGAGACAACCTTTCCTTCATTTCAGACACCACGATCGCCGCCACCCGCACGCAGGGCTGCGCCATGCGGGACAAATTCCGGGCTAACGTGAAGGTGGTGCTTCCCGCCGCGCTGCTGGCCCTGGCCTGCTACACCCTGCTCGGATGGAACGTGCAGTCCCCCTCCATGGCGGACGCTCCCATTGAATGGATGAAGGTGTTCCCCTACCTGCTGGTTCTGGTGACGGCGCTGGCCGGAGTCCACGTGATGGCCGTTCTGACGCTGGGGCTGCTCGCCACGGGACTTGTCGGAGTAGGCATGGGGTATTTTTCCTTCATGGCCTGGTTCCGCGCCATGGGCAGCGGCATGACCGGCATGGGGGAGCTGATCATCGTCACCCTGCTGGCCGGCGGCGTGCTGGCGTTGATCCGCTTCAACGGCGGCATTGCGTACATCATCGGAAAAATCACGGCCCACATCCGGAGCAGGCGCGGCGCGGAATTCAGCATCGCCGGCCTGGTCTCCCTGGCCAATCTCTGCACCGCCAACAACACGATCGCCATCATTACGGTGGGTCCCATCGCGAAGGAGATCAGCGATAAATTCCATATCGCGCCCAGGCGCAGCGCCAGTATTCTGGACACCTTTTCCTGCCTGGTCCAGGGCGTCATTCCCTACGGGGCCCAGATGCTCATGGCCGCCGGAATCGCCCAGGTTTCCCCCCTGCTGATCATGGAATACCTGTATTACCCCCTGATTCTGGGCGTCTGTTCCATTCTTGCCATCGCACTGGCTCCCGGAAAAACGGGAAAGCGCAGGAAAAGCTGAGAAGCCATAAGGAAGAAGAGGCGTCAAAGACGCCCTTTTTGTTACCGACATGTTATCCTTGTTATCCTCATGTTACTCAACATATGGGGCTCCTATGTTATCATACATGCATGAGCCTTCATATAGAACCCACAGAAGACGCAGTGGAAACCCTGCGCAAGGAAAGGCGGAAAAATTACATTGCCGCATTGGCGACATCCATTCTCTCCGTCGTCCTGGCGGGAGCCATTCTCTACTCCCTGACCATCATCATCGCCCCCCCGGAAGAACCCAAGGTCGTCGGCTACATCACGCCGGACGAAGCTCCTCCGTCGGATACGCCTCCGCCGCCGGAAGTGCAGAGGGAAACCTCCTCTTCCTCCCATGCGGAAACTCCCGTCAAAGTCGTGGTAGCCGCGGCGGCAGCCCCGGTCAGCCTCCCCAAGATCGACATTGACCCGCCGGACGAACCCGTCATGCTGGAAGAAGGAACCGCCCTGGGCATGGGAGACGGCTTCGGCCCCGACCTGGGTGACGCCACCTCCGCCTTCGGCACGTCCCAGCCCTCCGGAAGTACGCTGGTAGGCACCTTTTACGATACCAAGCAGACGCCCGGCGGACGGCCCACCAACATGACGATGGACCAGTACCGCGCCTTTCTTTCCCGCTTTGTCAACAAAGGCTGGAATGAGTCGGAGCTGAATCGTTTTTACAAGGCGCCGCAGCAATTGTACGCCGCCCAGTTCTACATTCCCAGAACTCCCGCCAAAGACGCGCCCAAGGCCTACGGATGCGACGACAAGGTGAAACCCAGCCAGTGGCTTGCCATTTACCGGGGCAAAGTGCGCGCTCCCAAATCCGGCACGTTCCGCTTCGTGGGGCTGGGAGACGACTACCTGGTAGTGCGGTTCAACAACCAGAACGTATTCGACTACGGCTGGGAATCCGCCTCCCTGGGGAAAATGACGGCGAACAACGCCAAATGGCTTGATGCCATGGAAGGCAAGCCCGGCAACGACGACCTGAAGAAGGAACTCAAGGACGCGGGCATCAACGTCCCCCCCGTCACGTTCTACAAATACGGCCCCTCCGGCCACTGGAACAACACCATGCGCGGCGTAGCCGCCGGCAAGCAGTTCACGGTGGAGCAAGGCAAGGTGTACCCCATTGAAATCCTGGTCAGCGAAGGTCCCGGCGGCGAATTCGGCATGACCCTGCTGCTGGAGGAAGTGGGAATGGCACCCATGAGCAAGGATCCCAAGACGGGAGCGCCCATCCTGCCCCTGTTCCGGACCAACTACGGTGTACCGAAACCGGACAAGAACAAGGAATATGTGCCGTTTGATGAGATCGGCATCGTATGGGAATCCATCAAATAACCGGAAACTTCCCGATTTCCCTCTCTTCATGCCCGCAGGCCTCCTGCGGGCATTTTACTTGCCCGGCCGTAAAAGATGGCCTACGCTCCCGTTATTACGATGCAGCCTTTTCGATTCCATTCCATCTATCAGCCGCGCATCTGGGGCGGCCAGCACATGAGAACCATGCTGGGCCGGGAACTGCCCAACCGGGAAACGGCCTACGGGGAAGCCTGGGAAATCAGCGACCGTCCGGAAGCCATGAGCACGGTGAGGGAAGGCGAATGGGAAGGAATGCCCCTGCACCAGCTATGGGAAGAACGGCGGGAAGAACTCTTCGGGCCCGGCTACGAACGTTTTCCGCGTTTTCCCCTGCTCTGCAAAATTCTGGACGCCCGTGAGAATCTTTCCGTCCAGGTGCATCCCCCGGAATGCACGGCGGCAGCACGGCGGGGAGAGGTTAAAAACGAGGTATGGTACGTGCTGCACGCGGACCCGGATGCCCTGATTTACGGAGGAATGGAAGAAACCGCTACGCTCTCGGACATCCGCCGGGCGGCGGAAACGGGCCAAATGGAGCAACTGATACGCTCCACCCATCTGGAAAAGGGGGAACATCTTTACATTCCCGCCGGCCTGGTTCACGCCATCGGCGCCGGGCACCTCATTGCGGAGATCCAGCAGAACAGCGACACCACCTACCGCCTTTACGACTGGAACCGGACAGACGCTTCCGGACAGGGACGGGAACTGCACATGGAACAGGCGCTGGATTCCATCGCGGAATTCCGGGAGCTCTGCCGGCAGCCCGGCTACCTGACGGAAATGCCGCATTTCACCACGGAGGAATATCGGCTGGACCAGGGAGAACGATTCACCCAGCCGGACGCCTCCCGCTTCGCCATCTTCACAGTTCTCCGCGGCTCCGTGTCCTGGGACGGGAAAACGGCGCGGCAGGGGGAATTCATCCTGTCTCCGGCAAATGCGGACGCCGTCACCGCCGTGGAACCGGATACCGTTTTGCTCTCAACAACGGTTTGAACGGCCCAATATGACAAAAAGCGTGAAGAATTCGGCACAAAGCTAAAGCTTTCACACTTTTTCGTTGCAAAGAAGAAAGGTGAATCTTAGCGTGAACTAAACTTTTCCCGCATCCGTGCTGTAAATCCCTCACCTCCCGGCCGCCGTATGAGCAATATTTCCACCATCGCCACTTATCTTGCCCGTGTTTCCGGACAGCTCCAGCCCATGCTGGAGAAAGTCCAGGGCATGGACCGCAGAACCTTCCTGCTGGAAGCCGCCGCCCTGCTGGCCCTGACCAGTTGTTCGGAACCCTCCGGCAAAGCCGGAATGGCGCCCATGATTTCCTTCAAGCCCTCCGGTGTCCCCGTGGTGAAGCGCTCTCCACGGCAGCTGCTGGCGGAATGCAACGTCCGGCCTATGTTCATGCCCCGCTCTTCCCCTCTCCGGCAGCGCTCTTCCCGGATGAAGCCGCGCTTCATCACCATGCACAACACGGAAAACCCTTCCGCAGACGCCATGCAGCACGCGCGCGCGCTGAATAACGGAGCCCTGCGCTGCAACTGGCACTACACGGTGGATCCGTATGTAGCCATGCAGCATATCCCCCTGAATGAAACGGGACGCCATGCGGACCGGGGCGGCCCCGGGGACATGTATTCCATCGGCATTGAAATGTGCGAAAAGCGGGGACAGAGCATCGTCAAGACCTTTGACCGCGCCGCCAAGCTGGCCGCCTACAACATGTACGCCCACGATATTCCCCTGCGGAACGTCGTGCCGCATTACTACTGGACCGGAAAACGCTGCCCCCACCTGCTGCTGGACAACGGCAAGCCCGGTTTCAAATGGTCCTGGTTCATTTCCCGCGTGGATTATTATTACCGCTGCATCAGCTAAGCGCCATTCCACGCCTCCCGCTGCATTCCGGATTTGAGGATGGAGGAAGACTCCTGACCGGGGTTGTTCCCTTGCTTTTTGCCGATCGTGTTAAAGCGGCGGGCACAGCTTTTTTGAATCCATCATTCGCTGCCAGCCGGCAATGCGTCCGCGACGCGGCATCATGTAAGCGGATCAGGGAATCAACAGCCTCCGCGCCGTCCCCTTCCGGTAATCTCCGCAGGGTCTGCAACCCGGCGGCATGAAAAAACAGGACGGCTTTTATCAATCCCGCCTGTCCCAACGCGCCAGGCTTTGAAACGCAGCAATCTTTCACCAAGTAAAGATGACGCCTCAAACAGGTGGACCCCGCATTTATCCGGAGTCCGCGCTATACCCCCCCACCCTTCCGAAAGAATGATGCAAGGATCCTTGCGGAAGCATGCCTTTTCCCAAACGAAACGGAAGACGCAGGAATAACAAAATCCCCGGTCTTTTTATAAGAAGACGGGGAACGCGCAGGATTTCACGAAGCAACTTGGAAACACGGCATTCCGCGAATTCCGGAGGGGGAACGGAAAAGTCCGCCAGGTCTCACAAAGCCCCTTTTGGAAACAGTTCCGGAGCGGTCCGCGTTCATCCGCAACAGAAGCCTCCATCACGCTTCCGCCGTCCGCGGCGCAGCCGCCGGAGCATAAAAAAACTCCGCAGCCGCCAGGTCCACGCACAAACCTTGACAACTGCGGAGCTGCGCTTACACACACTTATTCATCCAACAAAAATCACTCAGCGTGGCTTCCATCAGGAGTGGTGGAAGGCCGTGCCTTCTTCCGCCGTCATCGGGGAAGTGACCGGGTGTTTCTCGAAGAAGGCCAGCATGCGCTTGAAGTCTTCCAGGAACAGGTCTGCCAAGTCCTTGGTGAAGCCCTGGCGGACCATCACGCGCATCACCACCGTATCCTGGCAATTGGCAGGGAGGGTGAAGGCGGGCACCTGCCAGCCGCGGGTTCTCAGCTTGTCCGAAAGGTCGAAGAGGGTATAGTTCGTCTTGGCTCCGTCCTTGATGAAGAAACAGACGGCGGGAATGCCCTTTTCCGGATCGCCCGTGCAAATGAATTCGTACGGCCCGAGCTTGGAAACCTCATCTGAAATGTACTTGGCCACTTCATAGGCCTGGGTATGGATGTTGGTATACCCTTCCTTGCCCAGACGGATGAAGTCATAATACTGGCAGATGATCTGTCCGGCCGGCCGTGAGAAGTTAATGGCGAAGTTGGGGATTTCACCGCCAAGATAGTTGACGTTGAAGATCAACCCTTCAGGCAGGTCGGCGATGTCTCTCCATACCACCCAGCCCACTCCGAGCGGAGCCAGGCCGTATTTGTGGCCGGAAGCGCTGATGGACTTGACGCGGGGAATGCGGAAGTCAAAGACAATGTCCGGAGCGCAGAACGGGGCCAGGAAACCGCCGCTGGCGCCGTCCACGTGGATGTCCACACTGATGCCGGTCCTGTCTTCGTAATCGTCCAGGGCCTTGGCAATCTCCGCCGGCAGTTCATAAGCGCCCGTGTAGGTCACGCCGAACGTGGGAACCACCACGATGGTGTTTTCGTCAATCTGTTCCAGCATGCTGTCCACATCCATCTTCCATTTTCCGGGTGACATGGGGATTTCACGCATTTCAATATCCCAGTAGCGGCAGAACTTGTGCCAGCAGATCTGGACGGGCCCGCATACCAGGTTGGGCTTGTCAGTGGGTTTGCCGGCAGCTTTCTGGCGGGCTCTCCAGCGCCACAGGGCGGCCATACCCCCGAGCATGCACGCTTCACTGGAACCGATGGTGGAACAGCCGATGGGTTTTTCATCCTGGCTGGCGTTCCAAAGGTTGGCAATGATGGCAGCACAGCGCATTTCAATAGCGGCTGTCTGGGGATATTCATCCTTGTCGATCATATTCTTGTTAATACTGATATTCATCAGCATCCTGACCTGCTTTTCATCCCACGTCTGGCAGAAGGTGGCAAGGTTCTGGCGGGCATTGCCGTCCAGCATCAATTCATCGGACACCAACTGGAAGGCGTCCTCCGCACGCATGGCGTAATCCGGGAACTGATCCTTGGGCAGTAGGTTGTCTGCTTCCGGAGAGCCGAAAATGGAATTTTCTGCCCGGGCTGTATCGGGTTTTTGATTTGGATCAAACATGACGGTATCTATTGTTTCATCATTTCCGGGCCAGCCGTGAAAGACCGCCCGCATGAAGGATAGAAGCTTCTACGAACAAAAGTGTTCATATTTCTATTGTCATTCACCCCCGCATAACTTTTCTACAAAAATACAGGAACAAGCTTTATTTTATTATCCATGCGTTACTAAAAATCATTAAATTACAAAATTTGTTATATTTCCTGACCTACACTCATAAAACACCCTATGTATGACACAGGCCATATTTTCACAGATGAGGGGCCCGGACGTTTTCAGCTTCAACGGCCAAGCGGAATAATATGTTAGAAGAGCCTTGCGCATAGCATGACATCCGTTGAGAAAAAACGCGCTCAAAAGACTCTTATAGTTTCCAGACACCGGTGCCAGCGCGCGCAAAAGCCCCCACCCGGGCGCCCGGGCAAAAGACGGCTCAGGTCTGGTACCTAACAAAGAACCTTACCGCATACTAATGAAACCAAAATTTGCAGTATCCGCCATCCTTCTCCTGATGACAGCCTCCCTGGCGCAGACGGGAACAGCCCAACAGGCTGAAGACCTCTATCAGGGCACCGTTGTCACGCGCCAGGAGACGCAGGACAGCATCACTTACACCTTGAAGGAGGACCTGAGCTTTTCCGGATTCCGGACGGAAGACACCGTCTTCGCAGGCAGCGTCTTCTTCAATCAGCTGGCAGACCACACCCGGCCCGCCAGCGAGTCCGTCATGACATTTACCGGCACGGGAATGTCCATGAGCTTTGACGATTGTTCCTCCATCCACAGCGACCGCTGGGTCAATGACAACGAAGGGGGAGGCGCCATCCGCGGAGAAACGCTCACCTTCACGGACATGGGCGACCTTTCCTTCAACAACTGCAAATCCATCGTGAATGCGGATACGAATGCCGGGGGCGCCGTGAACGCAAGGGGTGACATCACCTTCTCCCACATGGGCAATATTTCCTTCACCAACAACATGCTGGGTGACGACAGCCAGCAGGGGCAAGCCCTCGGAGGGGCCCTGTTCACGTGGGGAAAGATCGACTTTGAAAATACCAAGTCCATCCTGTTCAGCGGAAACTCCACCGGACACTCGCCCACGAGCGCCCACTCCAACATCGGGGGCGCCATTTATGCAGGCGCGCATGATTCCACTTCTACGGCAACCAAGGCTTACATTCCCGCCGGGGAATATGCGCTGACGTTCCAGAACGTTACCGGAAACATGACCTTTGAAAACAATTCCGCATGGATAGCCGGCGCCATTTACGCTTATGCAGGCGCCGTAGACGGCTACGATAATACCGGAGGCGGCATGAAGATAGCCGGCGTCACCGGAGACGTGATTTTCAGGAACAACCGGGCGGACGCCGGGGAACTGGCCTCCGACTGGAACGGCAACTTCGGCGCAGTATACAGCGGCCAGGACCTGGACATCTCCAACATCGGCGGAGACCTGCGCTTTGAAGGCAACCAGGCCAGCAACAGCGCCGGGGCATTCGGCGTCAGCGGAAACTTCAACCTCAATAACATCGGCTCCATCACCTTCATCGGCAACCACGCGGACAAGACGTATGCCGTAGGCTGGATCAGCAAGGACTGGAACGTCACCAATACGGGAAACATCACCATTTCAGGAAACAGCTCGGACAATCAAATGGGAGGTGTAGCCGTCTTCGGCAATACCACGTTCAGCAACAATGGGGACATCACTGTGGAAGGAAACTCCACCAAGGGTTCCAACGGAGCCCTGCGCTTTTACGGAACGTTCAGCGTGACGGATGCAGGGAACATTTCCCTTTCCGGAAACAGCGCGGACCAGTACAACGGCGCCATTGAGGTGACCGGTAATACCTCGTTCACCCGGACCGGAAACATCTCCATGGACAATAATACGGCGGGCTGGCACTACGGCGTGGGGCAGTTCCACGGGAACCTGTCCTTTGCCAACACGGGAGACATCTCCATTTCCGGCAACAAATCCACGGACTACGGTTATGGCGCCCTCCTGGTGGATGGGAAAACATCCTTCGTCAATACGGGGAAGGTCACCATCTCCGGCAACTCGGCCAAATGGGACGTTGGAGCACTTCAGGGGGCCAACGGCCTGGAGTTCATCAACAACCGCGGCGGTGTGCTTATTGAGAACAACTCCGTTGACGGTGTTGCGGGAGCCATGCTCCTCTATTACAAGGATGCCGTCTTTTCCGCTGACCAGGGGGACATCATCGTGAAAGGCAACACGGAAAAACGCGGCGGGGCCAACCCTATTCTGAACTCCCTGGTGTTTGGAACCAACGGAAGCGCTTCCATGGACAGCGTGGTGCTCCGCGCGCAGGAAGGAAGGACGGTCACCTTCTACGACCCCTTCCGGAATGAAGGCGACGGAGCGGAGTATGACAACATTGTCTATGACTTCAACAAGTCCGAAGGAGTGGATACCACTCCTTACAACGGAACGGCTCCGGAATTCACCGGAACCATCCGCTTTTCCGGAGCGGAGGCGGACAAGCTGATCACCCAGGCCGCCGGAGAAACGGAAGCCGACTGGCAAAACCGGCTGGCGGAGTCCAAGTACTTCAATGTCAGCGGAAAAACCACCTTGTACGATGGTACCCTGATTCTGGAAGACGGTGTGACATACGGCAACAAGGACCTCACCAAAGACTCATCCTTCACTGTGAATAAGGGCGTTCTGGAAATCACGGGAAACAGTTCCGTGAACAGCAGGAACATCACCATTGAATCCGGCGTGACCCTGAGAACCGGAAGGGGCGCCGCCTTCCATGCGGACACGATCGACATCAGCAAGGGCGTCATCTTTGACTTCCGCCCCTTCATGGACGATTACAGCTCCGGCCTCAGCATTGAGCAAGCCAACAGCCACACCATGGGCGGCTCCATGGGAGTAGCGGATTCCCTGGAGGATTACGCCCACAAGAGATGGGCCGAGAAGCAGCGCTTCCTGGCCATGGCCATCGGGGAAGCGGCCATTCCCGGAACTTCCGGGGATTTTGACGACATCTATTCCACAGCCACCGGAACCAATACGGTCAACTCCCCCTATACCTACGAAGGGTACTGGACCAAGGAATGGGAAGACCTGGACGGAGACGGAATCAACGACCATCTGTACGCCGTCTGGAACCCCACCGCCGGCATTGAAGAGATTCTCCCGGAACTGGACGGGGCGGACATCGGCAACTCCATGTGGAGCTCCGCTTCCAACATGAAGTCCGTTTCCAATGCCGCTCTGGGCCAGGTGGGCATCACCCGGTTCCTGATGGGTCCGAAGAATAACTTCTGGATCAAGGGAATGGGAGACTTCACCTACCATGCCACCCGCGACGGCATTGACGGCTACGACTACAATGGCGGCGGCTATGCCGTGGGTGCGGACCGCAGGTTCACCCCGAACACCATTCTGGGCGCCGCCTTCGGCAACCTGTACGGCACCAACAAGAGCCGCAGCTGGCCCAGCGAAGTGGACCAGACCTCCTACGTTGCCCTGCTTTACGGAGCATGGAGAAAGCAGCTTGCCCCCAAGGACATGCTGACCATCAGCGGAACAGCCGGCTTCGGATGGACAACCAACAAGCTGGACTCCTATTATGACGGAGGGGCTTCCCACGGCAAATGGCAGAACAGAATGGGCTTCGCCACCCTTCAGGCCACGTGGGACCACAGCCTGAACAAGGGCTGGACGCTCTCCCCCTTCCTGGGAATCGAGTACACCCAGGTCAACCAGAATTCCTTCACGGAAACGGGATATGACGCCCGGCACTTCGACCGCGGGAATCTGAAGAACCTGAGCCTGCCCGTGGGCGTAGGCGTCAGCAAGGCCCTGCAATTCAGCAACGGCGTGCTGTGGGTGAACAGCCTGTCCGTAAGCTACGTGCCCGACGTGGTGCGTGACAACCCGGAAACCAGGGCCACGCGCCTGCTGAACGATTTCAGCTGGACCGCGAGGGGTTCCCGCCCGGACCGGAACGCCGTACGCGTCAATTACAACAGCACCGTCGTCATCAACCCCAAATGGACGGCCTACGCCGGCTATGAATTCGAAGGCAGGAGCAAGTCAACCTACCACCGGGTCAACGCCGGGGTAAGCTACGCCTTCTAAGTCGCGCATGACGGCAGCGGGCACGTTCCGCTGCCCTGCGCCCCCTGCCCAGTCAACGGGCTGCATTCCTCCGGGATTGCAGCCCGTTCGATTTTTTCCGGAAACCGGCAGCAACAAGCGTAAAGAACGCACTGGCCATTTCACCGGAAATGCACGCGTCCGTTGCTTTCCAGGAGGCAGAACAATTAAAAAAATGGACCGGCCGGCTACACCGGAAACCCCGTCATGGAATCATGCGTGGGAAGCTTCCCTTACATACAGCACATGCGGATACAGGACGGAATCCGGAGCTACTTTGGGATGGTTGAATTCCGCCGTCTTCCTCATTCCGGCACGCTGCATCACGGCCTGGGAAGGAAGATTCACACAGACGGTGAAGGAATACACCCGGTCAAGGCCCAACCTGGCAAAACCGTGCTCCAAACAAGCCCTGGCCCCTTCCGTGGCGTAGCCATGCCCCCAGGCTTCCGGCACAAGCCGCCAGCCTATTTCCACACAGGGCGTGAAGTCCGCTTTAAAATCCGCCCAATGAAAACCAAGGAGGCCGATGAGGGAGCCGGAAGATTTCAGCTCTACGGCGTACACCCCGTAACCCTTTTCATCCAGTTCCGCCCGCAGGCGGTTCCACATGGCGCGGGATTCCTCCTCCGTCATGACGGCGGGGAAGAAACGCATCACCCGGGGATTGGCGTTCATGGCCGCAAAAAAGGGCCAGTCCCTTTCCCCCCACGCCCGGAATGCCAGCCGTTCCGATTCCGGCAAGAGCAGTTTTCCTCCCGGCATGGCGCTAGTTGTACATGGAAAGTTCCGTTTCCAGCTCCGGACAGCGGTTCACGCGGAACCGTTCGTCCAGCTCCAGTATTTGACTATGGCCCAGGCTGTCCTTGATCGTGAGATTGACCTTGGAACGACCGGGGTACCTTTTCAGGATGTCCCGTATCTGCTCCAGATTTTTCCTCGTGTGGCGCAGGGGGCTGACAATGATATTCAGAGGGCCCTGGTCCCCGGCCTTGGACTTGCGCCTCCTGCCTCCCAGCGGGTCCACGCTCTGCGCGGCCACGCTCTTGGCGGAAGTGCGGTCATCCTCCCGGATGTTGGCGCGCACGGAGACGAAGACGCCCGGTTCCAGGCCGCCTTCCATTTCCAGGGCCTTTTCATAGACATCCGACCACAGCAGCACTTCAATGCTGCCGGTAAAGTCTTCCAGTGTGAGGATGGCGAATTTCCTGCCTGCCTTGCTGATCTTGGGGATGATGGAGCGCACCATGCCGGCGATCTGGTGCTTCTGCTTGAGTTCGTGCGACTCCAGCGCGTCAATGAGACCGATGCGGGTGTATTTTTCCGCATCAATGACGCCGCGCATGGAGTCCAGCGGATGGCCGCAGAAGTAGGCGCCCAACAGGTCCTTTTCATCCCCCATGCGCTGCTCCTTGGACCATTCCAGAACAGCAGGCTCATCCTTCACCCTGGGAGCTTCAAAAGTCATGTCAAACAGGGCGCCCTGCCCCAGGGCCTTGTCCTTGTGCACCTGGGATGCGCCGCTGAGGGCCAGGTCCACCCGCTCAAACAGGGCGCAGCGCGGTTCCAGCGTCCAGTCCAGCGCTCCCGCGCGAATCAGGGATTCCAGAATCTTCTTGTTGACGGATTTGGAATCCAGCCTGTTGCAGATGTCCTCCATGCTGGTGAATTCCCCGTTTCTTTCCCTTTCCTCCAAAAGAATCTGCATGGCTCCTTCCCCCACATTCTTGATGGCCGCCAGTCCGTAGCGCACGGCCAGCTTGCCGGAAGGCGTTTCCTCCGGAGTGAATTTGAGCATGGATTTGTTCACGTTGGGGGGCAGGATTTCAATGCCCATGCGGTTGGCTTCCTGAATGAACACGCCGATCTTGTCGTTGTTCGCTTCATTGGACATCAGGCCGCAGAGGAATTCCACCGGGAAGTGTGCCTTGAGGTAGGCCGTCCAGTAGGAAATGTGGCCGTAACAGGCGGAGTGGGATTTGTTAAAGCCGTACCCGGCGAATTTCTCAATCTTGTCAAAGATGGCCGTAGCCGTCTTTTCATCAATCTGGTTGGTTTTCCAGCACCCTTCCACGAAGTGGGCCTTTTCCTTGGCCATTTTTGCAGGGTCCTTCTTGCCCATGGCGCGCCTCAGCAGGTCGGCCCCGCCGAGCGTGTAGCCCGCCAGCAGCTTGGCCGCCGCCTGAACCTGTTCCTGGTAAATCATCACGCCGTAGGTCTCTCCGCTGACCTGTTCCAGCAGCGGGTGTTCATACACCACCTGGCGCAGCCCCTTCTTGACCTCGATCATTTCATCCATGAACTGCATGGCTCCCGGACGGTAAAGGGCCAGCAAGTCAATGATGTCTTCAATCTTCTGGATGCCGTAGCGCCGGCAGGTATCCACCATGCCGCCGGATTCCAGCTGGAACACGCCCATCGTGTCCCCCCTGTTCAGCAGGTCCAGCGTTTCCCGGTCATCCAAGGGCACGGAATCCAGCTTGAAGTCCGGCACGCGCCAGCGGGCGTATTCCTCCGCATCATGCATGACGGTCAGGGTTTTCAGACCCAGGAAGTCCATTTTCAAGAGACCCACTTCATAAATCGCGCTCATGTCGCACTGGGCGACGACGGCTGCATGAGGATCAGACAGGTCGTCACGGGTGAGCGCCACATGCTCGTCCAGCGGACGGTCACCAATCACGACGCCCGCCGCGTGCACGCCCACGTTGCGGATCAGCCCTTCCAAGCGCGTCGCATAACCCCAGAGCTCCGCGTATCCTTCATCGGAGGCGATCAGCTCCCGCAGTTCCTCACTGCTCTTGTAGCTGGACTGGAGGGTTACCTTGGGACCGGGTTCAATCAGCTTGGAAATGCGGTCTCCATCCGCGTAGGACATGTCCATCACGCGGGCCACGTCCCTGAGCACGGACTTGGCGCCCATGGTGCCGTACGTGATGATGTGAGACACGGCGCGCTCCCCGTATTTCTGCCGCACATAGTCAATCACCTCCGGACGGCGCGTCTGGCAGAAGTCAATGTCGATATCCGGAGGGCTGACGCGCTCCGGGTTCAGGAAACGTTCAAAGATCAGCCCGAACCGCAGGGGGTCGATGTTCGTGATCTTCATGGCATACGCCACCAGAGAACCGGCGGCGGAACCGCGGCCGGGCCCCACGGGAATGTCATGGTCCTTCGCCCAGTTGATGAAATCCGCCGTAATCAGGAAGTAGGAGGGGAATTTCAACTGGTTGATAATCCCCAGCTCATAATCCAGGCGGTCGCGGAGTTCCTTGTCCTTAGCCACGCGTTCTTTGCCGTACCGCTCCTCCAGTCCTTCATAGCATACCTTGCGCAGGTAATCCTCACGCGTGGAGCCGTCCGGAGTGCCGAATTCCGGGTATTTTTCCGTACTGGCGGAGTCCAGCTTGATGGTGACGTTGCACCGTTCCGCGATTTTCAGCGTGTTTTCCACGGCGTCCGGATAGTCCCTGAACACCTCCCTCATTTCCTCGGGGGATTTCAGGTAGACTTCCGTGGAGTAGCGCATGCGCTTGGGAGAAGCCAGCTTTTCGTTGGTGCCGATGCAGATCAGCACGTCGTGCATGTCGTGGTCCTCCTTCCGGAGGAAGTGCACGTCATTGGTAGCTAGAATGGGGGTATTGGTCTTGCGGGCGATGCGCACCAGCTCCGGCAGGCATTTTTTCTGCTCCTCCATGCCATGGTCCTGAAGCTCCACAAAAATGTTGTCGTCCCCGAAGATATCCTTCAGCGCCAGGAGGGCTTCCTCCGCCTTTTCAGGCTGGTCATTGAGCAGCCATTCGTTCAGCGGCCCGGCAAGACACGCCGTACAGCAAATAAGGCCTTCATGGAATTCCCGCAGGGTTTCCATGTCCACGCGGGGCTTGTAATAAAAACCTTCCAGATGGGACCGGGATACCAGCTTGACCAGGTTCTGCCAGCCGGTTTCATTTTCCGCCAGCAAAAGCAGGTGCGTATATTTGCGGCGCCCGGGAAGCTGTTTTTTCACGCCGATGGGCGTGGGGGAAAGGTACACCTCGCAGCCGAAGATGGGCTTCACCTCCTGCTTCTGCGGTCCTTCCGGATGTTCCTTGTTCCAGGCGGCCACGGATTTGTTAAGGCTGTTCGCCTCCATGACCAGCTCAATGGCTCCGAAGAGGTTGCCGTGGTCCGTGATGGCTACGGCCGGCATTCCCATGCGGGAACATTCGGCAATGAGGTCCTTGATATGGACTGCGCCGTCCAGCAGAGAGTATTCCGTGTGATTGTGAAGATGTACGAAGGAACCGGGCATGAATGAAACCTGTAGGCAGTGAATAAGGAGAATCAGGAGTTAACGGGGCATTCAGCCTTCATGGCTTCCACGCATTCCCGGATGAGGTCCGGCCCGCGGTAAATGAACCCTGTGTAGAGTTGCACCAGGCTGGCCCCGACCTTGATTTTCGCGACGGCGTCCGCGCCGCTCATGATGCCGCCTACGCCAATGATCGGGATGCGCCCCTTCAATTCGGAGGCGAACGCTCCAATGACTTCCGTAGACCGCGCCGTCAACGGCGCGCCGGACAGGCCGCCGGCTTCTTCACGGCGCGGGCTGGCTTCCACCCCGGCCCGGGAAAGCGTGGTGTTCGTGGCAATGAGGCCGTCCAGGCCTTCATCCAGGAAAACGCGGCTGAGTTCCGCAATTTGCTCATCCGTCACATCCGGCGCCACCTTCATGAAAATGGGCACATTGCGTCCGGTTTCCACAGCCAGGTTGGACTGCTCCGATTTCAGGGATGCCAGCAGGCGCGCGGCGGGTTCGGCCGCCTGAAGGTCGCGCAGTCCGGGCGTGTTGGGAGAAGAGAAGTTGATGGCAATGTAATCCGCCACGGGCCATGCCGCACGCAGGCAGGTCAGGTAGTCCTGGGCCGCATCTTCATTGGGCGTCACCTTGTTTTTTCCGATGTTAACTCCCAGGACGCCATGAAAACGGGTGGCGGAGCGGATGTTCTCCACTCCGGCGGCAATGCCTTCATTGTTGAATCCCATCCGGTTGATAATGGCCTGCTGGGGAATCAGGCGGAACAGGCGGGGTTTGTCATTGCCCGGCTGCGGCCGCGGCGTCAGCGTGCCTACTTCCACAAAGCCGAACCCGGCCTGGCCGAAGGCGTTCACCGTATCCGCCTCCTTGTCCATTCCGGCGGCGAGACCCACACGGTTGGGGAATTTCATCCCCAGGATTTCCACGGGGTCGGAAGGAACCTCCCCCATCAGAAGGGGCAGTACGCGCATCTTTTCTGCCAGGCGCAGCCCCCACAAGGTCACTTTGTGGGCGGTTTCCGGATTCATCTGGAACAGTACACTTTTAGCGGCGGAATATAAGGCGGGTGACACGATGCGGGGAGTGTATCACACCCTCCTTTAGGGTCAAGAATGGGAAGCGTCTTGCCGGGATGATTTTATCCGGTACAATTCCCTGCCATGAACAGGAAGGAACGCCTCTCATCCTGCCGGCTATACGGCATCGCGGATATGGGATATACCGCTGAACATCAATTAATCTCCGTTACGGAAAAATTGCTGGCGGGCGGTCTGGGCATCCTCCAGCTCAGGGCGAAAAACCATGATCCGGAACATATCGCGCGCATGGGTAGCCGGCTTGCCCCGCTGTGCCGCGAATACGGCTGTCTTTTCATCATCAACGACTATCCTGAAATTGCCCTGGGCACAGGGGCGGACGGCGTCCATCTGGGCCAGGACGACGGGGAACTGGCTCCCGTGCGGGCCATGCTGGGGGCGAACGCCATCATCGGGCGTTCCACGCACAGCCCGGAACAGGCTCTGGGCGCGTTCCGGGAGCGGGCGGACTACATCGGATTCGGCCCCTTGTTTCCCACGGGCACCAAGCCGGGAAGGCCGGCGATCGGCCTGGAAGACATTGCAGGCGTGCGGCGGCAATTGCCGGAAGAGTTTCCCGTCTTCTGCATCGGAGGCATTAATGGAAACACGCTGCCCTCCGTTCTGGAGGCGGGAGCAAGCAGGGTCGTCATCGTTTCCTGGCTGCTTACACACCCGGATATAACGGAAACGGTCGCGGCGCTTAGAAAAAGACTGGGAGAAGCGTGAGGAAAGACGCGCCTTCCCGGGTATTGCATTCCACTTCCGCGGTTACCCCTGTCTTTCCTCTACCTCCGGAGAAAGAGCCGGACGGGAAATCAGCAGGACCGCCGTATCTACAATCATTTGCAGGATGCGGTCCTGATCCTTCATCCACGGCTCCTTGTCATGAAGTTCCAGCCGTGTGACGTATTTCCCCAGCGTGGCATGGAAAATGGAACTCATGATATGTATGTGCCAGGATATGGAAAGCTCATCGTCCCATGGGCAGAATCGGCGAACCCTCAACGTCATCTCCCGGATGAGCGGAGCATAGAATTCATCGTAAATCTTCCTTCCCAGGTATTCCGGTTCCTGGGGCAGCCGCCACAGCAGGCGCGCGTGATCCGGACCGCCCAGATTTTTATCCAGCAGCAAACGGAAAGCGGGCTCAATGAAGGCACGGGCATACGCCCTGAGGGACGGATGAAGGTCCGCTTCTTTCAGCATTTTCATGCGCTCCTCCATCAGGGGTTCCGCATATTGCCTGAAAACGGCCAGGTACAGTCCTTCCTTGTTTTCAAAGTAGTAAACAATGGAGGCCAGATTCACCCCTGCTTCAGAGGCAATCGCCCTCATGGTCACTCCGTCAAATCCCCTGAGGGCAAAAAGTTTCTGCGCGGCACGGAGAATTTTACCGCTGGTTTCCGCAGAGCGGTCCGACTGGGATTTGCGGATGGAAGCCATCGTTTCAAAAGATCAAACGGTGCTGCCGCTTAGCGGGAGGAACGGCTTGAACCAGCGGCTTTCACCAACTGTTCCATGTCCTGGGAAGACTGGATGGGCTTGCCGTCCTTATCCACCAGAATCATCGTAGGGATGCCGCGCGGAGCCACCTTCTTGGCAAGCTCCGTCAAATCCTGCCTCAGCAGGATGGGCCAGGGCATGTTGTTGGCGGCGGCCCATTTCTGGGCGGCTTCCAGGTTCTGGTCCAGATTGCACATGATCACTTCCACATCCGGGTTGTCCTTCACCGCCTTGTTGTAGGCCTCCACGCTGTGGGGCGCATTCCGGCAGCACGGGCCGCACCAGCTTGCGCTGAAATACAGGATGAAATGCCCGGGATTCAGCTTCCCGTCCTTCTTTTCAAGCTTGCCGTTTTCCAGCATGTAGGTTTTCCCCTTCATTTCCTCCGCCACGGGGCCGGACGGCACGGAGGACCATTCCGCAACAGGCTTGCCTATCACTTCCTTGTGTTCCTCCAGCCACGCGCGGTCTTCCTCGGAAAGCTTTTCCAACGGCATGGTGATGGGCTTTTTGGCCGTAGTTACCAGCTTGACGGTCTTCATGTTCAAGGCAATAGGACGTGCCTCCACCGTACTGCCCGTGCTTTTATTCGTCCAAATGCGGAGGGACGGATCCTCCGACGCTCCGGGAGCGTCCGCAAAACAGAAGGAGGAACCCGCTACGAATGCGGACACCAGCAGAATACGCCAGGGGGAAAATTTCATGCGCATAACGCTGATATACTACTTCTTACCTTCCATGTCGAGAAGCTGATTCCAAAATCTGCCTTGCCTGCGCGTGCCCAGGATCGCGGCGCAGGGCTTCCGCGGCGGCGGCGGCGGCGTCACGGTACCGTCCGTTGCGGTAAAGCATCACCGCCAGCGTGAACGGAATATCCGCATTCTCCTTGTCCAGGGAGGAACAGTTTTCCAGGTCCTGAAGAGCCTGTTCCAGCCGTCCCACCTTTTCATTCAGCAGGGCGCGGTTGAACAGGGCACGGATGAAGGAGGGTTCTATTTTCAGAGCTTCATTAAAGGATTCCAGCGCGCCCGGCTCATCGTTGTTTTCAATCTGGCCCAGGCCCAGCAGATACCACAGATTGGCATCCTTCGGAGCCAGCCGCACGGCCTCCCTCATCTGGTCCACCGCCTCCCCGCTGCGGCCCTGGGAGGCCAGGAAAACGGCATAATCCCGGTGCACCACGGAAGAGGTGGCATCCCATTTCAAAGCCTTGGCAAACCACTGTTCTGCCGCCTTCGCATCCTTGCGGCTGATGGCTATCTGGGCCAGCTTCATCGCCCCGGACGGCTGGTCCGCCTGGTGCAGGGCGGCGGCGGTCAGCTCCTTCATGCCGGGGCTGTCCGGCGGCAGGGAATCCCGGAGGGCCCACTCCGCCTGCAGGCGCACTACCTTGAAGGGATCATTGAGCAGTTTGCCCGCGGCGGGATTGCCCGCACGGCCCATCACCTTGGCGGCGGCGGCGCGCGTCAGGGAGTCCGGATCCTTGACCGCCGCTGCAGCCAGCTCCTGAACGGCAGGTTCATGCGCCCAGGCATCCATCAGATCCAGCAGCGTCGCGCGCCATGCGCCCACTTCCTCCCGCTTGAAGCATTCCATCAGGAGGGGCAGCACATCCTCCCGCCCTTCATAGGCACGCTGCACGGCCCGGGTGCGGTCCCTGTACTGCGCCATCTTGGGCTTGGCCCCGTAATATTTTTCCACCGCTTGCGCGGCCCATTCATTACTCTTTTCCCGGTGGCACATGGTACAGGCATTCGGAATGCCCAGCTCCACGCTCAGGAGGGGATCGGGAGAATTGAAGGAATGGTCCCTGCGCGGATCGCGGGCCATGTACAGGCTTTCCGGCATGTGGCATTCCACACAGCGGGCGCCCATGCTGGACTGCGGACACGGCGTATGCCTGGCCATGTCAATGACGGGGGCTTTTACGCCGTTTACCGCCTCCCCGGTGCCGTGGCACCGCAGGCAGAGCGTGTTATCCTCCTGCGGAAGCTTCAGCGTTCCCGTATGCGGGTCATGGCAGTCCAGGCAGGTGACGCCCGCCTTGCCCATGCGGCTCAGGCGCAGCCCGGTTTCGCAATAATCCTCATCCCTCTGCATGCCGTTGGGCCAGAAAACGCCGGGCTGTACGGGAAGCACGAGCTGGAAATGGTTGTCAAAACGGTCGCCAACGGCAAAATCGTGATCGAATTCATCCCGCCGGGCATGGCAGGACGCGCAGTTGTCGTGAATTTGCTCCGGCGTCAGCTTGTTTTTGGTGGAAATCATGCATCCCGTTCCCGCCTCCGGCTTATCCAGCAAGGGGCCGTGGCACTGGATGCAGGTCACGCCGGGTTCTGTCCAGGTGGAGGCATAGCGGTCCTTGACCGGATCATAATTTTTATGGAACAGGGACATGTGGCACCACGCGCACTGCGTGTTCCAGTTCATGCCGCGGCCCGTCCAGTGCCCCCAGTCCCCTGGTTGCCGGGCATCCTTGCCAAAGATATCAAACCATTCCTTGCGGTTCACGTCCCACGCGGCGCTCAGGGTATGATAACCGCCGTCCTTGGCGGGAACCAGGTACTGCACCAGGGGGATTCTCCCCGTGGCCCAGTCCGCGCGCCAGGAGGTTGAGGACTGGCCGTCATGCACCATGCGCCCCTCTGCATTTGTGGAGAATTGAAGAATGCTGCCGTGGGCGTTCAGCTTCATGTTATGGAACGCCTCAGATTCCCACTGGTCCCCCAGCTTGCGGAACGCCCAGGCGTGATCCGATCCGGCCCACTGCCGGAATTCCTTTTCATGGCAAGCCCCGCACTGCATGGAGATGGGAACTTCATTCTGGTCCCAGTGCTCGCTGCCGCCTGAGAAAACGGCCGGCTGGGCCTCCGCGCCGGAACGCCGGTCCATCCATGCCTTCATCATCGTGCCTACCCCGATCAGCGCCCCAAGAACAACAAGGAGAACAACCCACTTTTTCATGGAGGGGCGTTTCATGGAAGCATCGGCGGACTCAGGTTGGGACATGACGGAAAATATTCTGCCATATCATACGCGCTCCACCAAGGAACTTTTGCACAAAGCAACGCGGTTCCGGCGCATTCCCGCCTGAGTCCCGCGGATTATTCCTCTTCTTCCAAAGCTTCCTCCCGCATCAGTGGAGTAATCCGGGTTACGGTGCAGCGTTCCACACCGCCGTTCTCCGTCCGGGTCACCTTGAATTCCAGGCCGCGGTAGCCCACAGTGTCCCCTTCCTCCGCCGGAGCTTCCAGCAGATTGAGAATCAGGCCGCCCACAGTATCGATTTCCTCACTCTGCAAGTCCATGTCCATGGCTTCCCCCAGCTCCTCAATACGGGCGAGTCCGGACACGTCGCAGGAGAAGCCCACTGCGTCCCGCGGCAGGTCTGTCAATACTCTGATGCGGCCGCGGTCCCAGCCCATCACCTCGGAAAACACGTCCGTCAGGGTCAGCAGGCCGGAGGTTCCCCCATGCTCGTCCAGAATGATGGCAAGGCGCACATTGTCCTTCCTCATGATCTCCACCACGTTGTCAAACTTCACCGTCTTGGGCACCTTGGGAATGGCGTGGATGTATTCGGACGTCAGGGCCTTCCCGCGCAGCATGATGCGGAACAGGTCACGGGCATGCACCATGCCCACCACGTGGTCCAGGTCCCCGCGGTAGACAGGGTAGCGGGTACGGCGGGTGCGGCGCACGATTTCCCTTATCTGCTCATGCCCAGCTCTTTCCGGAATGGCGTCTATCCTGACGCGCGGAGTCATGACCTGGTGAACATACAGGTCTTCCAGGTCAAACAGGCCGTCCATGATGCGGCCGGATTCCTGCGGCAGGGCGCCGTTTTCATGGCTTTCCTCAATGATGTACTGAAGTTCTTCCGCAGAATGGTAATGGGATTTGGATTCATTCCTGTCCACGCCCAGCAGCCTCAGGAAGAAGTTGCCCAGGGTGTTCATGCCCACCACCAGCGGATACAGGCAGAGCTGAATCACGTACATGGGCATCGTAATGATGAGGCAGAGCTTCGTGGCGTACTGGAGGGAAAGAGCCTTGGGCACCATTTCCCCGAGCACGATGTGCAGGTACGTCAGCACCGCTACGGACAGAACGCTGGCTGCGCCATGCGCCACCAGCCAGGAGGCCCAGCCGTACTGGGCCAGCCATTCGTGGAGCCATCTGGCCACGGCATGCTCCCCGTACATGCCCAGCCCCAGGCTGGCGAATGTGATGCCG
Source organism: Akkermansia massiliensis (assembly GCF_023516715.1). Classification (NCBI taxonomy): domain Bacteria; kingdom Pseudomonadati; phylum Verrucomicrobiota; class Verrucomicrobiia; order Verrucomicrobiales; family Akkermansiaceae; genus Akkermansia; species Akkermansia massiliensis. The sequence goes on along the minus strand of NZ_JAMGSI010000002.1, from coordinate 1,239,314 downwards.
AGCTGGGCCGTGGCAATGTAGCGGTCCTGCAAACGGGGCGTTTTCAATATCTGGGAAACACGGCGCGCCACCATGTTGCCGGACGCCCCCATTTGCTCAAGAGCCGCGCGGGGCGCGCCAAGCAGCGCAAATTCCGCGGCCACAAACAGGCCGTTCAGTACAATCAGCAGCAGAATAATAAAAATCGTCATCATGATTCCACCCCGCTTTCCATGGCAGGTTCATCCTCCTTTTTCTCCGGAGGCAACAGAAGGATGGAGGAAACGCGGTTGTGGTCCATCTTTTCCACCACCAGCACGCGCCCCGCAATAATCAGGCGGTCCCCCTCCTTCGGAATGCAGGACATGTGCTTGATCACGCAGCCGCCCACTGTGGTGGCGCCGTTCATCAGGAAGGGCACCAGGCATTCCGCCTTATGGGCGCGCATCATGCCGGGAATACGCACGGAACCGTCCGGCAGGTATTCCACCTTTTCCCCGGAGCGGATGAATTCCTCATCAATATCCCCCACCATTTCACCCAGCAGCCGTTCCAGCGTCACCAGCCCCACGAACTTGCCGTACTCATCCAGCACAAAGGCTTCCTTGGCCTTGTCCTCCCGCAGACGAGACATCAGCATCTCCACCGTCTGCATCTCCATCACGCACGGCACCTGCCGCAGCATGGAGCGCAGGGGGGGCAGAACACCCTTTTCCGCATACGCGGCCACCATGTCCTTGATGTGCAGCATGCCGATGACGGCCTCCCGGTTTCCTTCATACACCGGAATATGGGTATGGGGCCTGTCCGCAATCATGTTCAGAATATCCTCCTGGGTAGCGTCCACATCCAGGCAGACGAGCTGGAAACGGGGAATCATGATCTGCTCCACCGTACGTTCCGCCAGGGAAAGCGCGCTGTGCAGCCGTTCGTGTTCATCCTCCTCCAGCATGCCGCCCTGGTGGCTTTCATCCAGCAGCATGTTGATCTCCTGCTGGGAGTGGATGTGCTGGTGGCCTCCGGGGGGCAGACGGAACAGTTTAAGCAGCAGAAGACCGCTTCCGTTCAGGAAGTCAATGAACCATGCGAAGAAGGTCAGCGTCCAGCGCATGGGGTAATACGTGTACAGGGCCGCCTGCTTGGGAAACTGCAGCGCCAGGGACTTGGGCATCAGTTCCCCCAGAATCACCTGCAGGACCGTCAGGACGACCAGCACTACAATGGCGGCTACGGAATTGGCCATCACGGAATCCATGCCGCCAAACCGTTCAAACAGGGGGAGCAGGTAGGCGGACAGTTCCACCTGGCCGTACGCACCCAGAATCAGGCTGGAAATGGTAATGCCGAACTGGCAGGCCGCAATGTAGCGGTCCAGTTCCTTCGTGTTTTCCAAAATCCTCAGCAAATGGGCAGCCACCTTGCTGCCGCCTTCCGCCATCTCCCGGATCATGTTGCGGCGCACGCTCACCGCTGCGAATTCTGCGGCAACGTAAAAGGCGTTGACCAGAATCAGGAAAAGAATAACGAAGATGATAAAAAGAATCATGTATGGCGGGGGTGTCCGTAAAACGCAACGGGCATCCGCATCATAGGAACCAAAAAAATCCTGTCAAGAACGGGAAACAAAAAAATCTGCCATGCGGACCGCGCACTTCATTCCTCCAGCATTGCTTCCCGCCCTTCTTCCATGATAGGCTGGGGAATGCCTTCTATCCGCTTTTTGCTGCTTCCACTGCTTCTTTTCAACCTTTGCGTGGCCTCCATGCCGGAAACGCAGCCGCCTTTCAGCGGCCAGTCCATGGAACGTCTGGCTTCCCTGCTGGACATCCCCTCCACTTCCGGAGCGGAAGCCCCCCTCCAGCAATTCTGGCTCAAGCACGTGGCGCCCCTGGCGGACAGTTCCGGCACGGACGCGCATCAAAATGCCTGGGCTACGTTCCGCAGCCCGGACCCGGACGCACCGGAATTGCTGATAGACGCCCATGCCGACGAAGTGGGCGTTGTCATTGCAGGCATCACTCCGTCCGGCTTTCTGAAAGTAAGGCCCGTCGGCTTTCCGGACTTCCAGTCCATGCTTTCCTGCCCTTACCGTTTTGACGGGGAACACGGCCCCGTCACCGCCTTTGCCGGGGCGGTTCCCGGCTGGTGGCTGAACCGCGAGCCCCTTCCGGCAGGAGGGGAATACATCCTGTTTGACGCAGGGGCATCCAGCGCGGAGGAAGCACGGGAAATGGGCTTGAGCGTCGGCCGGCGCGGCGTTCCCTCCACCAAGCCGGAATTGCTGCACGGCACGCGCCTGATGGCCCACGGCCTGGACTGCCGCCTCAATTCCTTCATGCTGATGGAGCTGGCCTCCTTCCTGTCCCGGCACAAAAAAGACCTGAAATACCACGTCACGCTCCTTTCCTCCTCCCAGGAAGAAACAGGGCTGGCAGGAGCCACGGCGTATTGCGGCAGGAACCGTCCCAAACTAGCTATTGTTATTGACTGCACGCTGGATACCGTCCAGCTGGACGACCTGCCGCCCCGTGAAGAAAACGAGCGATTGAGCCGCCAGGCCATGGGGGAAGGCCCCGTCATTTTTACTCATGACAAAATTTTTTACCAGCCTATCACTGCCCAACTGCTCCAACTGGCGGAAGAACACGGGATTCCGTTCCAGAAGGACGCCGCTTTCCCGCCCGGCATGGCCAATTTCGTCCCCGTCAAGCTTTACGGCGGCCACGCCGCTTTTCTGGGCCCCCCCATCCGCTACATGCATTCTCCCCGGGAGCTGGCGGACCTGAAGGAAGTGAAAGCCACGCTGGATCTGCTGGGCCGCTTTCTGTGCACGCCTCCTTCTGCTGAAGTGAAAACGGCGTCCGTGCAGAAAAAGGAACATCCCTGACGTCCCGCAGGAATGCCGTACGGCAAAAAAATCTTCTTACGGAAGGAACGGCAATAACGCAGGCGCGAATCCAGCCCGCGGTCCAGAAACATACCGCTGCAAAAACAAAACCGCCTTCCGGTTTCTTCCGCAGCCTGTTCTCCTTGGCTGCCTGATTTTTCCCGGCTCCTCCCTGAAACAGCAAAAAAACATCCGGAAGATCACGCGAACAGCCCTTCCCTTCTTACAGTCAACCCCCCCCTTAAACAATCAAACAGCCCCGCTCCCGGAACAAACCGGAAACGGGGCTGGAAGTTTAAAGGCTCAATGGAAAAACCGTTATTCCGTGATGCCGGCGGCTTCCGCTTCGGCTGCCTTGGCGTCGCGCAGAGCGGCGCGCACGGACATCTTCACACGGCCCTTGTCGTCGATGCCGATGCACTTGGCAGTCACCACGTCTCCCACGCTAACGACGTCTTCCGTCTTGGCGGTGCGGCCTTCGGCCAGCTCGGAGATGTGAATCAGGCCGTCCTTGCCGGGAAGCACTTCCATGAACGCGCCGAAGGTGGTCGTGGAAACAATCTTGCCGGTGTACAGTTCACCGATTTCAATGGTCTTGAACATGCGGGTGACCAGTTCCAGCGCACGGTCCAGGCCTTCCTGCTTGGAGGCGTAGATGTGCACGGTGCCGTCTTCCTCAATGTTGATGTCGGCGCCGGATTCAGCCTGGATGGCCTTGATGTTCTTGCCGCCGGGGCCAATCAGCTCGCCAATGCGGTCGGCGGGAATCTTGGTGGTCTCAATGCGGGGAGCATTCGGGCTCATCTGGGCCGGAGCCGCAATGGCGTCATTCATGACTTTCAGCACGTCCGTGCGTCCGGCCTTCGCCACGTGGATGGCTTCTTCCAGAATGGAGAGGGGGATGCCGGGCAGCTTGAGGTCCAGCTGGTAGCCCGTCACGCCTTCAGACGTGCCGCAAAGCTTGAAGTCCATGTCACCGTAGAAGTCTTCGGAACCGATGATGTCCAGAAGGGTCTTGTACGTGGTGATTTCATGCTGGTCATTCTGTTCCGTCACCAGGCCCACGGAAATGCCCGCCACGGGGCGCTTGAGGGGCACGCCGGCCGCCAGCAGGGACATCGTGCCCGCGCAGACGGAAGCCATGGAGGTGGAACCGTTGGATTCCATGATTTCAGAAGAAATGCGGATGGCGTACGGGAATTCCTGTTCACTCGGGACAACCGGAGCGATGGAACGTTCCGCCAGGGCGCCATGGCCGATTTCACGACGGTTCTGACCGCCGAAACGACCGGTATCGCCCACGGAGAAGGGCGGGAAGTTGTAGTGCAGGATGAAGCGCTTTTCATTCACGCTGCCCGTGTAGTTGTCCATGTACTGGCGTTCTTCCATCGGAGCGAGCGTCGCCAGGCAGAGGGACATGGTTTCACCGCGGGCAAACATCGCGGAGCCGTGCACCACGGAGGGCAGCACGTTGATTTCCGCGGTCAGGGGGCGCAGTTCCTTGAGGGCGCGGCCGTCGGCGCGCTTGTCCTTGTCCATGATGGAGATGCGGAAGGCCTTCTTCTGAATGTATTCAAAGACCTGTTCCACGTCAAAATCGGTAGCTTCCGGATGGCGTTCCTTGATGGCGGCTTCCACTTCGTCGCGCAGGGCTCCCACCTTCTTCTGGCGTTCCACCTTGGAGGCGGCATAGATGGCGTCTTCAATGCGGTCACCGGCGATTTCATAGCCGATTTCCAGCAGTTCCGGCTTGGCAAGGCAGAGTTCGTAGGAACGCTTTTCCTTGCCGCAGACGGCGCGGAGCTCTTCCTGCTTTTCGCAAAGAACCTTCACGTTTTCCTGAGCCAGGCGCAGGGCGGCGATGAAGTCTTCTTCCGGCAGTTCGTTGGCGGAACCTTCAATCATGATCACCTGGTCCTTCGTCCCGGCAAACACCAGGTCAAGCTGGCTGTTTTCACGCTGGGAATTGGTCGGGTTGATGATGAACTGGCCGTCAACGCGGCCCACGCGGACGGCGCCCACGGGTTCGGCAAAGGGGAGGTCGGAAACGACGCAGGCGGCGGAAGCGCCGTTGATGCTCAGAATGTCCGGTTCATTTTCACCGTCGGCGGAAAGCAGAAGGGTGATCACCTGCGTATCATAGAAGTAGCCCTTGGGGAACATCGGGCGCAGGGGGCGGTCCGTCATGCGGCACGTCAGGATTTCCTTTTCCGTGGGGCGGCCTTCACGCTTGAAGTAACCGCCGGGGAACATGCCCGCGGCAGCGGCCTTTTCCTTGTATTCCACGGACAGGGGGAAGAAGGTCTGGCCTTCCTTGACTTTGGTGGCGCTCACCACGGTCACGAGAACGACGGTATCGCCGCTGCGGACGACAACCGCGCCGTCTGCCAGACGGGCCATTTTTCCGGTTTCAATCGTGATGGGATTCGTACCAACGTTGCATTCAACTGAATGTATGCTCATTATATTTCTTGTCTTTCAGTCACCCGCAGCCTCATCAGCCCATTCAGACCGGCTCCGGGCGGGAAGCCTGAATGGCGTCAGGTACGGGCAGTGCCTCAGGAAGAGTGTTATCCGCAGCAGCCTTTTCCCAAAAATAAAGGGGAACACTGTCCGCGCGGCAGGGCGCACATCCCAGATGGATCAAACGCTCCGGCCCAGTCTTACCGGCTTGACAGCCTGTGAAAATCCGAAAATTTCTCAAGGCATGCCCGACAGAAACGCACCGGGAAACGAGTCCCCGAACGTCGGATGCCAGCATAAGCCCTGTCAAGGAGAATGCAAGCAAATAGTTTGATAGCCCCGCTGTTCCGTGCTTTTCCCCGCCACCTGCCGGGAATGGACATCCCCTCCCTTCCCTGCCGGAAAACTTCCTCCGGAGCAGATGGGGGCATCCCCGGCGGCAAGAACCGTTCCTCATGAGGAACCGGGGCGCCGCTGCCATCCGCCGCCGAGAGCCTTGCAGAATTTGACGACGGCATTCAGCCGCATCTGCGCGGCATCCGCCATGTCCAGCTCCCCGCTCAGCAGGCTCCTGTGCGTATCCAGGGCATCCATCAGCCCCACATACCCGGCCTCATACTGCCTGGACGCAATGTCCCAGCTGCGGCGCAGGCAGTTCACTTCATCAAGCGTGGCCTCGTAAACCTCCGCGCTTTTGCGGCGTTCCACCAGGGCATCCCTGATTTCCCGGAAAGCGTTCAGGACAGCCTGCTCATACGCGGCCTGGACGGCGGCGCATTTGGCGTCCACGGCGCGCACGACGGCTCGCTTCCTCCCCCCGTCAAACAGGGTCTGGAGAATGCCCGCTCCCAATTCATAATTTCTGGAAGACTGGTTCAGCAGTTCGTTCAACTGGGTGCTGACCTGCCCCAGCTGCCCCGTCAGCACCAGGGACGGGAACCTGTCCTTCCGCGCCGCCTCCCTTCCGTAAAAGGCGGCTTTCAGCCGGGATTCCAGCTCCCAGATATCCGGACGGCGTTCGATCATGTCACCAGGGAGCCGCGCCGGAATGACCGGAGGAGAAGCCAGCAGGGCGGCATTACCCCCGCCGGGCCTTCCGCCCTTCATCACCTGCCTGGGACTGTCCCCCACCAGCACGGACAGCACGCTTTCAGCACGGGACAGTTCGTTTTCCGACAGCCTGAGCTGGGCCAGCGTTTTGGAGCGCTCCGCCTGGACGCGGCGCAGGGCAAGCTCCGGGTACTGCCCCTGCACAAACCTTTTTTCATACATGGCGCAGGTCTGTTCATAAGAGGCATGGACGCGGCGGATGATAAGGCATTTTTCCTCCCACGTGCGCACATTGATGTAGGCGGAGGCCACTTCCGCCGTCAGCCGCAGATAAACCGCATCCCGAGCGGCGGCGGAAGCCAGCAGTTCCGCCCGGGCGACCTCCGTGCGCGCCCGCAACTTCCCCCACAGGTCCACTTCATAGGAGAGCACGCCGGACATGGACCACAAATCCCTCGCCCGGTCCGGCAGGTTGTTCATATAGCGTTCACCTTCGGACAGTTCCTCGCTGCTGGCTCCAGCTTCCAGTTCCGCCCGGGGCAGCATGGCGGATCCCGCCTGCGCCGCCAGGGCGGAGGCCTGGTCCACCAAGGCGGCCGCGCGGACAAGATCGCGGTTATGAGCCACGGCCTTTTCTTCCAGGCGGTCCAGCGCACGGTCATTGAAGATGCGCCACCACCCGGTCCCCACGGGAGAAGTCCGGGCCGTTCCCTCCGGCATTTCCATGACGGGCCTTTCAAATACGGCGGGACTGCCGCAGGAAGCCAGCAGTGCGGCCATGAGAAGAAGCATCAGACGTTTCATGAAGCGGCCTTCCTTTCCTGGCCGGATTTCAGGCAGAACAGGGCAAACAGCACACCTGCCGCCCCCACGATCACGGTGCAAAGATAAAAGGTATCCACGGAGAACACCTGGCTCTGGAGCGCCACGGCCTTTTGCAGCACCGCATCCACGGATGCATGGATTTCCCGCGCCGTGCCGCCGGTTTCCGCAAAGTGCCTCTGCCACATGTCAAGCGTATGCGCCGTTCCCGGGGAATCGTCCCTTACCTGTTCCGCCATGCTGAAGCGGAACCCCGTTTTCATATGGGCCAATACCGTGCTCACACTGCTGACGTACAGGGAAATAAAGATGTAGCGCACGGTGTTCAGCGTCCGGGAGGAAGCGGCGGCGGAACGCCCCTCCACCCCTCTCAGGGCAAGCGGCGTAGCCGTATTCAAACAGAAAGCATAACCGATTCCGAACAGCCCCAGGGGCCACGCCACGTCCAGCCAGGAGCAGCCCGCGTCCAGCCGGGACAGGAAGAAGGCGGAGGCGCCCAGCGCCAGCAGCCCCGCCATCATGCCCACCCGCAGGGCCAGCCTGCCCTTCTGCATCAGGGGGAGCACCAGCGCCGCGCCGCCGCAAAATCCGGCCACCAGAACCATGAACACATAGGCAATGCCCACCGGTTCATAGTTCATGACATTGCGCATGAACTGCACCGTCCCCACCCGCACCCAGCAAATGCAGAAGATGTTGCACAGGGACGCCAGCAGGCCGCACAGGAACCGCCAGTTGCCCAGCACGCGGACATCCAGCAGGGGGGTGCGGTGGGTCATGCAGGAAATGAAGGCCAAGGCAAAGGAACAAAATCCGCCGTACATCCAGGCCAGCACGCCGGGCGCCGTCCAGCCGTCCGTCTCCCCGTAAATAAGCACCATCAGCATGCACACGCATCCCATCCCCACCGCCAGGAAGGAAAACCAATCGAATTTCCCTCCCTTGGGAATCTTCTGGTTGGGAACGTACAGCGTCGTCAGCACGGCCAGGACGGCCGCGGCCGCACCCACGATGACGAACAGCCCCCGCCAGTGCCAGTACTGCACCAGCAGGCACCCCACTACCGGGCTGGCGCAGGAAGCCAGGCCAATGGAACAAAGTTTCACGCCCATCGCCACGCCGCGGCGCTCCGGCGGCAGGGCGGCATTCACCAGCCCCGTTCCGTACACCAGCGCCAGGCCGCCTCCGGCCCCCTGAAGGAAGCGGGCCGCAATCATGAGGAAGAAATGGTCCGCCGCCAGTCCCAGCAAGGTTCCGGCCAGCATGATCAGCAGGGCCGTGCGCAGGGACCTTCTCAGCCCGATGCGCGCCCACAGATACGCCGCCACGGTAAAGGAAAGGGCAGTTCCCAGCGGACACGCCGCACCCGACCAGGAAACATCCAGGGTGCCAACCACAAATGTGCCTGACAAATCCGGTGTGGCCGCCGTGATGCAGCCCATATTCAGAAACGTCAGCATCGTGCACGCGCAGGCCATCCCCGTCAGCAGGCGCCGTTTCCACGCCGGAAACATTGTTTGCATAACCGGACCGCTCATACTTTTTCCTTAAAAATCAATGGAAACCTTTCCCTGCATTCCCGGGCGGAATACTACGCCATCCTCCGGCTTCGGCAGGCTCACCTTGACGGGAAAGCGCTGCATGACCTTGGTGAAGTAACCGCTGACGTTCTCCGTGGAAATCAGGGAGAATGTCGCATAGGTGGCCGCCCCTATTTCATAAACCGTGCCGTGAAAAACCCTGCCGTCATAACCGTCCAGCGTGAACTGCACGTCCTGACCCTGCCGGATGCGCCCTATCTTGGTTTCCTCCACGCGGACGTTGAGCCAGACGTCCCCGCCGTCCACAATAGAAAATAGCTTCTGGCCGGAACTGACCATCTCCCCGCCGTTCACCAGCTTGCGGGCCACCACGCCGTCCACGGGGGATTTAACCACGCATTCCCCGCACAGCACTTCCAACTCCTCCAGTTCCGCCCGTGCGGCTTCCAGCTGGGCCTGGGCGGATCTTTTTTCCTCCTCGCGGTAACCTTCCAGCTTGAGGGCCAGATTCTCCTGCTCCGCCTTCTCCAGCGCCTGCGCCGCCAGGTAGGTGGCCCGTACGGCGTCCCGGTCCGCGGAGCTGATGCCTGCCTGCTCCCTCACCAGCTTTTCAACGCGCTCGTAATCACGCCGCGCATGTTCCAGGCTGGCGGAGGCCTGGGCCGTCCTGGCCCGCTGGGACTCGATTTCCTGAGGGCGGAAGCCGGCCAGCATCTCGTCATGCCTGGCCTGCATCAGCTTGACGCGGGAACGCGCGGCCATCAGGCGCGCCTGCATGGTGCGGCTGTCCAGATGGGCAAGCGTCTGCCCGCGGCGGACGGTTTCCCCTTCCTCCACATCCACGCTGGTGACGCGCTCCGCCAGCTTTGATCCCACGGAAACGATGCTCGCCTCCACGCGGCAGTCGTCCGTTTTCATGGTGCGGCTCTCCCGGAAATGCCAGACTCCCCAGCCGATGGCTCCCACGGCCGCCAGGGCCATGCTGCCCAGTGATATAGCCTTCAAATGCTTGCTCATGCGCCGCAGGATGTGCATTGCCGGGAAAATCCCTGAATGAACAGGCCAATGGTCAGCTTCATGGAGGCCACCTTGTCCTGCCATGCCTTGCTGTCGTCATTCAGGCAGTACATCAGCATGTAGCCGTGCAGGGTATTGACAAAGGCGCGCACCATGAGCCCCACATCCCCCTCCCTGACCTTTCCTTTTTCCTGCATGGCGCCCATGTAGTCACACAGGAAGGAATGAAGCTCCCGCGGGTCGCGCAAAAAATCATCTCCGTTCGTATCCACGGAGTCCAGCGCGCTCAAGTAGGCCCGGAAGGCGTTCCTTTTGGCCTTCGTCGCCTGGAAGTACAGGCGCGCAGCCAGTTTCAGGTCATGCGCCAGGTCCCACGTTTTCCTGTTCTCGAATTCCTTTTTCAGTTCGCTGGCATATTCCCGGTACCGGATGATTTCATCCAGCAGGGACTTTTTGGTGGCAAAGTAGCGGAAGACGGTCTTTTCACAAATACCGGCCTTTTTCCCTACTTCCTGAACGCTGACGCGGTGGAACCCTTTTTCACTCATCAGTTCAATGGCCGCCTCCACGATTTTTCTCAGCGTGTTCTGCTGGACCCGTGTCATTTGTTCCATAGATGTCTGTCAGGCTAACAGACATTTTTTAAAGGTCAAGGCCTCTTCCGGAACAAAAATACGGGGAACCGCCCTTCCCCCCGCGGCAAAAAAACGACCGCTGCGGAAAACCGCAACGGCCGAATCAAACGGGAATATGCTCCGCCGTTTAGCGGCGAAGGCCAAGACGCTGAATCAGGCTCTGATACTGGGCCAGATCTTCACGCTTGACGTAATCAAGAAGCTTGCGGCGCAGAGCCACCATCTTCAACAACCCGCGGCGGGAAGAAACATCGTGCTTGTTCGTGCTCAGGTGGTCGGTCAGGTGGGCGATGCGCTGGGTCAGGTGGGCGATCTGGTAGCTGGAGCTACCGGAATCCTTTTCATGCATCTTGAATTCCTGCAAATTGATTTCGTTACTCATAAGTGTTTTCTTTGAATGTATTTAGCTCGTGGCAGCGGCTAATCGACACTGTGAGGGCGCCAACTATGCACCATCCGTCCCCAAAAGCAATTCAAATTTCATCATGCAGGAGAATTTGCCTCCGTTCCTGCGGTAGCGGCCTCCCCACCATTTTCCACCGCACCCCAGGCCTCGCGGTCCTTTTCCGTAATGGGCCGTATCACGCGGCAGGGGTTTCCCACAGCCACCACGTTGGCGGGAATGTCCTTCGTCACCACGCTTCCCGCGCCTATCACGGAATTGCGCCCGATGCGCACGCCCGGGCCAATGGCCGTATGGCCGCCTATCCACACCCCGTCCTCAATGGTGACGGGAAGCGCAAATTCCAGACCGTCCCGCCTCAGCCCCGGGTCCACGGGGTGCGTGGCGGTGTAAATCCCCACATTGGGGCCTATCAGCACATCACTGCCGATCGTGACGGCGGCACAGTCCAGCACCACCAGGTTGAAGTTGGCATATACGCGATCCCCCAGCCGGATATTCGTTCCATAGTCACACCGCAGCGGAGGTTCCAGATAGCAGTTTTCCCCCATGCCGCCGAAGAGCTCCCGCGCCAATTCCCGGCGCAGTTCTTCCTCCTCCGGGGCGGACTGGTTGTAACGGAAGACGAGCTTGCGCGCCCGAAGGCGCCTGGCTGTCAATTCGGAATCCTGGGCATGGTACAAACGCCCGGCCAGCATGTTATTCCAGTCCTTCGAGTCCATGGGATGAAGAGGGGGTCACGGCGTCCGCGCCGGAAGAAGGCAGCGGCGCGTTTTCCTGTTCTCCAACAGGCGGCATGGCAGCGGCATCCTTCTCTACGGACGCCTCTGACTTTACAAGCTCCTTCTTCCCGGAGGAAGCTGAATTTGCGCCAGCCCGCTGGGCGGACGGCTTATGCACCGTTCTGAAAATACCGGACGGCTTTTTCTGAAGCTCGTGAATATTCCAATCCCCGTCTCTGACAATCACGCGGGTTCCCACGGGAGCCACTTCAAACAGGTTCTTCGCCACCAGATGGGGGATGCGGATGCACCCGTGGGAGGACGGGCGGCCGGGCAGGTACCCCTCATGAATGCCTACAGCCCCGTTCACCCTCATGAAATAGGGCATCTTGGCCGGTTCAAACCTTTCTCCGGGCCGTGCGGCATCCTTCCGTATATCCCCGTCCCGCAGCTCCCCGGCGGCATTGATGAACGCGCCGTAATAGGAATGGTGGTCCGCATCCTTGGAGGCGATGCGGAAATAGCCGGAGGGCGTCATGCCGGAACTCCTTCCGGAACTGATGGGCGCATACGCGATGCGGTGCGTCCCGCGGTACACGTACATCATCTGCTTCTTCTTGTCCACCACGACCAGGAGCTTTCCGGGCAGGGACGGATCGTCCTCCCATTTGAGCAGGTGTCCCGGAATGGTTCCGCTTTCCTCAAAATACCCGGTCATTTCCTCCACCGGAACATTGGAAGAGGAAGAAGGGGAAGAGCCCCCACCCGTGGTGCCGCAGGAGGAAAACAGGAACGGAACGCACAGGCAGGGAACCAGCAGATGGAAAAGGGGTAACTTCATCTCGGGGAGTCGCATCACTGCGTTAGACAACGGAAAGCCGGAAAAAGGAACCGCTTTTTGACAAAACTGTCAACCATCAATCAAAAAAATCTCTTCCCGGCCCCGTTTTCCTTCCATCACCACATCCGTGCGCGCCTGCCGCGGCCCCGGTCATTCCCGGGCCCGTGGAGCAGTCCATGGGACCACGCCTCTGCAAATGTGCGCGCGGCATCCGCCGTATGGGAATGTCCGTCATGCACGGGGCTCTCCACCACGGAACCGCCCGCACCCGGCGGCCTGGACCTGTACAATTCCAGATGTTCCACGCCGCCGGGCTCTTCCTCTCCGCGCACGCCGCGCACCCTTTCCTGGGTGCGGGCATGGAAGAAGCTGCGCTCCAGCAGTTCCCGCAGCGTATTGATGCCGCGCCAGACGTCCGTGGTCCTGGGAACGACGCGCACGTTCGCCAATCCCAGACGTGACATGTTCTCCACGTAGGAAATGCCGTGGGCATCCCTCCGCGCGGCGTCGTGGGGCAGCAGATGGGCCGTTACCGCCACGCCGTGCGCCTTCTCCCATTCCTTCATTTTTTCCACATAATGGGCCAGGGGCTGCTGGTTGGCGGCGTAATGGTCCAGCCAGTGGAAGCTGTCCCCCATCACCTGCACAAGCCAGATGGCCGTATGATCGCTCAACCCCAGGTCCCACGCCGTGAAGGTGGGGGCGTCCGGGTCCGCCGCAAACTCCGTCCCCACGCGCCCGCGTTCCCGCAGGGCCATGATGCGGCTGCCGTAAATGCTCCCCTCCTCCCCGGTGGAGAAAGCTTCCTGCGGCGTTCCCGGGTACTCCTGCTTCATGGCCGCCCCCATCACGCGGGCCATCCTGGCGTACCACCTTTTCTGGCCCGCATCCAGCGCCACCCCGGTTTCCCGTTCCAGGGAAAGGAAGTACTCGTCCAGTTCCCGGCTCCATCTGCCGCGCCCCGGCAACGTGTACTCCTCCTGGTCAAACCAGCTAAAGAAGAAGAACCGGAAATCCAGGGGAGAAAGCTCGCTCTTGCCCATGTTCTCCATGGCCTGGCGCGTCAGTTCGTAATTCACGCCGTACCGGCCGCCCTCATGGGTGCTCTCCTTCAGGATAAAGCCGCCGGGGGGCACCGTATTGATCGCCCCCGTGCGGATTTCCCTGGCACGCCACGGGGCGTGCACGGAAACATGCGCCAGCTCGGAAACGTGCAGGAACTGCATGGTGCCCCCGCGCAGGTTCGTCCCCACGCGCACGTCGCTCCCGTTGGCGAAAGCCAGGCGGTTGCGCGCAGACGTGCAGGGCCGCCATTCCCCCTTCTTCTCCACGCCGGACAGGCTCTTGATTCTCTCTCCCAGCCGGGCCAGGGCCACATCCATCGCGGAAGGGTCGGGCGGCACGTAATCCAGATGGTCCCAGGCGAAACGCAGCTTGGCAAGCTTCTGCTGGGCGTCCGGCAGGCTCTTATCAATAATGCCGCAATGGAAATTGGACCGGAACAGGCTCATGTCCAGCATCAGCATGGCCACATACGTGGAAATGCCCAGTTGGCGCGCCTTCAGGATGTCGTTCCTGTACCACAGCCGCTCATGCAGCCGCCGCTGCGCCCTGTTCAGGGAGAAGCGCTGGAGCTGCCCGGCCTTGTTTTCTATCCAGTACAGGTGCTCCAGCCTCCAGAGCTGGCTGGACAGGACAGACTGCCAAGGCTGGCTCCAGGATTCCGTCAGATGATTAGAAGTTTCCATGTTCCTCCACTAGTTCTTTCAGCAGGACTCCCTCCCTGGTCATTCCCTTCAGGGCCTCCGTCCCCTTGTCCAGGGGCAGGCGGTAGGCCAGGGGATCGTTCAGCACGTGGGAGACGAAGCGCAGAGCCTGAACCATCACGGGATCAAGCAGGTCAAGCTCCCCCCTCAGATAGCCTGAGCGTACCCCCAGCTCTTCATACAGCCTGACGACGTCTTCCATGAAGCACCCAACGGCCTGCTCCCTGTTCCACCACCAGCGTTCCTGCGCATCCGCATCCCCCAGCGTTTCCAGAATCCGGCCCAGGGACCGGGCGCGGCTCTCCCGAGCGGTTTCCAGAGAAGGCTCCTCTCCCGCGCCTGTGAAGCGCTCCAGCGGAATATAGGAATCCCGCTCGGACGCCGCAGGCAGACCCCGGCTGTCCAGGTAAACGCCGTTCCACGCATGCACCACATACGGAGCGCGCGCCTGCCGTACGGGGCTTTCCGGAATGCCCGGCATCAGGCGAACGGTATGCCCCGGATCGTCCGGGTCACGGTAAATCACGCAGTTGGCGTACATCGCGCGCGCCTCCTCCGGATCAGGCAGGAAGGGGAGCATGCCCCCTCTCATTTCCTCCTGCCTGCGGTCCAGAACATCAATCAGGGAGGCGGCTTCATCCAGGGGAAGTTCCCGGCTCCAGGCCGTTGCCACCCCTTCGGGGGCCGTCCAGGAATCAATCCGGTAGGTTCTTCCTTGCCAGATGACGCCGGACTCCGCGGCTTCCGGCCGGGCTGCAAAATCCCGCCTCACCACGTCCAGCGTTTCCACCGCACGGATTACCTCCGGACGGCTGCGCCATGCGGCAGGGGCAGGAACGCCGCTCCTGACGGAAAAATCCTCCTCCATATACAGGGGGGCCTCCAGAACAGGTTCCGGCAGGAGTTCTCCCATGGCTTCCAGAGAAACATCCTTCGCGCGCAGGGTTCCCTTCCCGGCCTTGAACGGCCGCTTCACCAAATGCAGGTACAGGCCGGGATGCTCCGGGTCCGGACGCCATGCATTCAACTGGGGAAACTCCTGAAGCGCCCGTGCCAGTTCCGTCATGCGGTGTTCCGCCAGCCGTTCCATCCTGCGGACGGACCCGCCCTCATATCCGTCCAGCGCGGCCAGAGAACGCAGCAGGTCCTCCCTCACGTGGTCCGGCGCGGTGGACAGCAGCCTGCCGGTCATCAGGCTATGGGCGTACCTTTCCATCATGGGAAGGCGCACCTCCTCACCGCCTGCGTCCCAGGCGCGTTCAGCCCGTATCCGGTCATTCATTCCCACCGTTTCACGGAGCATGCCCATGAATTCGGCGGTTTCCGGCCCCTCCTTCAGCGTTTTCTTCAGCAGCCCGGCGCGGCGCACCAATTCCTCCAGAGGTTCCAGGGCCTTGTCCGGGCTTGCGGCCCCGTAGCGCGCCCAGGAAGCTACCGTCTCCGGCACGGCGTCATGGTCCAGATGGGCAAAAAAATACTCCTTGGAGAGCTGGGAAAGCTCTTCAATCAATTCCGTTTCTCCGGGAAGCGCCCTGCGGCGCGGCACGCGGCCCAGACGTTTCAGCATCTCCCACGCGTCCTCCGGGGAAAGCTGGTCCGTGCGCATCAGCCGGTCCCATACGACCTCCGCCTTGTCCTCAATCAAGGCCAGGGGATTCTCCGTATTATGGAGCCGCAGCCGGTGCATCACCAGTCCCTTGGCCGAGGGAACGGGCTGATTGTCCGCATCCACTCCCAGCCGCTGCACGTCCCCCACGTACTTGCCGTGGATATCCATGCGTTCCCGCAGGGCGTCATGGCTCATCAGCGTTTCAGCGGCCACGCGGCCCCTGCCCGTCACCTCCAGACGGTCCCCTGAACCCACGGCGCCCCGCACGCCGTAACCGGCCTTCAGCATATCCGCCACCGCCATGGCCGTCAGGCTGTCATACAGGCAGGAAAGCCTTTCCCCCTGCACGTTTTCCAGTCCTGCGGTCAGCCGCAGATAATTGGTATCCCATTCCGGATGCCCGCTGCGGGCGTGCCATTCCCAGCTCCGGATCAAATCCCTCTTGGCCGTGCAGGCGGGGGAAAACATCATGGAGACATTGGCCATCAGGTCCGTTCCCGCCGCCTCCTGCGAAGGATGCCAGGCCGACCACCTGCCATTGGGATATTTTACCCGCCACAGCCTTTCCCCGCCTCCGCTCCCACGCGAGGACTGGAACAGGCGCGGAGTCAGGCGGGAAAGATTTTCCACCGCTTTCTGCGTACCCGGATAAACGCGCGGAACCGCCCGCTCCGGACCGGCATGCAGCCGCGGCGCATCCAGCACGGTGGCATAACGGGCCACGTGTTCCGGTTCCACTTCCAGAAAACGGGACAGCAGCCGCCCGTAACTCTCCACCGGCGTGTAGCCGCGCCCTACATGCACGTCAAACTCCTTCATATTGGGAAGCACCTGGTACAAGCTGTTCACATCCGCCTGGGTTCCCCATACCATGCGGTTCATCTCCCGCAGCTCCGGGCTTACCCGGTGGCGTTCCCGGTCCCCCAGGGAAGCCATCATGCCGCTCATCCTGGACAGGGCGGCGGCCAGGCCGTCCGGACCGGAAGCCCCGGCCAGCAAATCCGGAGCGTTCAGCAGGGAGCTCCCTTCCTCCAGCCAGCGGCGCGCCCTGGCACAGGAACCCTCATCACGGCAAAACGACTCCCACAGGCGAAGGGCCACATGCCCGGACACCTCCTCATGGGAAGCGCCGTGCACCCGTTCCATCACTCCCTCGTAAACATTGGCGCGCGTCCGGCGCTCCATTTCCACGGTGACGGCGTCCCAGTCCCTGCCGGAAAAACCGCTACGCCCCGCTTCCTCCGGATAAGCCAGCAGCAGCATCCTGTACGGGCGGTAGGCGCGCTTCTTCAGCCTGTCTTCCACAAACGCGCGGCGCAGGGCGTCCGCCTGCACGTCGTAATCCGCCGCATTCCTCAAACGCCACGGAATTTCCCTCCCGTTCCTGTTCCTGGCCAGCCCCAGGTCTTCCTCTTCCATACGGCACAGGGCTTCATACCAGGAGGAAAGGGCCTCTTCTACCGAACTCCGGCCCCGGGTTCTCTTCATCTCCATGCCGGGGGCCGGCTCCGCCTCATAAACGCGGCGGCCATCCGCCGCGGCGGACTCTCCCACGCGGGGCAGCCCGGCCCGCAACAGCCACTTGGTCCTGGCCGCCGCATGGTCCGGATGGGGAAAAAGTTTTTTCAACACCGCTTCCGACTCCGGAAAATCCCTCATCTTCCAAGGCTTCGTGCGCACGGGAGAAGGCAGTTCCAGAAAATCCCTCACGTCCTGTTCCGTCCTTAAAAAAGGCTCCCCGGCTTCATCCAGCGCGCGGGACCATTCCAGCGCCTTTCTGGAAATGTACAGGGATCCCCACAGGGGAGAATCACGCAGGGACTTCTGCAGCAACTCCCCGGCACGGCGCATGTCCTTCTCCCGCAGGATGCGGGTTACCGCTTCATCCGGAATGCCAAACACCTTCAGAGGTTCTCCGTCCCCCAGCAAGGTTCCGGCATGGCGGAAATGGTGCAGGGAAGCCTTTCCCGCGCCGATCAGCAGGAACGGCATCATCATGGCCGCCTCCCTCAACTGGTCGTCCACGGACATCTGCCGCTCCTTCCATCCCTCCCAGTCCACGCCGGACACCCTGTCCGTCAACGCTCCCACGCCTTCCTGGGCCACCATGGGCGTCAGCTCCATCAGCTTGTTCTCCGCCGCCATCTTCACGGCATCCGCCGCCATGGCTCCCGTTCCGGAAAGAACCGCTCCCACATTCCCGGAAGCGGACCTCATGGCCCGGAACGCGCGCATCCCCTGCCCCAGCATCCGCTGGCCCAGCTTCGTCATCCCGAAGGAAAGCAGGGTGTTCATCCCCCCGGACACGACCGCGCCACCCATCTGGGCGTCAAACACGCCGTCCGGATTCATGCGCCGGGCATCCGCCATGTGGCGGCCCGTCTCCCCGGCCATCAGCAGTCCCAGCCCGGCCGGGCCGCTGAACGCCAGCGCCGTGGATGCGCCCTGCTGGGCCATGTCCACCAGCATCTCCCGGAACCAGGGGGCATCCTTTCCTCCGCGCAGGGGAGCAAACTCCATCCTGGCAAAATTCCGCAGTTCCTCAAAACTCCGGGAATACCTGTCCAACGCCTCCTTCTCCCGGCCTTCCGGGAGGGCCCAGGCCGCACCGTTCACGGCCAGATGAGCCACATTTTCCGCTGCTTCCGCTGCTCCGCGTTTCAGCGCGTTCCCCAGGGCATCCCGGAAAGCGGGCCGGGAACGCAGGTAGGGGGCCATCATGCGGAACACCTTCCGCCGGTCCCCGTCCTCCAGGGACGCCAGACAATCCACGGCGCGAACGACGTCCGGAACTCCGGCAACCGCCTTCCGGTTCACCTGCACGGCGGGAAAACCTTCCGGCGCCGGGGCCTCACTGGCTACCAGCCCTTCCAGCCCCCTGCGGATAATTCCGGCGGCGTCCGCCAGACGGTTCCTGTCATCCAGGGCGTCGGACACGGCCCTGCTCTTCAACTGGTCCGCCACGGCCTGCATCTCCTCCGGCCACGCGGAAACAGCCTCTTTCCTCCGTTCGTCCGGAGCCGTTCCACTCCCGGCCAGCGTGCGGTCATACTCCTCCTGGTACAATTCAAACAAGGTCTCCCGCTGGGAAAGGCGCACCTGGTTGTGCATGGAGACGGCCACAAACAATTCGTCATCAGACTTGCCGGACGCTCCATACTGCCGCGCCACCTCTTCCCGGATACTCTTCCAGTCCCTCCGGATGCGTTCGCGGGGGATTTCCCCCGAATCCGCCACCCATGACTGCATCACGCACGCGGCAATCCTTTCCCGGTCAGCCGTTCCCGCCGGATACATCGCTTCCGCCTTCTGCCTGACCTCCCGGGGAATGGTCATCACATCTCCCGTCAGCACGCTGTTCCAGTACTCTTCCTTCGCCGCCGCCCCCTGCTCCGGGAATTCTCCCGCGCCGGAAGGGACTGCGGATACCGCGTTCTCCTCCTGCAACCGGTTTTCCTCCATCGTTGCGGAGGCCTTTTCCGGCACGCCTTCTTCTACCAAAAATGTCCCGTCCTGTTCCTGGTTCCTCTCATCTTCCATCATCACTTGCCTTCCTTTCCGTTATTCATATTCATATCCATAAAACCTACCCAGCCTGCATCCTGGAGGCGGTTTTCCTTCTCAAAAACTTTCTCCATCTCCTCCGCCGGCTGTTCCGGAGACCTCTGCACGGCCTCCGCCAACTCCATCTGGACGCGTTTCCATTCCTCCACCGCACGGGCGTCCTCCGGCGGTCCCCAGGCTCCGTTCCGGAACATGGAGGACAGGCGGCGGGAAGCCGCGCGGCGCAGCTCCAGGGGAACATTCATCATCACCTCCCGCCGCCGGAGGAGTCTTTCCACCTGCGCCGCAGGCAGGCCGGAAGTAGCCACTTCAATCATGGCGTCCGCATCCCCCTCTCCTCCGCAATCCTCATCAATCAGGGAGGCCATGCGGCACAGCAGCATGTCGTCTCCCGGAATACTGACGCCGGAAAACTCCGCCGCCTGCCTCCGGTCCCTGGAAGCCGTATAACGCCTCAACTGCTCGGAACTGATCAAGCCGTGCTTCTCCGCATTCGCCAGCCCGTCATCCCGCAGCAGGCCGCCGCCGGATACGGTAGCCGCCACAGCATCCGCATAACGCCGCTTCAGCTCTCCATATGCCGCAGAAGCCTCTTGCGCCACTCTTCTTTCCTCCGGGGTCTGAGGCATTTCCCGCTCCCGGGAAACGAGGCGCACTGCCGCGGCCGGATCACGGCGAACCTCCTCCACCGCCCGGTTCAGCGCCACACGGGCACGAGCTTCCTCCGCCATGCGGGAGGCTTCATCTCCGGTCACAAACACGCCGCGGCCTTCTTCAATCCTGCGTTCGGCCAGGGAATCCTCCCCCTGCTCTACGGCGGACTCCACCCCTCCGGCCCAGGACCGCCGAGCCTCCTCCAACTGGCCCAGCCGGGACATCTTCTGCAAATAAATGCTTCCGGCAGTCTCCAGGTTCTCCCTCGCCAGCTCCACGCGCTCCCTCACCGGGGCGGACATCCGGCCCGGCAGGTAGGCGGGAAGCCGTTCCGCCAAAGCCTTCTTCCACTTCTCCTGAAGGCGGTCCGGCTCCCCGCCGGCCTCCAGCTCCCGCATCACGTCCTGTTCAAAGCGGTACAGGCCGTCGCGGGCCTGCGCCCACTGCCCGGCATCCCTCACCTCCTGCATCTCCTTCAGCGCGGCACCCGCCGTTCCTGCCAAATCCATCGCGCCCGCAGCCAGGTTCCGCACTCCGGCGGCCTGCGCTTCAAACGCGTTCAACGGAATCACGCCGGACAAATCCGGAGCCACATGCAGCATTCCAAAATCCTGTATTCGTATAGCCATCTTTTTATGGCCTCCAAGCTAGGGAGCGGACGGAACGCACGGCATCCATTCCAAACCGTCACCGCACGGTACTTGCCGCTTGCCAAAACCGGACCGTTCCAACACAATCGGCCCCATGCCCCGCATCCGTTTCACCACCGCGTACGATGGACGCCCCTACCTGGGCTGGCAGAGCCAGCCGGGAGGCCGCACCGTACAGGACGCCCTGGAACGCGCCTTTTCCGCCCTCTTCGGCTCCGCCGTCCGCATCCACGGCTCCGGCAGGACGGATGCCGGCGTGCATGCGCTGGGCCAGGTCTTCCATGTGGATGCGCCGGACACCCACCGCATTCCTGCGGACAAATGGCCCACCGCCCTCAATACCCGCCTGCCCCGGACCATACGGATCACCCATGCGGAATACGTTCCCCCAGGCTTTCACGCCCGGTTCAGCGCGGCGGGAAAAACCTACCGCTACTGTATCTCCCGTGCGCCTGTCCTCAGCCCTTTTGACGCCGGGCTGGCCTGGCACCGTCCACTGGCCTGGAGCACGGACATTCTGGAGCAAGCCGTCCGGCTCTTTCTGGGAACGCATGACTTTACGGCCTTTGCGGCCCTGCGCGGCAATGAACCGCGCCCCATCCCGGCGGACTACTTCCTCCGCACCATCACGCAGGCGCAGGTGGTGCAGGAGGGGGAACGTGTCTTCATCACCCTCACCGGAACGGGCTTTCTCTATAAAATGGTGCGCCTCATGGCAGGAGCCGCTCATGAAGCCGCGCGGGGAAAAATCACGCTGGACGAACTGGCGCGCCTCATTAACTACCCACGCCCGGATGATAAAAGCCCGTTCTGCGCCCCGCCGGACGGGCTCACGCTGATGCAGGTCCACTACGCGGAGGAAGCCCCCGGAAACAAGCAGGAATGAGGTAAAAACAGGCTGCTTCCCCCCCTAGCTGCGCGCCGCGCCGTACAGGCCTTCCCGCCTGATCAGGCTCTCCACCTCCGGATTCAAATGAGGCACGGGGCATACGCCCGTACGCAGATCATGCCGCACACGGGTGGAAGAAGCGGGCTCATCCCCCTCAATGAAAACGGCGCGCACCCCTTCCCTGGGCGCCGGTTCACCGCCGCGGTGGTACACGATGAACGTCACCAGCCCGGCCAGGTGCTCCCAGCGGCCCCACTGTTCCAGGGAATCCCACTGGTCCTTGCCCATCAGCCAGAACAGCTCCGCGCCGGGATAACGGTCCGCTACGCACTCCGCCACTCTCCAAGACCACGAAGGCGGCGGAAGATTCAAATCCGTCCGGTCAAGCACGGCCCAATCCAGTCCCCGAAGCGCCAGATCAATCATCCGGCAACGCTGGTCATCCGTCACGGCGGGGGCCTGCTCCTTCAGCGGAGACAGGGAGCACGGCATGAACAGCACACGGTCCAGCCCGCAGTACTCACGCGCATGCGCAGCCACACGAACGTGCCCTTCATGCACGGGATCAAACGAACCGCCGAAAATGCACAGCTTCACCGTCCGTCATCCGTCAAAAAATCAAAGTCCTTCCGTGCCCTTGTAAGGCAGGAACCCGCCGATGGGCACGCGCACCATCCTCTTTTCCAGAGGCAGGCGGCGGAAGCGGGTGATGAAATCCGTCAGGCGGCCGTAATTGCGCTCCGTCTTGGGAATACCCTGCTGGCCGCAATTCACGTCCGGATTGTAATGCAGTTCAATATGAAGGTGGGCCGGATACATGCCGCGGTTCGTGCCGATGGTGCCCACCTGGGTGCCGCGGAGCACCAACTGCCCCAGCACGACGTTAATATCATTCAAATGGGCGTAAAGCGTCTGGCAGCAAAGAACCTTTCCGGACTTGGGCTCGCGGAAGGCATGGCGGACAATCACCACCTTTCCCCACGCGCCGCGGGCGTCCGCCGCGTAAGTCACCACGCCGTGGCCCACGGAATAAACGGGATCGCCCAGATCGGAATTGCCCCCGCTGTTGCCGTTCCAGTCCTCGCCCATGTGGCGGGGGCTTTTCACGCGCAGGCCGCGGGACCGGTAATAGCCGTTGCCGTCAGGCTTGCCTACCGGAAAATCAAAACCGTCGCAAAGAGGGACGAGCGCGAACTTGCTGTCCCGCCGGGCCATGTAAACGGGAGCGCTCTCGCTGATAAACGCGGAACCGGTCAGAAGAACCAGCGCCAGCAGTAAAAAACGGAAATAGGACATGGGAACAAAAGTCCTCTGTATGCTAAACGGACCCCGGTCCCGTATCAAGCGGAATTCCCCGCATGTCGAAGTTAGAGCCTGCTAACCCCCTTCGTTCCCCTTCCACCCTCCCTTTCAACTTGACAGCCAAGCCCCCGTATGAAAGAAGGGTGGAACATTCCCCGTATTTTTTAACACACGTTTTTTCTGCATGAACAAGCTTGCCTCCCTCTTCCTCGGAACGGTTCTCTCTTCTTCAATGCTGCCCGGCTGGGCCGCAGACCCTCCCAAGCCCTACGGGGCGGTGCCAACCCCCTCCCAGGTCAACTGGCAGCGCATGGAATTCTACGGCTTCATCCACTTTGGCCTGAATACCTTCACGGGCAGGGAATGGGGCTATGGCGACGAAAATCCGAAAATCTTCAACCCTACGGACTTCAATGCCTCCGACATCGTTTCCACCTTCAAGAAGGGCGGCATGAAAGGAATGATCTATACGGCCAAGCACCACGACGGCTTCTGCGCGTGGCCCACCAAGTCCACGGACCACAACATCACCAAAAGCCCGTGGAAAAACGGCAAGGGAGACGTGGTCAAGGAATTCGCCCTGGCCTGCAAAAAGCACGGCATTAAATTCGGCACCTACCTCAGTCCCTGGGACCGCAACAATGCGGACTACGGCAAGGAAGGCTATCTGGACGTTTACTACAAGCAAATCCGCGAACTGCTGACCAACTACGGCCCCGTCTTTGAAATCTGGTTTGACGGCGCCAACGGGGGGGACGGCTACTACGGAGGGGCCAAGGAAAAGCGCAACATCGGCGACGCGGAAAAGTACTACAACTTTGAAAAAATCGTGGAGATGATCCGCAAAATCCAGCCCAACTGCATCATCTGGGGCGCGGGCCACTACGGAGACGCCCGCTGGGGCGGCTCTGAAAAGGGCCACGTCAACTACCCCCATTGGAGCACCGTGGGGCTGAACGGCGGAGGCGGAGGAACCGGCAAGCGCGGCGGAGAACGCTGGGTGCCGGCGGAAGGGGACACCACCATCAACCATTCCGGCTGGTTCTGGCACCAGGGGCAGGCTTCCCGCGTCAAATCCCCGGAAGAACTCATGCAGGTATGGTTTGACTCCGTGGGACGCGGAGCCAACCTCATCCTCAACGTGGCGGCGGACAAAACCGGCAAACTGGACCCTGCGGACGTCAAATCCCTGATGGAATTCAAGGAACTGCGCGACAAGCTGTATGCCAGGGACTATGCCCTGGGCGCCACCGTCACGGCCACCCAGACGCGCGGCAATGACAAAAAATTCGCCCCCTCCAACATGACGGACGGCAACATGGAAACCTACTGGGCCGTGGAGGACGACAACCTGACGCCCACCGCCTTCATTACGCTGCCCAAACCCGCCACCTTCGACGTCATCCGGCTGCGCGAACAGATCCGCCTGGGCCAGCGTGTGGACTCCTTCAACATTGACGCCTTCATCAACGGCAAATGGGTCTGCATCGACAATGAAGGAAAGACCATCGGCAACCAGGTCATGCGGCGTTTGAACCGCCCCATCACCGCCCAGAAGCTGCGCCTGCGCATCACGGGCAGCCAGGCCACGCCCTGCATCTCTGAATTCTCCCTCTTCCGCCAGCCGGCAGGCGCCGTGCGGCCCTCCATCTTCCGCCGCGGAGACAACCTCATCATCCTTGCGGACGGCAAGAACAAAATCCTGTACACGACGGACGGCAGCGAACCCAAGGAAGGCTCCCCCGTCTATAGACAGGGCGCCAAATTTGCGGAAAGCGGCACTGTCAAGGCTCGCTGCCAATTCTCCAACGGCAAGCTGGGTCCCGTCAGCCAGGCCAAATTCGGCATCAGCAAAACCGGGTGGAAGGTGAAAAACGCCACTTCCGGAAACGCTGCGGCGGCCATTGACGACAATCCGGAAACCTCCTGGTTCGCCAAGGCTGAGGCGCCCCAATCCTTTGTGGTGGATATGGGCAAACCCTACCAGGTCTCCAGCTTCTCCTACCTGCCCAGGCAGGATGGAAAAACCTCCGGAATGACGGACAAATACCAGTTTGAAGTGAGCCCGGACGGAAAAACCTGGACGAAGGCGGCGGAAGGGGAATTCTCCAACCTCCGCGCCAATCCCATCGAGCAATCCGTCAACCTCAAGAACGTCAAGGAACCCGTACGCTACTTCCGCTTCACCGGCACGAACTCGCTGGACGGCAACAGTGCTTCCGCTGCGGAAATCAACGTCTTCGGCACGCCCGCAGGCAAATAAAATCCATTCACTTAGCTGCATGAAGGCGTTCCGGCTTTTTCAGGCCGGAACGCCTTTCTCATGACACGGCCTGTTTGCAAACCATGTTCCGGCGTGGAAAAGAAAAGCCATTCCTTCCCGGCTGGAAAACCGGAATGGAGAACGGGACCGGAGTTCAACTCCGCTTGCGCCGCATCAGCAGGCAGGCGATGCCGAACATGCCCAGCATGGCGGAAGACGGTTCCGGAACGGCCTCCGCCTTCAGAGACGCCGGCAAACGCAGCGTCTTGGGATCGGGAGAAGACGTCGGCACCGTATTTTCAGTAAGCAGGGAATCCAGAGAAAGCTCTTCCTTCCCGGAATCAGCCACAGCCTCATCTCCGGCCGCCTCTGTCCCTCCGTCGGGCTTCCTGTCCGGAGAAACAGGCGTCTCCTTGTCGTCTGACGGCTTGGAGCTGGCCTCATTATCCGGAAGACTTGGTTTAAGCTGGTTGGCGGCAAACCCGTTTCCCCTGCCGGGAGGCCCTCCGTAAAATCCTCCGCCGCCGCCATGGGAAACCATCGCGCCGGACAAGGGGCCGTACACGGCCTCCCGCACCAGGACTTCCTCACAATGGGGCATATAGGATCTTCCATAGGAAAACATGGCTACCACTTCCCGTTCCAGCTTCCAGGATACGTCTTCATCCAGCTCTTCCCGGGCCTTTACCTGCACGGGAAGAGCCATCCCAAGGGCCTGGAGCTGGTTTCTCTCCAACACGGAAAAAGCCTGCACTACATTCCCGCGGGAGGAAACAAAACGGTACACGGTATAATAACCGGAAGGAAAAGAGGGGGAGGAAATAGTCAGGGCTCCGCCTTCATTGATCTCCTTGACCATAGCGGGAGACAAGGACATGACGCCCTTCATTTGAACCACCTTCTCCTCACCAGGGGCGGCGGCTCCGGAGGGTGAACCGGAAGGCAGGGCGGCGCATGCCAGTGGCGCCGCTAAGGATAACAGGGCAATCACAATCTTGGTCATGATAAGTGTATTGAAACCATGACCACTCCGTAGCGCACAACGGATGACCCATAAATGACAATAGCTCACGGGCCGCGCCTTTCCGCTGCCCCATCATGCGGCTATCCGGCGGCAGATATAAAAAATAGCTAATCAAATGCAATCCAAACAAACATGGGGAAATCCAACAACGTTTTTTACTCCTTGTTCCCGGACCAACCGTGGCCGCTGCCTCTTTTTACCGGGCCGGCCATTTCTGTCATACGGTGTGGACCGGCGGTTCGGAATGCTCCAGATTCCAGTGAAGGGGCATGAAAAAGGACGCATCCCTAAGGATGCGCCCTGTGCAAATCATGCTAACGGAAAAAACTTATTCCTGGCCGCTGAAATCAGGCGTGAGAATCAGGAACTGGTCACTGACATCCTTGCCCCTTCTCTTGGGAATGAAGGTGTCCTGAAGGTTGTCGTTGTCATCCAGTTCCAGAGTCTTGGCGCTCTGGGCGGTCGTGAAAATCAGAACCTTGCCGCGGAAGCTTTCCGGGTCAAAGCGGACGGCGTTGCCAGCCACGACGGTGCTGCCGTCTTCACCGGGGAGCACGGAAGTAACCATCAGGGGATATTCACCCACGGAGCTGCCAATGCCTACCTTCTTGTTATTGTCACCCTTGCGCATGACGTAGGAGAAGCCCACTTCACCGGGGGTCAGGGCCTTGCCGTCATAGATTTCACCGTCGGGAGTAACGGTGGAACCGCCGGAAGGAGTCTGCACCTTGGCGTAGAAGTTGCTTTCGGAAACGGACTCATTGCCCAGAAGCTGGCGGAAGTAGTCATTGGAGGTATCCCCCTGGAGCGCGCCCAGGCCGCTCATGTAATTGTGCTGCGCCACCACGCGGTCCGCGGTGATGTCATCGGGGAAGTTGCCCAGCTTGCTGTTGGACTTGAACTCGTTCATCGCCACACCCACGTTCTTCATGTTGGTCAGGGCCTGCATCTGGTCGCCCTTGTTGATCTGGTTCAGAATCGGACCGTACGCCACGGAAGCCAGCAGGGCGATAATGGCAATAACAACCAAAAGTTCGATCAGGGTGAACCCCCTGCGTAACTGGCGTGTTGCAAAAGATACTTTCATTGTTGGATATGATGGAATGTTTACAGTTTAAGAAAACCGTACGTGGTTATCTATGTTCGTCTCTACTATTAACGTGATTTCCCAGTCAGGACAAGCATATTCTCATAAAAATGTTGGGCCTGGAAGGGCGCCGGGATTCCTCCGCGGCCCCCGTTTGCCGGGAGCCGGAACAATCCCGCGCCATGGGAAATTCATGCCTGCCTGCCGCTGCCGAAAAAGGCGCTCAGCCCTTCCAGCGCGTCGGCGTCCGGCTTGTCCGCATCGGCGATCACCTGGCGCTGAAGCCCGGCAATCTCTTCCAGGCCCTTGCGGCCCAGTTCCAGCATCCGGCTCATCTGGTCCGCCGTAAACACGGCCTCCTCCCCGGAGCCCTGCACTTCCACAAACTCACCGCGGTCCGTCATCACCAGGTTCATATCCACCTCCGCATCCTTGTCCTCCACATAGCAAAGGTCCAGCAGGGCTTCCCCGCCCAGCATCCCCACGGAAACGGCGGAAACCAGCCTCTTCATGGGAGACTCCGCCAGCTTGCCTTGCGCCACCAGCTTGTTCACGGCAATGGCCAGGGCCACGGAAGCCCCGGTGATGGAAGCGGTCCGGGTGCCCCCGTCCGCCTGCAAAACATCGCAGTCCACCCAGATCGTGCGCTGCCCGATCTTGCCCAGGTCCACGGCAGCCCTCAGGGAGCGGCCTATCAGGCGCTGGATTTCGCTGGAACGTCCGTCCAGCTTCCCTGCCGTAATATCGCGCCGCTTGCGGTCAAGCGTGGAATAGGGGAGCATGGAATACTCCGCCGTCAGCCAGCCGCCCTCCACACGCTGAACCTTCATCCAGCGGGGGACATCCTCCTCAATCGTAACGGCGCAAATCACCTTGGTGCGGCCGAAGGTCACCAGCACGGAGGCCGTGGCATTCGGGGCAATCCCCGTTTCAAAGCTGATCGGGCGCAACTGGTCCACAAGTCGTTTATCCTGACGTTCCATGCGGGGAATCATGACGGATGCCGCCATTTTTTTCAAATGGAAAGATGGAATTCCCGCATCAAACCGCTAATATCCCTTCCATGAAACTCCCTCGCACCCGTGTGGCCGTCATTGACGTGGTGGCCCTTTCCCGCCAGATGATGGAACACATGCCGCGACTCTCCGCCTGGGCGGAGGGGAGGCGCGTTTCCTCCTTCCCCCCTGCCTTTCCGGCCCTCACCTGCTCCGCGCAGAGTACTTATGTGACGGGGCTTTCCCCGCGGGAGCACGCCATCCCCGGCAACGGATGGTACAACCGGAACATGAGTGAAATCCAGTTCTGGAAGCAATCCAACAAACTGGTGCAGGGACCGCGCCTCTGGGAAAAGCTGCGGGAACGGTACGGACCCGGCTTCACCTGCGCCAAGCTCTTCTGGTGGTACAACATGTACTCCACGGCGGACTGGACCATCACGCCGCGCCCCATGTACCCGGCGGACGGCCGCAAGGTCTTCGACATCTACACCCAGCCCATGGAACTCCGGGAGACCATTAAAAAAGACCTGGGGGAATTCCCCTTCCCCACCTTCTGGGGCCCCATGGCCGGCATCCAGTCCTCCCGATGGATAGCGGACTCCGCCCGGTGGGTGGAACGGAAACACCGCCCTGCCCTCAACCTCATCTACCTGCCCTACCTGGACTATGACCTTCAGAAATTCGGCCCTTCCTCAATGCAGGCGGCCCGGGCGGCGGAAGCCATGGACGGTTTGCTCTGCGACCTGGTCGACTTTCTGGAACAGGAAGGCGTCACCCCCGTTATCCTCAGTGAATACGGCATTTCCGACGTCTCCCGCAGCATTGCCCTCAACCGCCTCTTCCGTGAACGGGGCTGGATCGCCGTCAAACCGGAAATGGGTACGGAAATGCTGGACTGCGGCGCCTCCCGGGCCTTTGCTGTGGCGGACCATCAGACAGCCCATATTTACATCAACGACCCTTCCGTGAAGGAAGAGGTGAAAACGCTGCTCGCCGCCACCCCCGGAGTGGAGGAAACCAGGGAAACGGACTTCTCCGGCCTGAATCCTGCGGCGCAGGAACGCCTGCCGGACTTCACTGCCGTCGCGGCCCCGGATGCGTGGTTCACCTACTACTACTGGCTGGACGACGCCAGGGCCCCGGACTTCGCCCGCTGCGTAGACATCCATCGCAAGCCCGGCTACGATCCGGCGGAAATGTTCTTTGACCCGACCCTCTCCTTCCCCATGTTCCACGCCGCCGCCTTCCTGCTGAAAAAAAAGCTGGGCTTCCGCGCACTGATGAAAATCATTCCCCTCAACGGAGACCAGGTGAAAGGCTCCCATGGCAGGGACCGGGTACCCGCAAACCAGCAGCCCGTATTCATCGGCCCGGCATCCCTGCCGGAAATCCGTTCCGCGCAGGACGTGCATGAGGCCATCCTCTCCGCCTTTGAAAAAGAGTGACGGCAGGAAGCCTGCCTGTCAGCGGGCGTCCGGGCGGGGATCATATTCCAGGCCCGGAACCTCCCGGTAATGGACACCATCCCACAGGACGGGAATACAGCAGAAAAACCAGCTTCTCTGCCCGTTGTCCCCCTTCCAGTGGCCGAACACGCTGCGTATCAGTACGCGGTTCAATCCCTTGCGGAGCTTCACCTTCACGGGGGGACGGAAGAAATACCCCTCCCAGGTCAGGGGGGCTTCTTCAATGCGGCCTTTTCCCCAATCCGTCCAGGGCAGGCTCCTGAACGGCCACCTGGGCGGATTCACGCGCTTTCCGTTCAGCCACACGTCCCCGCCGGAAAAATCCCAGCTCCCCTGCTCCGGAGCACGGGCACTGCGGTACCCGCCTGAATGCCCCCACATGCCGTTCAGGCCAACCATCAGCCACACTTCCTGATCCTTCGGGCTGCGGATGGAAGTCAGCGCATAGCAGGTTCCGCTGCCCTTTCCCACGTCCCCCGACATCAGCGTGGGCCAGTGGTCCAGCCGGTACTGGTTCCGGTGCATATTGAACATCGCAAAAAGGTGCCTGATATGCACGGCTCCACCGTAAACAGGCGTCTTCTTCCACTCCAGCGTCCTGTCCCCGTCCCGGTAGAAAGGCGCAATCTTGCGCTCCGGTTCAAAGGACGTGTCATTCTTACCCCGGTGGTCGAATGGCCCTATCAGGCTCCAGGCCATATCCGCCTGCTTCACGTACGCAAAGGGAACGTCCCGGAAAAACCGGTCACGGTGGGAAGCCAGCCGTTGTTCAAACTCCCGGAACTCCGCCCATCCGGCCGTTCCCCTGGGAGGGAGCTGCGCCATGTAATCCTTCCGCTTGGTGGCGCTCCCGCGCCAGACGCGCTCCGCAAACGTCAGTACGCAGGGGTAAAGGGGATACTGTTCCAGCACCCTCTTCTCACTGCTCAGGTTCCCGTCGCACCACACGGGCATGATGGCTCCCAACGCCTTCTCATCCCCCTGCGGCACCTCGCAGGGCTGCTGGAAAAACACTTGGTATACGCCGGACTGGGAATCAGCCCAGTCAATGTAAAAGCCATTGCTGTCAATGCGCTTCATTCCCTTGTCCATCCGGGCTCCGGCCTCGCTCTCGCCCCAGCACATCAGCACGGAATCCTTATCGTGCGGGCCACCCGGCGACCACACGATCACCTCCTTGCCCTTCCCGCGGATATACTCCGCCATGCGCGGAATAAAATCCTTCATCGTAATGTGCACCTCGTCGGACCCCATGTGAAAAAACCTTCCTGGAAACAGGGCAACGGTCTCGTCCACGACATCCTTCAGTATGGAAATGCCCTTCTCCGTCTGCATGCCGGTCTTCATGGCCTTGGCGAACGGCTGGCTGTGCCCCGGCATGTCGATCTCCGGAATCACCTGGATATTCAGCCGGGCGCAATAATCCGTCAGGTCCTTCAACTGTTCCTGCGTATAAAATTTGCCCGGTAACCGTGACTTCCAGTGAAAAGCGCGGTCTGTCAAAGCCGGATACTTCTTCACCTCCAGCCTCCACGCGGGATCATCCGTCAAATGCAGATGCAGCGTATTGATCTTGTAGCGGGAAACCCGGCGCATCAGCTCCTTGATAAACGCGGGAGACATGTAATAGCGCCCCACGTCCAGCATCATACCCCGCAGGGCGAAGGCGGGTTCGTCACTGATCTGCACGGACGGCATGAAAAAACCTTCCTTCTCTTTGGAAACCAGCTGCCGCAGCGTTTGCAGGGCATTGAAAAAACCGCCAAAGTCCCCTGCCCTGACAGTTGTCTTTTCCGGCGTGACGGACAGGACATACGCTTCTCCCTCAATTCCGGCGTCCAGGCTTAACTCCCATGTCAGGGAACCTTCCTCAAAAACATCCTTGCTCACGGCAGCCGGAATGCCGGATATCCTGAATACATCCTTCATTTCCCTCACCAGGTCATCTCTGCGGGGAACATCCCGGCCCAAATGTACATGAACGCTTTTAAAACGCGTGCTACCCTTACCCCTGACGACTTTGGAAGGATAGGGAATCAGCGCAGGGGAGGAAAACTCCGGCACAGGCGCAGTTACCACCTCCCCTGCCAGCAGCTCCCACGGGAAACAAACCAGCAGGGCAATAAAAAACCGTACAGGAATGCTGAAAACTCTGGACAAAAACATTCCTTATTTACGCCCTCCCGTCTCAATTCCTGTCAAAACAGGACTTCCGGAGCTGAAAACCTGTCCCTCTCCCCTGGTCTTTTAACACTACATGCCGGTTCCTCTACGCCGCCAGTTCACACCCTGAAACGAACGGGGAGGAAAGAGCTTCTTCCCCCATCTTCTTCCATCCGTCAAACTGCTACCGTGCTCAGCGCAGGCGTTCCATCAAGGCGTCAATGTCCATGGAATCCTGCCCATGGATCAGCTCGCCGAGAATGGGCGCGTCGGAAAACTCCTCCACCATGCTCCTGTTCGTCACGCAGGCCGTATCCCATTCATCCTTCACGTTATTAAACACAATGCCCAGGCATTCCAGGCCGCGCGCCTTGACCGCATTCAGCGTCAGCAGGGCATGATTGATGGCCCCCAGCTTGTTGCCGATCACCAGCAGCACGGGCAGCTTGAAATCCGCGGCCACGTCGCTGAAATTCCGGCCGGGGCCTATCGGGACTTCCCATCCCCCCACACCTTCCACCAGCACGCATTCATGCGCGGCGGCCAGGGCGTCATAGGCGCGGCGGATGGATCCTTCATCCACCTGCGTATTCTCCAGCCGGGCCGCCACATAAGGGCAGGTGGCGTTCTTCAGGAAAACGGGATTCAGCTCGTCCAGCGTCAGCCCCTCCGGTCCTGCCTCGCGCAGAAGACGGGCATCCTGCCTGTCTCCGCAGGCCACGGGCTTGAACCCGGCGGCATTGATGCCCGCTTCTCTCAGGGCCTTGACGATCAGGCAGCTCACATAAGTCTTACCGACTTCCGTATCGGTTCCGGTAACAATGAAATTCCTCATAACGGTAAATCTTCAGGGATGGGATCTTCTGATCTCCTCAAGCTGCCCACGGGAGGGCACGCCGTCGTTCGTGGTCACCCAGTGATTGATAAAAGACCAGATGATCACGGCCAGCACCAGGCAGAACAGCTTGGCCGGCCAGTTAAGCAATAGCAGTTTTTTCATTGGAAGGAGAAATATTCAATAGCTCTTCAAGGCGGCCCTTCAACTGTTCCGGCGTCAGGTTGCGCTCCAGCTTGCCGCCCACGGCCAGGGCAATCGCCCCCGTTTCCTCGGACACCACCACCACCACGCAGTCGCTCTCCTCGGACATGCCCACGCCCGCCCGGTGGCGCAGCCCCAGGGTACGGTCGCTCATCTCCTTCTGGGAAACCGGGAACACGCAGGCCGCCGCGGAAATGCGGTCGCCGGAAATCACCACGCCTCCGTCGTGCAGGGCGGTCTTGGTATGGAAAATCGTCAGAGCCAGTTCCGGAGAAAAAATGGCGTCCAGCTTCACGCCGGAATCCTCAATGGGCTTCATGCTGATGCTACGTTCAAAGGCGAACAGGGCGCCGAACCGCTGGTTGGAAAGCTTGCTCACCGCCTTGCAGAAATTGTCCAGAAAGTCAACCCGCTGAAGCTTGGCGAAGGAGGAGAAGAACGGATGGCTGCCCAGCTTCGCCAGCCCCACACGCAGCTCCGGCTGGAAAATCACCACCAGCGCCAGCGCCAGGCCGGGGGCGAAAATGCGCGTCAGGATCCATGAAATCACGTTCAACTGGAAGAAAAAGGCCAGCACCACCAAGGCCAGGAAACAGGCGAACAGCCCCACCATGATGCGCGCGCCGCGCGTTGCATGGAAAGCGCGGTAAATCTGGTACAGGAATACCCACAGGATGAAAATTTCAACGATCGCCCGGAGCGCATCCTTGATCATAATCCAGTCCCACATGCGCAACAAGCTACACAACAACCCGCATGATTGCAATACCGATCCTCTCCTTCCACGTTGCCGTTGGAGGCAGAAGAACAATACCGCCTGCGGCAGACGTAAATTCAGGAGCGCCCAGCACTTCCATTTTGTCTATCTCATGCAAGCATGCGATAGAGGACAGCCGGATATGAAACAGTTAATCCGCACCCCGCAAGGCGCTTTCAGAAATAATATCTCATGCTTGGAAAAGAGAAGACGGAAACTTCCGGAAAGCCACATACAATAACCATACAAACCCGCGTTTTCGAAATATACCGTACATGCGGTGAGTATTTCCCGCTCGACACAGGTTTGTTCTAGTGAATCCGAAAAACCGGATCATATCAAATACGACAGAAATAAATACTATTCATGAAAACATTACCTGATCTGCTCCGGCAAGAAGCAAAAGGAATTTCAGCATTGAAAGAAAAAATAGGAGAAAAACTTCAAACTACATCTTCATTCCCCATCCCGTCAGGATGCAGTTGCTATGGTTTTTATCTGGCAAAAGACGAACTTACGCCACCTTTCAACGACATAGATACACAAGGCATTAATATCGTGGTACATAAACCGGAACAAGAAATAACCTGCTATCCCATTCAACATGCGCGTGGAGAAAAAATATACGCCGTCAGCTTTGACTTCAGCGGATGCTTCATGGCCCTGTTTGAGCAAGAGGGTATCTTGTATGCTGCACATATCACCACATCCAGCGATGGAAAGGTGGACGGAAGAACAGCCTTTCAAAACCTTATTGGGAAAGAAGGAACAAATTATATTGTATATAATCCTTATAGCGGCATGAAAGACCACACGGCAGGAATTATGGAATTTACCGATTTTGACAACTTCCATTGCTATTCCTTTGGACAAAACAATCACCTTTTCATTGAAAAAAAGGTGGAAAAAAATGATGCCAATGCATTAACGAAATCCGTATCCCAAGGTAAACAAAGTGGATGCGCTATTCTCTAGGAATATAGGGCGGACTCTTCTGAATGCCGGACACCTCCTCATGGATATATGGTTCATCAGAAATCCCCCATTCAGAGTGATGCCCACTAGGAAGAAAAGGCTTCCATGACCCGCACATATGCTTTGCCACATTGAAATTGTCACGCCTGATGCGTATTGATATAAAGGGAGCATGAAACTCCGGGTTTACCTCTCTCTGTTTTCCGCCCTGGCCATCCTCACCGTCTCCACGGGCTGCATCATTTCCCACTGCACCACCCCCGCGGCCGGCGGCGCTCCCGCCGCTGCCGTCCGCCCGGGGCTGGAGCAGGAACTGAAAAAGGACGTCCTCTACCTGGCCAAAACCTGCCACCCGCGCCCGGCGGGTTATGAAAAGAACCAGGCCAGGGCGGTCCAATACATCGCCCGGTCCCTGTCGGAATCGGGAGCCGCGGTCACGTACCAGCCTTTCACGGCGGACAAGCGCACCTTCGTCAACGTCAGCGCCGTTTTCCCCGGCAAATCCGCCAAAAGGGTCATCGTCGGCGCTCATTACGACACCTGCGGAAGCACCCCCGGAGCGGACGACAACGCCAGCGGCGTAGCCGGACTGCTGGCCCTGGGACGCATGCTCAAGGGCATCTCCCCCCATGACACCATTGAACTCATCGCGTATGCCAACGAGGAACCGCCCTACTTCGGCACGGAACAGATGGGCAGCGCGCAGCACGCCCAAAAACTTTATACGGAGCAGATAGGCGTGAAAGCCATGATCTGCCTGGAAATGATCGGCTACTTCTCGGACAGGGAAAACAGCCAGTCCTACCCCGCCGCGGGCATGGGCGCCCTGTACCCGGACAAGGGGGACTTCATCGCCATCGTCGGCAACTGGGACAGCGTCAGGCTGGCGCGGACAGTCCAGAAAAACATGCAGTCCTTCCTGCCTACCGTCCGCCTGAACCTGCCGGAAATCAAGGGCATGTGCATGGACTTCTCCGACCACCGCAACTTCTGGGCCAAAGACCTGCCCGCCGTCATGATTACGGACACTTCCTTCTTCCGGAACCCGAACTACCATCAGCCCGGAGACCTGCCGGAAACGCTGGACTACCGCCGCATGGCCCAAGTGGTCCGGGGCGTGCACCAGGCCGTCCTGCATTTGGCGGCGGACGGCAAATAAAAGGAGAGATAAAAAACTCGCAGGACCGGACGGCCTCAGACCGCCTGCCCGTCCATGATCGTGATGATGCGGTCCCCCCGGCGGGCCAGGTGTTCGTCATGCGTCACGATTACCAGCGTCTTGCGGGATTCGTCCGCCAGGCCGAACAAAAGGTCCAGCACCTCCGCGCCGTTCTTCCGGTCCAGGTTCCCGGTAGGTTCATCTGCAAAAATAATCGGGGCGTCATTCGCCAGGGCGCGGGCGATCGCCACGCGCTGCTGCTCCCCGCCGCTCAGCTCGCTGGGCAGATGGTTCAGGCGGTGGGACAGGCCCACGCGCGCCATCAGCTCCGTCACGTACTCCACGCGCGGCCTCCTTCCTATGGAGGAAGCCAGGCACGCGTTTTCCAGCGCCGTCAGCTCCGGCATCAGCAGGTAATTCTGGAAAATGAATCCCATGTTCCGGTTCCGGAACACGGACCGCGCCGTAGCGGACAAGGCGTAAATATCCGTGCCGTCAATCGTCACCTTTCCCTCCTGGGGCGTCTCCAGCCCGGCCAGCGTGTACATCAGCGTGGTCTTGCCGGCTCCGCTGGGACCGCACAGGAACACCTTCTCCCCGGCGGCAATGTGCAGGTCCACCCCGTGCAGGATCTCAATGGATTTCTTGCCGATGGAATAGCTGCGGTGGAGGTTGGCGGCGGTAATCACGGGCGCAGTATAAGGGAATCCGTGCCGGATTAAAGTTCTATATTGTCAATAAGACGCACGTCGCCAAAATAGACGGCGGCGGCCATCAGGGCCGGATTCCGGTTCTCCTCCAGCGGCTGCATCGTCTCCGCATCCACAATCTCCAGATAATCGATGCGCGTGCCGGGCACGGCCCCAATCATGGCGGCGGCATGTTCCTTCACCGTCCGGACATCCGTTCCGGCCCGGAACTCGTCCCTGGCCTGAAGCATGGCCTTCCGTATCACCACGGCCTGCTCTTTCTGTTCCGCCGTCAGCCGGGCGTTCCGGGAGGAATAGGCCAGGCCGTTCCCATGCCTCACAATCTCCGCCCCGTGGATGTGCACCGGGAAATCCAGGTCACGCACCATGCGGCGGATAATCGCCAGCTGCTGGTAATCCTTCTTGCCGAAAATGGCGTCCGTGGGCTGCACCAGGTTGAACAACTTGGCAAGCACCGTGCAGACGCCGGAAAAATGTCCGGGGCGGGACGCCCCGCACAGCGTAGCGGATAAAAAGCTCTCCTCCACGGTAATGCTGCGCTCCCCGGAATACATCTCCTCCGGGGAGGGGGAAAACACGTAATCCACGCCCGCTCCCTCGCACACCTCCAAATCCTTTTCAGGGGTGCGGGGATAGGTCTGGAGGTCGGAGGAATTGTTGAACTGGATGGGATTGACGAAAATGCTGGCCACCACCACGCCGTCTTCTCCCGCCAGCTTGCGGGCCTGTTCCAGCAGGGCGCGGTGCCCGTCGTGAAGCGCTCCCATCGTGGGAACGAGAACCACGTGGTCATGCTTGCGGTGATGCTTGAGAAGGGCCGCCTTCAACTGGGCCTTGGTGGAAAATGTTTGCATGCGCCTAAAGTGGCCCCATGATGACAAAAGTTCAATCCTGAAATATAGCTAGAAGGTTGACGCATGCCGTTCCACATGTAAACTGGCAAAGTCAGAAGACGCTAAAAATTATGAGATTCTTCAAAACAGCATTATGTGTATCAGCTGCAATGGCATTAAGCGCCACTGCCAACGCCGAACTTAAAGTAGCAACGGTGGACGTGCAGAAACTCTTCGCCGACTACTATAAGACCCATGAAGCCCAGGCAGAAGTAGACAAGGCTGCCCAGACCGTGCAGGAAACCAACAACACCCGCGCGGAAACCATCAAGAAGATGGAAGCCGACTTCAACGACATGGTCAAACAGCTTCAGGATCCCATGCTGAATGAAAAGGACAAGAAGGAGCTGGAACAGAAAGCCCAGATCAAGCGTCAGGAAGTCATCGCGCTGGAACAGGAACGCCGCGGCTTCGTGGAACGCCAGCTCAAGTCCCTTCAGGAACAGATGAAGGTGCGCTCCACCAAGATCATGGGTGAAATCACCAAGATCACGGAAGGCATCGCCACCAAGGGCAACTATGACCTCATTCTGGACAAGAGCGCCCAGGCTCTCCGTTCCAACCAGGTCTTCGTGTACACGAAGCCCAGCATGGACATCACCCCCTCCGTGATGAAGGAACTCAACAAGGACGCTCCCAAGGGCTTTGACCCCACCAAGAAAAAGACCCCGGCCGTTCCTGCCGCTCCCGCGGCTCCGGCCAACTAACCCTTGACATTACCCCCGGGAAGGCGGAATCATACTCCCATGAAGCTTACACTTGAAGCCGTGGCCGCCCTCACCGGAGGGAAAATCCTTTCTGGCGACCCCGAACTGACTGTGTTCGGGGTCGCTTCCCTTCTCGACGCATCTCATGAGGAAGCCTCCTTCCTCGGCAACGAGAAATACTTCGAAGACTTTCTTCACACCTCTGCCGGAATCGTCCTGGTGCCTCCGGCCCTGCCCGCGTACCCGGAAAACGTCGCCTTTGTGGAAGTGGACAATCCTTCCATGGCATTCAACGCCCTGGTGAAATACTTCATGGCTTCCGCCTACCGGTTCACGCCCGGCATCCATCCCACAGCCATTATCGACCCCACGGCCACCTTCAATCCGGACAAAATCCATGTGGGCGCCTATACCTGCATCGGCGCCCATTGCGTAATTGGCGACGGCACGGACATCGGCAACGGCTGCGACATCGGGGACGGCGTCACGATAGGGGAAAACTGCCGCCTGCACGCCCATGTCATCATCCGGGAACGCTGCAAGCTCGGCAGCCGGGTGACCATCCAGCCGGGGGCCGTCATCGGTTCCGACGGCTTCGGCTTCCTGATGGGAGACAACGGCCGTTACGTGGGCATTGACCAGGTGGGCATCGTGGAGCTGGGGGACGACGTGGACGTAGGAGCCAACACCACCATTGACCGTGCCAGGTTCGGCCGCACCATCGTGGGGGAAGGCACCAAGATAGACAACCTCATCCAGCTCGGCCACAACGTCGTCGTCGGCAAGCATTGCGTGATTGTCGCCCAATCCGGAATCGCCGGCAGCACCCAAGTCGGCGACTATGCAACCATCGCCGCCCAGGTCGGCATCTCCGGACACCTTAAAATCGGCTCGAAATCCGTTCTGGGAGCCAAAACGGGAGTCATCTCGGACATCCCGGAAAACGTCGCCTACTGGGGTTTCCCGGCATCTCCGTTCAAGGACGCCAGCCGCCAGTACGCCGCGCTCAAAAAGCTCCCGGCCCTCATCAAGGAAGTCCACGCTCTTAAAAGGAACCTGGAATCCCCCGGCAAGTAACGGGCTTTCCCCTCGCCGGACGCAACCAGCTCATCTGTGTCTGCAAGGCGCAGCCCTCAGGCCTGCCCCGTCCCCCAGCGGCGGTGCAGGAACCGTTCCAGCGGGGAAAACAGAATCTTGTCAGACAGCAGGCCGATCACCACGATCACGAACATGATGCCCACCACCTGGTTCATCGCGTTCAACTCCCGGCCAAAGTGCAGAAGCTGGCCCAGGCCGAAGCCGGTCAGGATGGGAACGAAAATTTCCGCCGCCATCAGGGAACGCCACGCAAAGGCCCAGCCCTGCTTCATCCCGCTCACCACAAACGGGGCGGAGGCAGGCAACGTCACGTGAATCAGGCAATAAATGGGACCAGCGCCCATGGTGCGCGCTGCGCGGGCATAAATGGGCGGAACGTTCCTCATGCCGTTGGCCGTCGCCAGAATCACGGACCACAGCGTCCCCATGATCACCACGAACAGCATGGCCCCCTCCGTCTGGCCGAACCACAGGGTAGCCAGCGGAACCCAGCATACGCTCGGGAGGGCCTGGAACCCCAGGGAAACGAGGCCCAGGGTATTCTGCATGAGCTGGAAGCGGGAACACAGCATGCCCAGGGGAATCCCCATCACCAGGCCTATTCCATACCCCATCACCAGCCTCTTCACAGTAATCCATGAAGCTTCCTCCAGAGATCCGTCCAGGAAGGAGGAGCATAAATACTCCCACACCTCCAGCGGAGAGGGAAACAAATAGGGCTTCCAGACCTTCTGGTCGCTCAAATACTGCCACAACCAGATCACGAGAATGAAAAACACGAGCGAGCAGGCATGGGCTCCCCACTTGGACCATTTGTTCCTGTTCATGCCATGGCTCCTTTCAAATCACGGGTGATGCGGGATGACAACTGCGCCAGATCGCGGCTGTTGATATCCCTGGGATGGGGGAGGTCCACGAAATACTCCTCACAGACCCGGCCCGGATGCGGAGTAAACAGCACCACGCGGTCCCCCAGGCACACGGCCTCGCGCATATTGTGCGTGACGAAAATGATCGTCATGCCGCAACGGAAATGGATATCCTGAATATCCTGGTAAAGCTGTTCGCGGGTCATGGCGTCCAGGGCGGCAAAAGGTTCGTCCATCAGCAGGATGCGGGGGCTGGTAGCCAGGGCGCGGGCAAGCGCCACGCGCTGCTTCATCCCACCGGAAAGTTCATGAATATGGGAATGCGCGCATTCCTTCAGCCCTACCAGCTCCAGATTCTTCTCCGCAATGGCGAGCCGGTCCCCCCGCGTCAGGCCGGGCGTCAGCTTCAGGCCGAACATTACGTTCCCCATCACGTCCAGCCACGGAAACAGGGCGGACTCCTGGAACATCACGGTGCGGTCCCGTCCGGGCCCCGTCACGGGAACCCCGTCCAGCTCAACCACCCCGGAAGTGGGAAATTCCAGCCCGGCGATGATATTCAGCAGGGAAGTCTTTCCGCAGCCGCTGGCCCCCACCAGGCAGACGAACTCGCCGCCCCTGATATTCAAATTGATGCCCTCCAGCGCCACCACCTTTCCGCGCCGCCCGTCAAACACCTTGCTCACTCCGGCAATGCGGAGCTTGCACCCTCCGGGGCCGCAATGTTCTTCACCCACAATCATCTTCCGGCAGCCTCCTTCACCATGGTCAACTGTTCCTCCGCCGCCTCCGGCACCACCAGGCCGCCCACGTCCGGAACCTCTTTCATGAAACCGGCCTCATGGGCGTCCCGCACAAACTGCTGGAGCTTGGGAATGGAAATCCTGTCCTTCATGACGATGCTCTTCCAGGCCTCCGCAATCAACGCCGGGTCTATCCTGGAATGGGTCAGCTCCTCCAGTTCCTTGACCACGATCGCCCGGGCCTCCTCCGGATGCTGCCTTATCCATTCATTCAGCTCTTCATGCGCCTGCACCAGGGCCTTCGCCACCTCCGGCTTCTCCTTGAGGAAATCCGCTCCGCATACCAGCACGGTGGCGATGGACTCCTTCTCGTCCACCAGCACCTTTCCCCCCGCCGTCATCACCAGGCGGCTCACCCACGGCTCCACCGTCCACACGCCGTCCAGCTTGCCCTGCCGGAACAGGCTGAGCTGCTCCGGATTGGGGGTGGGCAGAATCGTCACGTCCCCGCCGCGCTGCGTCACGTGCAGGCCGCCGCGGGAAAACCAGGCGCGGGCGGAAACATCCTGCGTATTCCCCAGCTGGGGAGTGGCGATCACTTTGCCGCGGAAATCAGCAGGCTCCTTCAGGGTGGAATCCTCCGGAACCACCAGGGCGGCGCCTCCTTCCACGGCCCCGGCAATCATCCTGATATCATCCCCGCGGGAACGCACAAACGCATTGATGGCCGGGCTTGGTCCCACGTAAGCCAGTTCAATGGAGCGGGCAAACACGGCCTCCATGGCGCTGGGCCCCGCATTGTACACGTACCAGTTGATCCTGACGTCCTTTCCGGTGGCCTCCTTGAGCCGTTCCTCAAACCACCCCTTCCCCTGCCGGGAAAAATGGTGTGCCACCAGGCCCTGCACATGCGTCACGTTGGGAAAATGGCCGAAGTTCAATTCAATGACGTTCGGATCATCCTTCTCCTTCTTTCCGCAGGAAACAGCCAGCAGGCAGAAAAACAGGGCCGGTAAAATCGTCAGGAATCTGGAATGGGACATAATCAAAAGGAATGAGTTACTGGGGCACAGCCATTTTTCCGCGCCCTTTCAGGCACCGACTAGCAGAAGAAGCCGCCCGCGGCAAGAATCCGATGGCAACAACTTTGTCACAATGTGGACAGCAGGAATGCCCATTTTGTTGAAAAACAATCCCGGTTCCGGACCTGAACCGGGCTTTATTGACAAAGCCGCCTATTCCCGTTACAAAAGGCTCCATTCCCAACCCGCCATGCAGTACCCCTCCAACCAGCCCCATTCCGGAGCATGGCTGGGCCTTCCTCCGGATGAGGAACGCCCGGTGGGCCGGGGCGCCAGGTACCGCTGCATTCTCCTGATGCTCCTGTACTGGGCTCTTCTTTCCGCCGTTCCGCAGGGCGCGGACCGCTACGCTGAAATAGGCACCGTCCTCCCCGCCTGGATGGGAGCGCTGGAACTGACGCCTTTCCTGCTGGTGCCCGCTTTCCTGTTCCTGGCGGTGCGTACGGGCGCCCAATGGAGGGCCCTGATGATCGCCGTTTATGCGGGACTGCTCCTGAACCTGCTGATGAACCTGGCGCTTCCCGCGGGAGCCATGTGGGGCGACCTCCCCGCAGCCGGCCCCTACGGCACGCTTGTCTGGCCCGGCGGGGACCACCGGGAATGGCTGGTCACGCTGCCCCGTTTCCCGCAGCTATGGGCCCTCGTCATCTACGTCTTCCTCTCCGGCAACGGAGCTCCGCCCCTGCTCCGCCTGCTGGCCCTGGGCTGGTGGTTTCTGCTCTGCGTGGCCCCTGTGAACACGGGCATGGTGGGGTATGCGGACATCCTGGGTCCGCTGGTCATCATCGCCCTCGTCCTCGGCTGCATGCACCTGGCGGAAAAACGCGCCTCCCGGCAAACCAGGAACTGAAAAAAGCCGGGGCGGCCATTCCATGGAGGAAACAGCCGCCCCAGGGTCAACGGGCATCGCCCCGCGGAAGACTGCCGCATGCGGCAGCCCCCGGCGGAACCCGTTACTTCCAGATCACTTCAAAAATATTCACGGAGCTTCCCTTCTTCCCGGTCAGGCCAAGGGCCTTCACCGGCTTCTTGACGGACTTCAGGCTGAACGTATTCACCTTCCTGCCCTTGGCCAAATTGCCCACGGGAACCCACCGTCCGTCGGCCCCGCAGGCCAGCACGGAAGCTTCCTTACCGTCGGACAGGACAATGGCGGAATTCGCACGGGGGGAATCACAGGGAATCTCCACCTTCTCCGGAGACAGCTCCACCGGGAGGAACGTAGCCAGGTTGAAATCCCCGGCGGCTCCGTTGTCGGCAGACTTTCCTCCCTTGTTGGCAAGATTCAGCTTGAACTCTTCCAGGGTCACCTCCTGTGGGGAGGATCCGGCGTTCAACAGCCTGATGCCTTTGATCACGCCGCCAATCTCCGCAGAACCGTCCGCCTTCAACGGAACCTCCGTCCAGGACTTTCCGTCCATGGAAATGTACAATTTGGCCCACTTCATGTCCGGCGTCTTCAAATTGACGGAGGCGGACTCCACGGATGCTCCCGCCGGAATTTGAAGCCCCAGGGACTTCTTCGGCGGCAGGGGATGCACCTCCATGATGCGCTTCAGGGAAATATCCTTGTCCCCGGCTTCAACCACAGCAGTCTTGAACGCCGGAGCGTCCGTCAGCACGGAAGGAGCGGCGGGGGCATTCACCTTGAAATCCCGGATGGCCGTCCACACGTCGGACTTCCCGCCCGGAACACCCTGCGCCGTAGCACGGTAGCGTACAAAACGGCCCTTCTTGCCATTTCCCTGGTACTCCACGCGAAGCCCGCTGGACTCCGGCATCAGGGGCGACCAGGACTGCCCGTCCATGGATACCTCAAGCTGGCCCTTGTTCACGGCATCCGTATCGGAATCATTGCGGCCCATCACGATGGAAACGGTGCGTATCTCCCGCGGAGCGCCCAGGTCCACGCCGAAAAAGTCGCCCTTCTTCTGGACCTCCTTGCAATAATAGAAGGACTCGGGATCGTCATCCAGCATCTTCTCGATCCCTCCCTTGGACTTGGTGGAAACATAAGGCTTCACACGGCCAACGGCCTGTCCGCTCACACGGGAAAGCACGGGGGTGGACCCCATGTCCAGCAGCTCCCGCACGGCAGGGGCCATCACCAGTTCGGACGGCTTGACGGCGGTCTGCCACGGGGAATTTTTCTTGGTCACCTCCGTCACGTGCTTGTTGATGGCCTTGCTGATCTCCTTGCTGTAACGCTGCATCTCGGCAAGCAGGCAGGCGGCCTCCATGGCGTAATTCAGCGCTCCGGAGGCATTTCCCGCCTCCGTGGCCTCAATCATCTGCATGCTGTTCATTCCAGCTTTGCCCAGGGACTCGAACTGGATGAGCCACGGCTCTACCTCTGCGACGAAAGCGGGATTGTTCGATTTCGCCCGGATCATGTCCGGAGCCTGGGCCATCTTCGCAAACTCGGCCTTCAGGCGGTCAAACGCCTTGCTTTCAGACACCTTGGCGCCGCGGCGGCACAATTCCAGCACCTGCTCCACCACGGGGGCAATCTCTACGGACTCCTCCTTGCGGTAATTGTGCCCGCTGGGCCCCCCGTCGCTGTTATGGTCGGCAAACGTCTGCATGGCGGAGGCACAGCCGGGGAACAAAATCCGGATGCTGTCCTTCCATGTCTTGTCGGAATCATAGGCCTTGGCATTCCAGGTCATGTTAGC
Organism: Akkermansia massiliensis; assembly: GCF_023516715.1. Lineage (NCBI taxonomy): Bacteria > Pseudomonadati > Verrucomicrobiota > Verrucomicrobiia > Verrucomicrobiales > Akkermansiaceae > Akkermansia > Akkermansia massiliensis. The sequence goes on along the minus strand of NZ_JAMGSI010000002.1, from coordinate 1,194,812 downwards.
CACGCTGAACAGGGAAATCTTGGAGGCCTCCGGCTTGTCCATCGGATTGGAAGCAAACCCCTGCATGAACGGCATCGCGTCCGCATCCACGCCATAGGTGCGCCCCAGGAACAGGGCGTGGCGCACGTAATCCGTCACCGGGAAATTCCACCAGATGAACGCCGGCCGCTGCAAATACTTGTTGATCCCCTTCAAGGCCGGGGTCCGGATATCGCTCACGATGCTGGACCCGGTCCACATGATGCCGATGTCCTTGTCCAGATGTTCCCCCATCACCTCGTGGTAGCGGCCACCTCCGCCGGAATACGCCGTGGGGCACACGATCAGCGGAGTCACGTCTGGCTTCTTGTGGATAAACTCCTTGTTCAGGTAATTCAGGAACTCCACCTGGCCTTCCGGTTTGGCGCCCTCCCCGCCGATGTCGTCAAAAAACACGGCAAAGGAGCGGAACCCCAGGTCATACATCATCTCAAACTTCTTCACGGCGGCTTTCCGGTCCGCCTCCCCCCAGTGAATGTCCGCTCCGGGGTGCACCGCCCAGACAAAATTCACCTTGTTCTGCTTCGCGACCTTCACCAGCTCTTTCAGGTCCTTCGCCATGTCCGCGGGATACGGCTCGCGCCAACGCTTGGAAAAACCGTGGAACACGTCGTCCTTCGGGCCGTAGATGTAAGTATTCATCTTGTACTTCCCGTAAAACTTGAACTGGCTGATGCGTCCTTCCTGCCCCCAGGGCAGGCCGTAAAAGCCTTCAATGGTGCCGCGGAAGGGAACGTCCGGCCAGTCCAGAACCTCCACCACAGGCACCGTTACGCCGGAAGGAGTCTTCTCCGCCAGTTGAAGCAGCGTCTGGGCCGCGTAAAACAGGCCTTCGTCGTCATAGCCCGTCATCCGGATGCCCTGCTGCGTGACGCTCAGGGAATAAGCCCCGGCCTTCTGCGGAACATTCCCGGCGGCCTTTTTGCTTCCCTTGATGATGGACATCTGCACGGGCAGCCCGTTCGGAGCGATGGAAAACATGCTCTTCAGCGCATTCACGGTAGGTTCGTCCCGCGCTCCCGACAGCTTCAGGGCCGGAACCGTCACGGAACCGCCGCTCCTGGTCATCTTCTGCGGGATGGGATACACCGGCATCTTGGCCGTTTTTTTGGCGCGGGAGGCCGCAGGCGCGGAGGAAGAGGCCGGAGAAGAGGACTGGGCGAACACCGGAAGGGCAAGGCCGGCTCCCAGCGCCGTAACCGCCATCATGGATCGGAAGGAAATCAAGTTCATATGTGCAAAAGTAAAAAGCCTGTACAGGACAAGTCCACGAAACTACGGACCAATCGCCCCACTTCTAACAGGGCGCTCCCCGTATGTCAAATTACTTCGCCCCATTCGGGAAGTTGCCTCTTCCGGGGATAAGTCATTCAGGAATCCGGTTGTTCCCGCAAACACCGCCGGATTCCCAACCCGGCTCTCCGTTTCCCTCCTTCATGCCCGGTTCCACATCGCGACGGCCGCCGCTGGAGGAGCAGCTCCCGGGACGGGAAAAGCGGGAATGTGCTAAAACACGGGAACGACCGGGCAGACAGCCGGGGACGGCACGCCATCAAGAGTTGCAAAAGAACGGCCTCCCCTATTCTTCACGATTGAAGAATCCGGAAATATCGAAATAGACGACCAGCTCCTTGCCTTTTTTCGTCCTGATCGTGACCAGGTCATAATACTTGCCTCCTTCCTTGACGAGCGCCTGCTTGAGCTTTTCGTAATTTCCGTACTTCTTCTTGAGCCATTTCCGTTCGGCAGGAACGCCATCCATCGAACTTTTCGCTCCGGCAATCACGACGGCCTTCTCAAAGCTGGAGCCGTCTCCGCCCTGATAGGTAATGCGGGTGGCCGCTTCTCTTTTTTCCAGCCGCTCGGGCATGGCCGGCTCTGCGGTTTTGGCAGCGGCGCACAGGCCAGGAAACAACGCAATCAATAACAGGGGTAGCAAGGGTTTCATCCTATTGGATAGATAAGAAATATTCATTCCCTTGTAAAGCTTTCTTTTTGAAGCAGGAACATCCATCATTACATCCCGGCGGCCGGAACACGGGGAGGGCTGACAGGGCAGTCCTGAGCAATCACTCCCAAGCTTACAGCCACGCCGCTACTTCTTCCAACGCCTCCACACGGGCTGTGGCGAGAGTCGGGACATCTTCCGCGGAAAAAAGGAAATTCCGCCCCACTCCGGCGGCAAGCGCAGCGCGAATGTCTCGCTCCCGGTCACCCACGGACACGCAAGCCGCCATATCCAGTCCATGGGCGGCGGCGGCTTTCAAAAACAGGCCGGGATTCGGCTTCCGGTCAGGATGGCCGTCATCCACGCTGGGACAGTGGAACACATCCGCTATCTCCGCTCCGGCGGCGCTGAACGCGCCTTTCATATGCTCCGTCAGCCGGGTGAAATCCCCTTCCGTAAACATGCCGCGGCCTATGCCGGACTGGTTGGTCACCACCAGCACCAGATACCCCTTCTCCTTCGCCCGGCGGCAAAGGTCCAGAATACCGGGAACCAGCTGAAAATCCTCAATGCGGTGCACGTAGCCGCCGTCCACATTGACCACGCCGTCCCGGTCCAGAAACAGAGCCTTAGCTGCCATACATTTCCTGCTCAACCAGCTCGCAGACCAGATGGCCCACGGCAATGTGCATCTCCTGGATATTGTTCGTGGCATCGGAAGGAACGGCAATGCAGAAATCCGCCACGGTTTTCATCTCCCCGCCGCCCTGGCCCGTCAGGGCCACGGTCCTGACGCCCATGCGGCGCGCCAGCTCCATCGCCAGGACGATGTTCTGGCTATTGCCACTCGTGGAAAGCCCCACCAACAGGTCACCGGAACGGCCTAATCCCTGCAATTGCCTGGAAAAGACCGTTTCATACCCGTAATCATTCCCTACGGCGGTCAGGATGGAAGTATCCACCGTCAGGGCCAGCGCATTCATGGCGGGACGGTTCAGCTTGTAGCGGCCCACCAGCTCGGCGGCCAGGTGCTGGGAATCCGCGGCGGAGCCTCCGTTGCCGCAGAACATGATCTTGTTCCCGGCCTTGAGGGTATCCGCGCAGACGCGGGCGACCTGTTCAATCTCTCCGGCCATGGCGGCCAGAGCCTTGAAATTATCCGCTATTCCTAAAATCTGATTCCTGATGTACTCGCTCATTCCGGACTGTTCTTCATGCGGTTGATGATATTGGTGGAGGAAAAGCCCTCCAGGCGGGGAAGCTCAAGAGCCTGTCCCCCGTAAGATGTGACGTACTGCCCTTCCGGCCAGCGTTCCAGAGGATAGCCCTCCTTGGCGATCACGTCCGGGCGCAACTTCTCAATCAACGGCAGCGCCGTATCCTCGTCAAACGGCACCACGTAATCGATAAAATCCAGGGAGGCCAGCAGCAGGGAACGCATCTCCTCATTATTGATCGGCCTGTCCTCTCCCTTCAACCGCTTGATGGAGGCGTCCGTATTCAGCCCCACGAAAAGCACGTCGCACGCTTCCCGCGCCTTCATGAAGGAATGCAGGTGCCCCAGGTGCAGCAGGTCAAAACAACCGTTTGTAAACCCCACCACCTTCTTCTCCCGTCGGAAACGCTCCGCCAGCTCCGCCGCGGCTTCCGGCGTCAGAATATTGTTCCGGTGATGCCAGGAGGATGCCTTGAGGGCCTTCTCCTCCAGCGCCTTCTTCAGCTCCGCTCCGGTCACGCTGGCCGTTCCGAACTTGCCCACCACGATTCCGGCGGCCACGTTGGACACCACCAGGGCCTCCGGCACCGTAGCTCCGGCCGCCAGCGCCGCGCCCAGGCTGGCGAGGGAGGTATCCCCCGCTCCGGACACGTCAAAAACCTCACGGGCCTCCGTGGGAATGCAGACAAAATCGGAAGGATTGGAGGAAGGAATGAAAATCATGCCGTGCTCGCTCAGGGTGACGAGCAAATTCTCAATGCCGAACTCGGAAAACAGCCGTTGCGCCCCTGCGATGGCATCCCTTTCCCAGCCTGTCGCGGAAGGATTCAGCGTCACCCCGGTCGCCTCCTGGAACTCCTTCATATTGGGCTTCACCAGCGTGGCCCCCTTGTAACGGGAGTAATCCGAACCCTTCGGATCCACAATCACGGACTTGCCCGCCGCACAGCACCGGGCGATCACGTCAGGGGTTGTCTGCCCGTCAAACAGCCCTTTCCCGTAATCGGACAAAAGAACAAGGTCGGCCTCCGGCAGGCAGGCGTCCACCCGTTCCAGAAAACGGGAGGCCAGCTCCGGAACCATCCGCAGCGGCTGTTCCTGGTCCGCCCTCAGCAAATGGTGCTTCCCCGCCACAAAACGGACCTTCACGGTCGTCTCATACCCTTCGCACTCCACCAGCTCCGGAACGCAGCACGTCTCTTCCAGAAAACGCCTTACCTGCCGTCCATGGCCGTCATTCCCCACCACGCTGACGAAGGTGGTGCGGCATCCCAGTGCGCACAGGTTGGTCACCACGTTGCCCGCGCCGCCCAGCATGCGCGTCTCCCGGTCCATCTTCATGATGGGAACCGGAGCCTCCGGGGAAATCCGGCTGACGCTCCCGTACAGAAACTTGTCCAGCATTACGTCACCGATGCAGAGAATCCGCACGCGGGGAAATCCGTCAATCAATGTATGCAGCCGATTCATGGGAGACGTTCCTTTCTACCATGCCCCATACCGTAAGGCAAGGACAGTTGAAGCCCGTTCCGGAGCCGGAAAACGGCGCAAGACAGGCTGTCCCCTCCGCCCCGGGCACCGGAACCCTTCTTTCAGAGGCAAAAAATGGGTCAGCCATGATAAAAATCTTGACCTGTAAGCAGGAAAGCACTACGTATTGTCTCCCGTTCCCGGACGAATAGAAAAAGGAAAACAAATCATGCGTGAAGTTACCGTAAGAAAAGGTGAACCTATCGACCGCGCTCTTAAGCGCCTCAAAACAAAACTGGATGTTGAAGGCATTCTGGATGAAATGCGCCGCCGCCGCGCCTTTGAAACCCCGATGGACGAACGCCGCCGCAAGGCCCGTTCCGCCAGCAAGCGCAACAAGGTAAAATGGCGTTACAGCAACAAGAGCGAAGAAGCCGCTCCCGAAACCGCTGAAGCTCCCGCTTCCGCTCCTGAAGCTTAAATCAGTATTGGTTCGGGAATAGAACCCATTTCAATGAGGGCAACCCTTTCTCAAGGTTTGCCCTTTTTGCTTCCCTCAGCACATGAATCAATCCGCCCAGCTCTTCTCCCGCGCGCGCGCCGTCATCCCCGGCGGCGTCAACTCCCCCGTCAGAGCCTTCCGCAACGTGGACGGCGACCCTTTCTTTGTCCAATCCGCCAAGGGAGCCTACATCACTGACGCGGACGGACGCCAGCTCATTGACTACATCGGCACCTGGGGCCCGGCCATTCTGGGCCACGCTCCGCAGACCGTTCTGAACGCCGTCCATGCCGCCGTGGACAGGGGGCTGGGCTACGGCATCCCCGCGCCGGCGGAGGTGGACATGGCGGAAATGATTACGGGCATGGTGCCCTCCGTGGAAAAAGTGCGCATGGTCAACTCCGGAACGGAAGCGACCATGTCCGCCATCAGGCTGGCGCGCGGCTACACCGGACGCCGCAAAATCATCAAATTCATCGGCTGCTACCACGGCCATGTGGACTCCCTGCTGGTGGCGGCGGGCTCCGGGGCGCTCACCTTCGGAGAACCGGACAGCGCAGGCGTACCCAGGGAAATGACCCAGCTCACCATTACGGTGCCCTACAACGACCGGGAAGCGGTGAAAAAAGCCTTTGAACTCCATGGGAGCGACATCGCCGCCGTCATCCTGGAGCCCTTCCCGGCCAACGCAGGGCTTTACTTCCCGCAGAACGATTTTCTCCATTTTCTGCGGGAAATCACGCTCCGGCACGATTCCCTGCTCATCTTTGACGAAGTCATGACGGGCTTCCGCGTCGCGCCCGGCGGCGTGCAGCAGCTTCACGGCATCACTCCGGACCTCACCTGCATGGGAAAGGTCATCGGCGGCGGCCTCCCCGTGGGGGCCTTTGGAGGCCGTGCGGAAATCATGGACTGCCTCTCCCCGATCGGCCCCGTGTACCAGGCGGGCACCCTCTCCGGCAACCCCGTCGCCATGGCGGCGGGCCTTGCCCAGCTCCGGGAGCTCCTGGACGGAAACGCCTACGACCGCCTGGAACAGCTCGGCGCGCGTCTGGAAGAAGGCATCCGCGAGGCCATCCGGAAGCACGGCAGGAACTACACCTTCCACCGCGCAGGCTCCATGTTCTGCCTCTTCTTCACGGAGCAGGAAGTCTATGACCTGGACTCCGCGCAAAAAGCCTCCAAGGAACTCTTCAAACCCTTCTTCTGGAACATGCTGGAACAGGGCGTCTACTTTGCCCCCTCCCCGTATGAAACGGGCTTCATCTCTACGGCCCATACGGAAGAAGACATTGACCGTACGGTGGAAGCAGTCCATGTCAGCCTCTCCAAACTGGGATAATGCCCCTTATTTGAAGTGACAGGCCACTTTCCTTCCCCTATAAGGATGCCATGAGACAAATGACAGGGTCCATGCTGCTTCTGTCCGCAGCAGCCGTCGCAGCCGCCCCCCTGGCGGATGCGGAGGAAAGGACGATCCAGCTCACGGAAGCGGAAAAACAGGAAATCCAAGCGGCAAATGAAAAGCTGCTGGGACTTACCCTCCGCTTCCTGCACGACTCCTGGCCCCTGGAAATCATGTTCGCCGGAGAGGCTCAACAGGAATTCCACTCCATCCTCCAGTGCTACCGGATGCTGGAGCAATTCCGGGAGACTGGCAACCTCATGCTTCAGGCTCCGGACCGCAACACGCCCCTGCACCTCTGCATTGCCCTGGGATTGAATCAACTGGCCATCCGGATGATAGAAGCGGGCGCTCCCGTCAACGCCCAATCCATCTTCATGCATGACGGCACTAAGGAACCGGGAGACACCCCCCTCACCTGGGCCTGCCTCTCGGGCCTTTACATGAACTCCACGGCGGAAGACAGGCTGCCGCTGGTGCAGTCCCTGCTCAAGCACGGGGCCGACCCGGACCAGCCGGGACCGTGGGGCGTCACCCCGTTCATGTACTCCGCCGCCCTCAATGACTCTGATCCGGGACAGGAAAAAATAGCCCTGGCCCTGCTGGACGCCGGTTCTCCGGACCTCAAGCGCAGGTTAAACGCCCAGGCGCGCGGAGTCGGCTTCCTCAGCCTTTCCCCTGCCATTTACGAACGGCTCATCAAGGCAGGCTGCGACGTCAACGAACGCTTCTTTGAAAGCAAGCAGTCCCCCCTGCATCTGGTCTGCACCAAGGAAAAACCGGCGGAACGCCTCATCCCCCTCATTGAACTTCTCATCAAGGCGGGAGCGGACCCCAACCAGCCGGACGTGGACGGCCTGACGCCGCTGATGGCCTGCAACTCTCCGGAGATAGCCGTTTGCCTCATGGACAACGGCGCCAATCCCGCCCTTCGCAACGATGACGGCCAGACCGCCTATGACTTCCACATAAAAAACGGGTATCCCCCCATTGCGGAAGCCATTAAAGACTGGCAGGCCAAACAGAAAAAAGCACCGCGTACCGAGTAGCGCCATCTTCCTTTCCAGTGAAAGCGGAAAAAGGGGTCTGGCCGTTCCCGTCCGCCATGGGTCTTTCAAGCGAGCCGCAGCAGAGCCTTGGCCTGCTCGTTCCTGGATTCATCCCCGGACCTCTCCGGTACAAAAGAGACCTTACGCAAGCCGCCTCTTCCGGTCTTTAAACACGCCCGGCATGCTCCTTCCGGAAATGCCGGAAGCCCGGAACAGCCAGGTTTCCGGAGCCATGGAGCAAACATTTTCCTCTGGCGGAACATGAAAAAGCCGCCCCCCGGACGGGGAGGCGGCTTTGAAAACCACAGGAGGGAAGATTATTCTTCCGCTTCAATGCCTTCACCGATCATCTTGAGATCTTCCGGCATCTTGCCTGTTGTGAAGTAGCCTTCGATTTCCTCCAGGGAACGGCCCTTGGTTTCAGGCAGGAAGAAGGTCACCGTAATGAAGTACAGCACCGTAATGCCGCCCAGCGTAAAGAACACGCCGGAATAGCCGCAGCTTCCCACCCACGGAAGGAAGGAACCGGCAATGATCGTGGAAACAAGCTGGTTGATCAGCAGCGCAATCGCCATGCCGTTGGAACGGATGCGGGCGGGCATCAGTTCGGACAGGGCCAGCCAGACGCACACGCCGGGGCCAGTGGCATAAAACGCGATGAAGATGATGAAGAAGGCGGTCACGCCCCAGCCCATGGAGGTATCCGGCTTCTCGCCCAGTTCCGCCTTCAGGATGGAAACGGGCTTCATGGCATAGCCGTCCTTGCCGTTCACCACCATCTTGTTGGTGGAATCCGGAACGGCCTTGATCACGGCCAGGGAAGCCTTGTCCTCTTCCTTCTTGATATCCTTGGCATCCTTGGTCAGCTCGGAAAATTCCACCACGGAAAGCTGGGTGGAAGAACCCATCAGGAACTGGTACCAGGCGGGATTGGCTTCCGGCTGGTCATAGGTGATGATGAGCTGCATCCTGTTGATGTCCTTGTCGCCCATGCCGTTCTTGGCAAGCAGGTTCTTGACGAAGGGGGAATCGGGCGTGCGTTCCAGCTGCAGCGTGCGGATGGAGCCTACGTCCTTGCCCTGGTCAAACTCCTTCTGGACGGAAGGGCTCTGGGCGGCCAGCAGGGCGGCCACGTCCGTGGTCACGTCCTTGCGGGCTTTTTCCACATTATTGAACAGGAACCCGGTGCCGAGCAGACCCACCACAATGCCGGCAGTGCCGATCTTGAGCAGGAACTTGCGGCCCTTGCGGTCCACCAGGATCATGGCGACGATGGTCATCAAGCAGTTCACCACCTTGATGGTGAAGTCCGCCCAGTTGGCGGTGGTGCCTTCCAGGCCGGCCTGCTGGAACACCTTCACGGAGTAATTCAGCACGGAGTTGATACCCGTGGCCTGCGTAAACGCCAGGACGAGGACCGCCAGAACAAAGGGATACACATACTTGCGCTGAAGAAGGGATTCACCGGAAGAACTCTGCTTCTTGAGCTCTTCAGCCTTCTGCTTCTCTTCCTCTTCAATGTGGACCATTTCATCAAACACCTCCTTGGCGCGCACATCTCCATAACTGCGCACCAGCACGGCCATGGCTTCATCCTTGCGGCCGCGGCGGAACAGGTAGCGGGGGGATTCACTCAAACGGAAGGAACCGAAAAACAGGAAAAGGCCGGGAACGGCGCAAACCCAGAAAATGGCCTGCCACGCAAAAATCTTGGCGGAAGTCAGCGTTTCCTCGCTCGCGCCGGAATTTTCCACGCCGCCCACATAACTGGCGGCAAGCAGACCGACTACGGCGGCGAACACCAGGCCCACCGTCAGCAGGAACTGGAACATCCCCGTCCCTTTGCCACGGGATTCCGCGCTCAAACACTCAGCCAGGTACAGGGGAACCACCACGCCTACAATACCAGCGCTGGCGCCCTGGAGAATACGGCCCAGCAGCATGATGCCGAACACTTCCTGGGACAGGCAGATCACGGGAATACTCACCGTGAACAGGGCGGCGGCTACGGTAATCAGCGCCTTGCGTCCCAACTTGTCCGCCAGATACCCGGCAAACAGGGAAGAAAGCACGCTGCCGAACAGCACGGCCGCCACCACCTGGGAAAGCTGGGAGGGATTGAAACCAGCCGTCTGCTCAATGTAGGGGAGCGCCGCAGCAATCACGCCGACGTCCACACCGTAGAGCAGGCCGCCCAAACCGGCCATGATGAGGAGGTAGCGCATGTATCGCCTGGCCGCATCCGGAACGGCGGCCTTCATGTTTTCTTGGTCTGTCATGGTCGTTGCATTCTAGTAAATTGGCTTTTCTCCGCAACCAAAAAAGAGACGCTTCCGGGACAAAAACAACTTTCCTCCCCTCAAATGCGCCCAAATGGTAAAAATATCACAAAAGAAACAACTAGGAAGCCGTACAGGAAAGGAAGATCGTTTAAAATGACTCCAAAAACACCTCTTGCCATTTTCCCCGCATCTTCATGAAAAAACAGCCGCAAAAGAAAAAAACGCGGCCGCCTTCCCTCCGGCCCCGTGAACCATTCAGCTGAAAAAAGAGCGGTGCGACGCGTCCCAATCAGACCGGGCATAAAAAACCTCCCGCCCTCTTCCGGAAACGGATGCCGTCCCTACTGGGGGTTCTTCGCGGAAGAATCTATCCCCAGCCGCTTTTCAATCAGGTTTACGGACAGCTCCGCGCACAGGCGCAATTCGTTGTCGGCGTCATGGGTGAAAGCCTTTAGCGCGGACAGGGAAGCCTCCGAACCGATTTCCCCAAGAATACGGGCGGCGGAACGTTTCAGCACAAAATCGTCCGACTCGTTCATCAGCCGGATAATGTCGGCTTCCCCGGTGGGACCGACGGCCTTGCACTCGTCCTCCCACTTCTGGGGATCCTTTTTCCATTCATCCAGAAGCAGCGCAAAGCTCTTCTTCTCCGGACCGTGCAGCAAAAACCTGACCAGAGAGGCAGGAATCTCGCAGTCCGCCTTCTTCAACTCCGTAGCCACATAGTAAACCACGCGCTGCGCCTCCGTGTTATCCGGCTCCGCCCACACGACGAGGGCGGAAGCCAAAGCGGTCACATACTCCGCATCACGCCCCCACGGCTCCCGGAGAAGCTCCACCAGCTTGGCGGAAACTTCATGGCGCATCTTGTCCGGCTTCACGGAAGCCAGACGCTTTGCCGCGGCAATCACGCGCCGGATGTCCAGACAGGACAATTCCTTCAAATTGGCCAGTACGAAATACTGGTGGCGTTCATCCTGCAACGCGGCGGAAGCCGGGCGCGCTTCAAACTTGTCCCGGTTCAGAACCACTTCCACAAAGAAATGCTCCTTGTCCTGCAAAGTCACGTTCCCCATCTTGGCTACCACGTCCACAAACTCCTTAAACGTGATGGGAGTAGGAGTAATAACGAACAAGCCGCCGCCCGTGCCTTTGCGGTCATAAAAAATCGGCTCGTCTTCAGACTGGGCCATCCTCTTCAAATACGCCTTCACCATGTCCCGGTTGGCCGCATTCACCCCGACCACCCACACGCCCAGAACACCCTGGGCCTCTTTCCGGTCAATGGCGGCAAACAGGGGCTTCAAATCCCCTTCCCCGTAATTCTGAACGGAAGCGTTCTGTTCGGCCAGTTGTTCCAGGCTCATGCTGGTAAAGCCGGAGACGCCTTCCTCCTCCTCAGCCTGGGCGACCGCTTCCTTCCCGCCGAGCAGGGAGGGATTCATTTTGACCGGATACACGAAAGGCAGGGAGGCAATGCCCCCCGCCACCAGAAAGCCCAGCAAAATGAAAACAATCTTGTGCCTGCGTCCGGCGCAGGCCATCAAGCCCCCCGCAAGACAGGCGAAAAACAGGGCGAACGCCTTTTGCTGAGGCTGCTGCAGCATGGAAAGGAAAAAGGTCCCGTCCATCTCGGAAGAGGCATTGTAAAAAAGCCAGACGCAGCCGGCGGCGATGACCAGGGAGGCGCAAAGGCACATCAGTTGAATCAGCCCCGTTTCCATCAAGGCGCTCTGAATGGCCTCCCGGCGGTCTTTGGGGGTATGCACGGTAACGGCCTTCTTCGCCCTGGCAAAAGGCTTCTTGGGGATCAGCTTTTCCCTGTCGCAAAGAAACTCATGGCCGCATTTGCTGCAATTCACCATGGAACCCTCCGCAGCGGAAGGAACATTGATATGTCGTTTGCACTGTGGACAATTCAGATTCACCGGAGTTCAATATGCACGTTTTTGATTCTTTTGCAATACCTGTCTTTCAAACTTTCCTTTTGCCGGTTATTCTGCATAAATTTTCAAGGATGTCCCATTGAACTCCAGCTCAGCCGCTTTCCCGAACCATCCTGTTCCACCTCTTTTTTCCTGAACTTTAAATTTAACCTAGGTATCTTACATTTAAAATATTCTATAACTGACAACCATTCCTCAGAACCTTGAACACAAGGCGAAGCGGCCGACAACATTTTTTCCTAGTAAAAGACTGGGGATTTTTTAGCCAACCTTCATCAGAAATCCACATTCCCAAACATTCCTATATATAAATTATTTAAATTTTATAACCGGTGCCTTCCGGGAAAAGATAAAAAACTCTCTTTATCCGCCGTATTCCTCCCCATGTCATTCCGAGTGAACACGCTTGCAGAGAAGGAAATTTGGTAGTAGAATTTTCGCCATGTCATTGCAGCCTGCCGAACGCCGAGATTTCATCCGCGATATGATTTCTGATGACCTTGCCTCCGGCAAGCATCAGGCACCGGTAACCCGCTTTCCTCCGGAACCCAATGGTTACCTCCATATCGGACATGCCAAATCCATCTGCCTCAATTTCGGTATCGCCCAGGAATTTCCGGGCGCGCGCTGCCACCTGCGCTTTGACGACACCAACCCCAGCAAGGAAGACCAGGAATATGTGGACAGCATCCAGGAAGACATCCGCTGGCTGGGCTTCGACTGGGGGGACAATCTCTTTTTTGCCAGCAACATGTTCGATTTCTTTTACGAATGCGCCGTCGCCCTCATCAACAAGGGACTGGCCTACGTGGACGAACAGACGGTGGAGGAAATACGCGCCCAGCGCGGCAACGTGAACGTGCCCGGCCAGGAATCCCCCTACCGGAACCGTTCCGTGGAAGAAAACCTGGCACGCTTTCAGGCCATGAAAAACGGGGAAATCCCGGAAGGAAAAGCCATTCTGCGCGCCAAAATAGACATGGCCTCCAGCAACATGAACATGCGGGACCCCGTGCTGTACCGCATCATGTTCGCGGAACACCACAACACGGGCGGCACATGGTGCATCTATCCCATGTACGACTTCGCCCACCCGCTGGAGGATGCCTACGAGCACATCACCCACTCCCTCTGCACGCTGGAATTTGAAAACCACCGTCCCCTGTACGACTGGGTGATTGAAAACTGCCCCGTGCCGGCACGCCCGCGCCAGACGGAATTCGCCCGCCTCAACCTCACCTACACCGTCATGAGCAAGCGCAAGCTGCTCCAGCTGGTGCAGGAAGGGCACGTCAGCGGCTGGGACGATCCCCGGATGCCCACCGTCTCCGGCATGCGCCGCCGCGGCTACACGCCCGCCGCCATCCGCAACTTCTGCCAGACCATAGGCATCACCAAATTCAACGGCTTCACGGACGTGGCCCTGCTGGAATACAGCGTAAGGGAAGACCTGAACGCCAACGCTCCGCGCCGCATGGCCGTGCTCAATCCCCTCAAGGTAACCATCACTACTCTGCCGGAAGGCTCGGAGGAAATGGCGGAAGTGCTGAACAATCCGGAAAAACCGGAGGAAGGAACCCGCCGTCTTCCCATCACCCGGGAAGTCTGGATTGAACGGGACGACTTCATGCTGGACCCGCCCAAGAAATACTTCCGACTGGCTCCCGGCCGCACAGTGCGCCTCCGCGGCGGCTACTGCATCACCTGTACGGACTACCGGCAGGATGCGGACGGAAACATCACGGAAATCTTCTGCGAGCATATCCCCGGCACCATCGGCTCCAACCCTCCGGAAGGAATCCAGTGCCGGGCGGCCATCCACTGGGTAAGCACCAGGGACGCCGTGGACGGTGAAATCCGCATCTACGACCGCCTCTTCACGGAAGAAAACCCGGATGCCGCGGAAGAAGGTTTCCTCTCCGTCATGAATCCCAGCTCCCTGACCGTCATCACGAACGCCAAGCTGGAACCATCCCTGGCTGAAGCGGAACCTGAATTCCGCTGCCAGTTTGAACGCCTCGGCTACTTTGTGGCGGACCGCAGGGACCATGTACCGGGCAAACGCGCCGTCTTCAACCGCACCGTGGCCCTTAAGGACTCCTGGGCCAAAAAGCAAAAATAACCTCCTCTCCTTTCACCCCCTTTATGGACAACCAACTTCAATTCTGCACCGTTGACGAAGCCGTGGAAGAAATACGGCAGGGACGGATGATCATCGTTACGGACGACCCCGGTCGTGAAAACGAGGCTGACCTCATCATTGCCGCCGAATTCGCTACGACGGAAGCCATCAACTTCATGGTCACCCACGCCAGGGGCCTCGTCTGCGCCCCGCTTTCCCCGGAACGGGCGGACGCCCTCCAGCTCCCGCTCATGACCTCCGTCAACCGGGAAAACATGTCCACCGCCTTCACCGTCTCTGTGGATGCGGCCCATGACATCACCACGGGCATCAGCGCCGCGGAACGCGCCCTGACCATCCGCACGCTGGCGGACCCCAAGGCCACCGTCAATGACTTTGTGCAGCCAGGCCATACCTTCCCTCTCCGAGCCGTTCCCGGCGGGGTGCTGCGCCGCGCCGGCCATACGGAAGCCACCATCGACCTCGTGCGCATGGCGGCCCTCCAGCCTGCCGGCGTCTGCTGTGAAATCATGAAGGAAGACGGCACCATGGCCCGCACCGGCGACCTGGGCGGCTTCCAGAAAAAACATGGCCTGAAAGCCTGCACCGTGGCCCAGCTTATCGAATACCGCCGGGCCAAGGAAAAGCAGATACGCCTGGTGGAAACCGTCAAGATGCCCACGGACTACGGCGACTTCATTTGCCACCTCTATGAATCCCATCTGGACGGAGCCCTTCACCTGGCCCTGGTGCACGGGGAAATCTCCCCGGACAAGCCCACGCTGGTGCGCGTGCACAGCGAATGCCTTACGGGGGACGTCTTCGGCTCCCGCCGGTGCGACTGCGGCAGCCAGCTCCACACCGCCATGCGCCGCATTGCGCAGGAAGGCGGCGTGCTCCTCTACCTGCGCCAGGAAGGCCGCGGCATCGGCCTGGCGGCAAAACTCAAGGCCTACAAGCTCCAGGAACAGGGGCTGGACACTGTGGAAGCCAACCTCAAGCTCGGCTACCCGGACGACCTTCGCGACTACGGCATCGGCGCCCAGATTCTGCATGACCTGGGAGCGGACCAATTGCGCCTGCTCACCAACAACCCCCGGAAAATCGTGGGGCTGGAAGGCTTCGGCATTAAAATCACGGAACAGGTTCCCCTCGTCATCCCCCCCAACGAACAAAACAGCAAATACCTGGCTACCAAAAAATGCAAGCTGGGCCACATCCTGTAAACTCCCACTCCATCCCATCCCTCCATGTCCACGGAACTTCCACGCCGCCAGCGCGCCACGGGCACGCGCGCCAAAATCAGCATCGTCGCCTCGGAATACAATGAGCAATACACCCAGGCCCTGGTAGACAACTGCTCGGAAGAACTGGAAGCCGTGCTCCCCGCAGTCCGGCTGGAAATCATCCGCGTACCGGGAGCCTTTGAAATCCCGGTCACCATCAAATCCGTTCTCTCCCGCTCTCCGGAAAAACGCCCGGACGCCGTGGTGGCCCTGGGAGTCATCCTGCGCGGCAGCACGGACCACGCGGACCTCATCGGGTCCACCATCACGCAGGCCCTGATGCGGCTCGCGCTGGAATTCACCACGCCCGTCATTCATGAAGTCCTTCTCCTGAACGATGAAAAGCAGGCCTTTGCCCGCTGCATCGCCTCCCAGCTCAACCGCGGCCGGGAAGCGGCCCGCACCGCAGCCCGCATGGCGGAACTCTTCCTCAACTCCCTCTCCCGGCAATAAGGCACATCCTCCCTCTCTCTTCTCTACCGCCATGCTCTCACGCAACCAAATCAGACAAGCAGCCCTCCAATACCTCTACGCCACCTCCCAGACTCCGGAAGAGGAGCAGGAACAGGACGAAGGCATCTGGGACATCCTGATGGAACCCTTCCGCGGGGACTACTGCAAGCTCAGGGCCAAGGCCGTCTCCGGCCACCTGACCCGGGACTATCCGGACAAGCTGCGCCTCTTCGTCACCCGTGCGCGGGAAACGGCGGACAAGCTTCAGCACGACCCCCTCACCCTGCCCGTCCGCGACCTGCTCCAGGACCTGCTGGTCAAGGAAGGGGAATTCAACGCCTCCCTGCTCCAACTGAAAAAAAACCTGTACGAAGACCCCTCCAATGACAAAGGCGCGCTTTCCGCCGCCTGTGACGCCGCGCAGGAACTCAACACCACCCTGATGCAGATGCGCCGCCGCCTGCTGGATGCCCTCAAGGACTTCCCTGCCTACAACGGCATCTGGGCTCCCCTTGTTTCCTCCTGCAACAAGCTCCAGGAAATCAACGACCGCATCAACTGCCTCATCCACCCGGACGGCCGCCCCTCCCTGGCGGAAATGAAAAAAGTGGTGGAAGCCGGAAAGGATGCGGATGAACTCTACCGTGAAGCCAAAGCCCTGGGAGAAGACATTCTGCGCCGCCGGGACGAACTGGACGCCGCCATCAACGGCACCCTGGAAAACTACTCTCCGGAACGCGTCAGCGCCATTGACCGCGCCATCCTGCGCCTGGGCGCCTACGAACTCCTTCACCGCAAAGACCTGGCCGCCCCCATCGTCATCTCGGAAGCCATCCGCCTGGCGGAACGCTTCTCCTCCGCGGAATCCCCCCGCTTCGTCAACGGCGTGCTGGCCGGCATCTCAAAAACGGAACGCCCGGCGTAACCACTACCCTGTACCATGGCTGGATTCTTTAAAAAACTCTTCACCAAATTCTCCCGCGGTTCCCGGATAGACTGGGATGAACTGGAAGCGGACCTGGTTACTGCGGACATCGGCATCCGGCGCGCCATGAACATTGCGGACCAACTGAGGGAAAGCAAGGGACTGGATGCGGAAAACCTGGTGGAAGCCACCCGTGAAGTCCTCCGCCAGGCCTTTCCTGCTACCGCTCCGTCCCTGCCCGCTCCTCCGGAGGGAAAGCCGCTGGTCATTCTGGTCGTAGGCGTCAACGGCACGGGAAAAACCACCTCCGCCGCCAAACTGGGCCACCTGCTGCAAAAACAGGGCTCCCGCGTTCTCCTGGCCGCGGCGGACACCTTCCGTGCCGCCGCCGTGGAACAGCTCCAGAGCTGGGCGGACAAGCTGGGAATTCCCATCTACAAGGGAGCGCCCAACCAGGACCCGGCCTCCGTTTGCTATGAGGCTCACACTCAGGCCATCCGGGAAGGCTTCCAATACCTTA
Organism: Akkermansia massiliensis; assembly: GCF_023516715.1. Taxonomy (NCBI): domain Bacteria; kingdom Pseudomonadati; phylum Verrucomicrobiota; class Verrucomicrobiia; order Verrucomicrobiales; family Akkermansiaceae; genus Akkermansia; species Akkermansia massiliensis. Next base: position 1,177,649 of record NZ_JAMGSI010000002.1, on the reverse strand, counting down.
TCTGCGATACCGCGGGGCGCCTGCACACGCGCCACAACCTTATGGAGGAACTCTCCAAAATCCGCCGCACCCTCGCCAAGCAAGATGCAGCGGCCCCCCACCGCACCCTGCTGGTGGTGGACGCCACCACGGGCGCGAACGCCCTGGCCCAGGCCAGGGAATTCCACAAGGCCACTCCCCTGGACTCCGTCATTATCACCAAGATGGATGGCTCCGGAAAAGGCGGCGTGGCCGTAGCCATCATGGATGAAATGCACATCTCCCCTGCCTTTCTGGGAACCGGGGAAGGAGCTGAAGACTTTGAACCCTTCAACCGGGACCGCTACGTGGATTCCCTGCTGTAACGGGTCCGTTCAACCCCATGCCCTCTCTTCCCCTCATTACTGCCCAGACGGAGGAAAAGCTGCTCGCCTTCCTGACGGAACGCGGCCACACCAAATTCCGTGCCCAGCAGGTCCTGGACTGGGTATGGCGCAAACGCGTCACCTCCTTTGACGCGATGACCAACCTTCCCCCGGCGCTCAGAAACCTGCTGTCGGAAAACTTCCGTTTCCACACACCGGAAATCGTGGAAGTCCACGGCTCTGCGGACACCACACGGAAATTCCTGACCAGAATGGAAGACGGCAGTCTGGTGGAATCCGTCATCATTCCCGCCGCCGCTGCGGAAAACGGGGAACAGGCGGACCGCATCACCCTCTGCGTTTCCTCCCAGGTGGGCTGCGCCTTCGGCTGCAAATTCTGCGCCTCCGGCCTGCTGGGCCTCAAACGCAACCTCACGACCGGGGAAATCATCGGGCAAATCCTCTCTGCGGAAACCATCGCCGGAAAACGGGTCAACAACCTCGTCTTCATGGGCATGGGGGAACCGCTCTCCAACTTCGACAACCTGGAGGACGCCCTGGAAATCATCACCTCCCACCGCGGGCTGGAAATAGGCGCGCGCCACATCACCATCTCCACGTCAGGCTTTGTTCCCGGCCTGAAAAAACTGGCCGCCTATCCCAGGCAAATCCGTCTGGCCGTCTCCCTGCACGGAGCCACGGACGAGGTGCGCGACCAGATCATGCCAGTCAACAAAAAATGGCCCCTCTCCCAGCTCATTCCCGCGTTGGAGGAATGGGGGAAGGACAGGAACCAGATGCCCACGCTGGAATACATCCTCATCCGGGACGTGAACGACTCCCTGAACGACGCATCCCATCTCGTCCGGATCGCCAAGCGCCTGCATGCCAAGGTCAACCTCATTCCATACAACACTGTGGAGGGGCTCCCATGGGAACGCCCTGCGGAGAGCCGCTGCCGCGCCTTCCGGGACGCCGTCCACAAGGCGCGCATCCCCGTTACCATGCGGTATGAAAAAGGCCATGACATCAACGCCGCCTGCGGCCAGTTGAGACTGAGGAAGGAACGGGAAAACAACGGTGGAACGTCCCTCTGACGGAACGAGGCTTTTCTGAATTTACGACGTTGCCTATTGCCCGCCGCCCTTCGTTGTGCTATTCCTTTCCAGCCGGATGCCACCCATCCCGCCGCCGCATCATGGAAACTACGGAAACCATCACCGCCGCCTCCCCGCTGGAACTGACCAAGGCCCCCCGCAAAGCCCCGGCCCTGGACCTCAGGGACATTCCGCAGGCTCCTGGCCCGGAAAAAGGCGTGCTGGCCCTCATGGCCATGGACCCCGCCACCTACGTGGGCCAGTGCGTGACCATCGGCATGACGGAGGACTACTTCTACCTGCCCGCGCATAAACTGCTCTGGCGCCTCTTCCAGACCCGTTACAATAAAAACGAGCCCATCGACATCGTTTCCATCACCCAGGCCCTGGAAGACATGCACCAATTGGAAGCGGTGGGCGGAAGCGCGGGCCTGGCAGAAATCTACACCTTCACCACCACCGGAGCCTACTTTGAGCACTACCTCAACGTCCTGAAGGACAAATTCATTCTCCGCTCCATCATTGACATCGCCACCCGGTCCACCACCCAGGCCTTTGACAATCCGGACGACGTGGCGGAACTGCTGGACTCCGTGGAAACCCACATCTTCCAGATACGGGAACGCTACAACAGCGCCAAGGACGAACAAAGCCTGGCAAGCATCCTCAAGCAGGCTGTCACCAACTTTGAAAAATTCATTGCCAGCAAGGGACAGATCCAGGGGCTGACCACGGGTTTTGAAGAACTGGACAAAAAAAGCAACGGCCTCAAGCCTGGGGACATGTTCATCATCGCCGCCCGTCCCTCCATGGGTAAAACCTCCTTCCTGCTCAACATCGTCGAGCACATTGCGCTGAATGAAAAAAAGCCCACTCTGCTCTTCTCCTGTGAAATGCCCGCGGTCCAGATCGTGGAACGCCTTCTCTTCGCCCGCTCCGGGGTCCGCAGCCGGGAAATCATCAAGAGGGGCAACCTCACCCAGCTTGAAATGAAGCACTTCAAGCAGGCGGTCAAGGAAGTGGGGGCCTCCCAGCTTGTCATTGACGACACGGCTGCCATCTCCATCAACGAACTCCGGGCCAAGGCGCGCCGCGTCATGCGGGACCAGGGCGGCCTGGCCGCCATCGGCGTGGACTACCTCCAGCTCATGCGCTCCCACTCCAAGCAGGCCGCCAACAGCCGCGAACGAGAAGTGGCGGAAATCTCCGCCGGCCTCAAGGCCCTGGCGAAGGAACTCAAAGTGCCCGTCATCGTCCTGGCCCAGCTCAACCGCGGACCGGAAAGCCGTACGGGCGCCAGCCTGGGCGTGCCCCGCATCTCCGACCTGCGTGAATCCGGCTCCATCGAACAGGATGCCGACATGATCGGGCTACTCTACCGCTCCGCCTACTATGCGGAAGATGAGGAAAAACGCCAGCAGATGGCCGGACGGGCCAACCTGCACCTGGCTAAAAACCGCAACGGCCCCACCGGGGACGTGCCGCTCCACTTTGAAGCGGAACTCATGCGCTTCTCCACCCGTGAAGCGGATGAACACGACCAGGAAAACGAATAAAATCCCTTCCGAGCTTCAAATTTCTGCGGATTTACAATCCGGAGTCAAGCTGTGATTCTAAGGGAAAAGAACTTGCGATGACGCCCCTCCGCCTATGAGGAGCTGTTTATAAGAGATGGGGACCCGTCGGGAGCTGTCGGACTGGGGCGAGGAATGCCGCAGGCTTCTGCGGCATTTGAATTTGAAAGGGAGCGTTAGCGAACTCTCTTTCCTGGAAGCCGGTACGTCCTGACGGGCACACGTATTTCAATTGCCGCAAGGTATGCGGTACTCCCTGTAAGGAGATGGACATTTCTCCGGTTTCAGACCGTGACGGATTGTAAATCCGGTAGCCTCATTGCAGCGCCAGCGTCTCTTCTGGGCTTACTTATCAAGTCATTTCTGTTTTAATATGAAAAAAACCTTATCTATCGCCGCCCTGCTCTGCGGATTGTGCGTTTGCGCCAATGCCGCCAGCATGGTCACGGAATGGACCGGTGGGGCCGGCCCTACGGAAGGCAACACCTATGAACTGGGCAACGCGGGCAACTGGAGCAACGGCATTCCCAGCCGCGGCAACGGCCAGGGCCCGGATGTCATCTTCAACAATGCCGGAACCGTCAACGTCAACGGCGCCATGGTGGACACCTCCGACGGCGGCGGCATCACCGTTACGGGCAACAGCAACGTTACCGTCGGCGGCACCCGCTATACGGGGAATGTAACGGTCGGCTCCGGTTCCACCCTGAACCTCGGGCAAGTGGACTTCAAAAGCAGTGACATCACCCTTGACGGAACCCTCAACCTCACCGTCTGCGGCATTGATCCCGGCGGCAATGGCGCACGGCTTGTCTTCGGTATTGGAGGCATCATGAACGTCAACCAGAAAATCTGGGGCGCGTCCAGCTTCTCCGTCTCCGGACTGCTGGCCACCACATCCACGGACCTGACTGTGGGAGAATTCCAGTTCGTTACCCGCACGCTGGTCACCTCCGCCGGTTTTGACGGCGGGTCCATCTCCCTGGGGGACTTTACCGCTGAAGACGGCAGCGCGCTGACCAAGGCCTCCGGCCTCATGGAAGGAAATGCAGCGGACTATCAGGGCCAATACTACCTCTACACGGAAAACGGAGACGTCAAGGTGCAATACGTAGTAGCGGGCGTCGTGCCGGAACCCGCCACGGCTACCCTCAGCCTGCTGGGGCTGGCAGCTCTGATGCTGCGCCGCAGGCGCGCCTGATTTCCGGAATCCCATTTTTTCTTCAAGAGGCTGTACGCTAATGCGTACAGCCTCTTTTGCATTCGCCGGGCGGGTGACGGAAACGTCACGGAAAATATCTTCACGCCATTGCCGGAGGCCGTAACATCTTTCCATTACCCTTTATTCAGCATTATGCAAGCTCACGCAAAATCACTCAACGAGCGCTTCCGCACACTCATCTCACTCCTCTTCGGCCTGGCTATCGGCTGCGCCCTGCTCTTTGGAGAATCCCGGTGGGAAATGTCCCCGCTCATAGAAGAAAGCCTCATGCTCCTGGCCTGTTTCATGGCCGGCATAGGCGCCTTCGGGCGCATCTGGTGCTCCCTCTACATTGCTGGTTATAAAAACAACGTCCTTGTCATTGAAGGGCCGTACTCCATGTGCCGCAACCCGCTTTACTTCTTCAGCTTCATCGGCGGCATAGGCGTAGCGTGCGCCACGGAAACCTTCACGGTCCCCCTGCTGACGGCATTGGCCTTCGGCATTTACTACCCGTCCATCATCAGGAAGGAACAGGAACGGCTCATCTCACTCTTCGGAGACGCCTACCGGAACTACTGCCGGAGCGTCCCCTCCTTCATTCCCTCCCTATCGCGGCTGAAGCCGCCGCCCGCAACCTACTCCGTTAATCCTGCCACCTTCACGCACAACATCGTGGACGCGCTGTGGTTCATCTGGTTCATCGGCATCTTTGAATTCATCAGCGGGCTACATGAAGCCGGAGTGCTCCCTGTGTGGTTCCTCATTCCGTAACCTGCTCCCTTCTTCTGGCGTCCAGAAGCCCCGCCAGGGCCTTCTGGGAAACCATCTGCCGGAAAGACCCTCGGTCCCGCGGATAAAGCATCATCTCCGTCCGCGTCTCTCCCCCCCGGAAAGCCCAGGCGAGCCATACGGTACCCACAGGTTTTTCCGGCGTGCCGCCTCCCGGCCCCGCAATGCCGCTGACGGCAACCGCCACACCGGCACCGGAACGGTCCAGGGCCCCCTTCGCCATCGCTTTCACCACGGGTTCGCTTACCGCTCCGTGAAGCTTCAGGATATCCTCCGGCACCCCCAGCATCTTCGTCTTTGCCCGGTCGGCGTAAGTCACCCAGCCGAACTCAAAAACGCCGGAGGAACCCGGCACATCCGTAATCCTCTTGGCAATCAGGCCGCCGGTGCAGCTTTCCGCCGTCGCCACCTTCAACCCCTGTTCCGCCAGATGGAGCACCACCGCCTTCTCCAGGGATACTCCCGCGGGAGTCAGCATATACGCTCCTGCCAGGATGCGCAGGCGCGCCTCCCCCTGTTTCAGCGCCACTTCACTGCCCACCAGGCGCACATCCACCTCTCCGATGCGCGCGCAATACGCCACCTCCAGTCCCTCCACCTGGTGCAGGGAATCATCCACCAGCTCCTGAAGGTCGCTCTCCCCGATTCCTACCAGCCGGAAAACGCGCAGATGTGGAATATCCTCATCCGCCAGATCTTCCAGAAGCGGCATCACTGACTGCTCCACCATCGGTTTCAACTCCGACGGAGGTCCGGGCAGCAGGATGAACATGGGAAGGGAACCGCTGGCAGGCATCACCAGGCCGGGCGCCGTGCCGTTGGAATTCTCCAGCACCGCGGCGCCGTCCGGAACCATGGCCTGTTTGAAATTGCATTCCGCAATGGAAATCCCCCTGCGTTCAAAATAGCTCTTCAACCTCTCCGCCACCTGCTCGTCACGATGCATGTCCACGCCGCACACGTCGCACAGGGCTTCTCTGGTCACATCGTCGCTCGTCGGTCCCAGGCCTCCGCTCACAATCACGATATCCGCCCGCCGGGCGCTCTCCCTCATGGCCTCGTTAATGGCATAGCCATCGGGAACCACGGTCTCCCTCTCCACACGGAATCCGGCCTCAAACAGCCTGTTGCCCAGCCACGCGGCATTCGTATTCACAATGCTCCCCAGTAAAATTTCCGTCCCGGTGTTGATCAATTCAACCCTGATCTGCTTCATGCCGCCAGTATGCTCCCGCATCCGCTCCGTGACATGCAACAATCCTGCCATGTACCACAAAAAACTTCATTTGAACGTCCCGTAAGATACAGTATGGGCACTGACAAAGACCATGAGCACACCTTCCCGGCCCCGCGCCACCAAAATCATCTGCACCATTGGACCAGCAACAGACACTTCCGACATGCTGGGCCAGCTTATTGAAGCCGGAGCCAACGTTTTCCGGCTCAACATGAGCCACTCCAAACACGACTGGGTCCGGGAAGTCGTCTTCCGCATCCGCCGGAAAGCCGCAGAGCTGCAGGCGAACATAGCCATTCTCTTTGACCTCCAGGGGCCGTCCATCCGCACCGGGGACCTGCCCGAACCCTACCATCTGAAAAAAGGGGACACGCTGGAAATCCGCCTGAGCACGGCCAAGCCGGAACTCCCCTTCTCCACCACGGTGAACTATGACGGGCTCCTGCAGGACGTCCAGGTAGGCCATACGATGGTGGTGGACAACGGAGGCATTCTCATGCGCATTGAGGAAGTGCGCCCGGACAGGCTCATCTGCAAGGTGCTCACGGAAGGAGTATTCGGCTCCCGCCGCCACATCAACCTCCCCGGCGTGGCCCTGCGGCTCCCCGCCCTGACGGAAAAAGACCTGGCGGACCTGGCCGTAGCCGTGGAATGCGAGACGGACTACGTAGCCATGTCCTTCGTCCGGGACGCCGCCCACATTGCCCAGCTCCGGGAGCATATCGACAACCTTGGAGGAAGGGCCCAGATTGTCGCCAAAATCGAGGACCAGCAGGCCATCCGCCACATTGACGACATCATCCTGGCTGCAGACGTCATCATGGTCGCGCGCGGCGATCTGGGCATTGAAGTCAGCATTGAGGAACTTCCCATCATCCAGCGCCGCATTATTCGCCACTGCCACAGGCTGGGGCGCCGCTGCATCGTCGCCACGCACATGCTGGAATCCATGATCACGCAGCCCACCCCCACCCGTGCGGAAGTCACGGACGTTTCCAACGCCATCTTTGAACAGGCGGACGCCGTCATGCTCTCCGGAGAAACCTCCGTAGGCCATTATCCCGTGCGCTGCGTGGAGGTCCTGGACTCCATCGCGCACCGCATGGAGCGCTCCGGCAACCTTAACTTTGCCGCCTCCGCCATCCTGAACGGAGACAGGCAGAAGGCCACCAAGGCAGCCATCTCCCTGGCGGACTCCGTGGAAAACGCCTGCATGGTCATCTTCACCCGCCGCGGCCTGGCCGCCACGCAGGCAGCCGTCCTCAGGCCGGAACGGGCCCCCATCTTCGCCTTCAGCAATGACCCCGTTGTCGTCCGGCAGCTCGCGCTGGCACGCGACGTGACCGCCTTTGAATCCCCCTTCCTGAAAGACCCGGCCCGCATGATCTCCACCGCTCTGAACCTGCTGAAGGAAAAAGGGCTTATCACCTCCGGCCAGCCCGTCGTCATCCAGGGGGACAGCCTGCAAGGGGAACTGCTGGCGGACTCCATCATCTTCATGCGCGCGGAATGATGGCCCCTGCCTTCCATGTGGCGCAGGAAACAGCCGTGTGGCCTCCGCCCCCTCCCCTCAGGGAACTTCTGCTGGATGCCGATCCGGACGAACGGCAGGTAGCGGACCATCTGGCCCACGGCGAACTTTACGTCGCACGGAGCCGCGGAGCTGCCGCCGGAGCTATCGTCATCCGGCAAACGGGGGAAGACACATGGGAAATCATGAACTGTTCCGTAGCCCCTGAATACAGAAGGCACGGTTGCGGAACCGCTCTGGTGCTGCACGCCCTGCACATCATCAGGAACAAGGGGGCAAGATATGCGGAACTGGGAACGTGCGATGCCTCCCCGGGCCCAATGGCCCTGTATGAAAGCTGTGGCTTCCGGATTTCAGGCGTCGTCAAAAACCACTTTACGGACAACTACCCGGAACCCGTCTGGGACAACGGCGTGCAGTGCATTGACATGATCCGCATGCGTGCGGACCTCTTCCCGCAGGAGGGGGAAACACCTCCAACTGGTCAGAAGCTATAAACCAGGCTGACGCCCGTCACCCAGCTATTGCCCTTCACCAGCGTTCTCCCATACACCCGGTTCACTCCGTGGGCTCCCTTGCCGAGCCAGTGCAGCCCCACAAACGGCTCCACAAAAATATTCCCGAACAAACGGTAATTCGCCGTCACCCTGACGTACAGGGACTGCCAACCGTTGCTGCCGGAAGGCCAGTAGGAGGAACTCAGCACCGCGCCGAACTTGAAACCCATGTAAAGGTTTTCCGTCATCCGGAAATCCGACCCGGTGCACATGTCAAACCACCAGCCCGTAATGCCGTAAAAGGAATAAGCGGCGCTTCCCTGCGCATAAAAACCGGGCAGGAAGCCCAGATCATGGCGCAGAATCAGCGCCGTTTCATACGTTGTCCCACCGTTGCCGAACAAATGTTCGGAGGCAAACCCCGCCAAACCGCCGTCATTCGCACGGAAGGATAATGCGGCGTAAGTGGCCTTCCCGAACTTCCTTTGAAGCCCAAGATCAGCCATTGTCTCATTCTCCAAGTCAACCGCCGGATGCCCCAGGAAAATTTCCTCCTTCAACGCCAGAATCAGGGAATACCGGTCATTCAGGTCGCTTCTCCAGTCCAGACGCAAGGGGGCCGTGGGATTACAGCCGCCGGGAATCAGGCCGCGGAATTCGTAATTCGTGGAATAGCCCGCCTTCAAGCTGCCGCTCACGGGTCTCAGAGGCGGATCGGAAGGAACATCCGGAATGCGTGACTCCGCCAGGGAAATTGAAATGGAAACGGCCAGAACCGCCCCAAGAGCAGAAAAAAAGGAAAAACTCATAAACTTGGAACTCCTGTTCCGCGGCATTCTGAATAAAAATACTGCCTCTGGCAACAAGCAAAAAAGGAGCGGAGCAATTCTCCTTTACCCCGGAAAGTCAATTCCTCCGCAAGCCGCTCATCCTGCAAGGAATAAAAAAATCCGCCCTGCCGCTGCCCCAAATTTTCCAGCCAGTGCAGCAGCAGCCATATCCGTGACGGCTTTTCCTAAGCCATCACCGGCCGGAACAGGAACAATGGCCGGATCTTAGTCCCCGCCTTAATCGGCAATTTCTCCTTCCTCCATCCGGAACATGAAAGAAAAAGAGCGGCGGATTGCTCCGCCGCTCTTGAAACATGATTCAATCGTAAGCCGGACGGCTTAGAAGGAATAGACGAGGTTGGCGCCAGCCACCACGCCGAAGTTCTTGTAAGGCTTGGAACCTGCGTCCACGCCCTTGTTAGCCTTCAAGGCGCCGTTGCCGGCCCAGTTGAAGCTGACGAAGGGAACCACGGCCAGATTCTTCACGCCCAGCTTGACAGGCAGTTCAGCCTTCACCCACCAAGCTTGCGCGCCGTTGGACATGAAAGCGGACTTGCTGTCGAAGTAGCCGGCAGTGGCAGACATGCCGCCCGTGATCACGATGTCCGTGGCGGGGCAGATGGAAGCCTTCCAGCCCACATACGGCTGGAACCACCATCCGGTCATTCCCTGGAAGCCATAGCTAGTGGTCACACCGGCGAACCAGTTGCTGCACAGGTCATAGTTCAGGTTCAGATAGAATTCCTGAGCCACGGAGTGGGCATGACGCTGGCCAACGACGCCGTTTGCAAGGAGGTTGCTGTAATCATACTTGGCAAAGTTGCCGAGCAGACCGCCATGAATCAGATTCCAGCCGAGGGTGGTGGACAGGTTCTTCAGCAAACCGTCCTGGTTCTTCCAGCCAAGGTTGAAATTGGTTTCATTGTGGAAAGCAATATCTTTCATGCCAAGCAGCTCGTGACCGGAGGTCAGGGAGGTGTAGGAAGCGGCACCCACAATGGAGTTGGCGTCGCTCAGCTTGTAATTCAGATTTACACCGGCAGGGATAACGCTATCCCCTCCCACCAAGGCGTGGGAAGCCACGATGCCGCGGCTGGTGTAATTGGAGGCATAACCGGCGTAGATATCGCCGGACAGCGGGCTGACAGTCGCCACGGGAGTGGGAACCGGAGTCGGAGCAACAATCTTGACGGGAGTGCCCGCAAGAGCAGCGCCGGCAAAGGATGCCACAGCTGCCGCAACACTGATGATGTTCTTGGTTTGCATGACTATTACTTGGTTAGGGTATTAATTGTTGATTTGCTAACAAGGAAAGAAAAGTATCTTTTCCCCCTTGTTAAGGAAAGTGAAACATTTCCGTCACAAATGTAAAGCCTTTTCTCCCCCACAGTTAGCTAATCATTGATTTTCTAACATTTATATTTACCATCCCCATGACAAAAAGAGCAATCTTCCAGATCTTGCCAAGCTTTCCTCTCCATGGCCGGGCAGGATACAGGCATTCCGCCCCGGCCAGGCGTTCGTCTTCCTTCAGGGAAGGAGAAGGATTCACCAGGACCCTTTGTCCGCAGGAAAGCAGCATGGGCATATCCGCGCCACTGTCGCTGTAGGCGGCGGCGTTATCCAGAACGCCGTGCTCCGGCAGCACCTTCCGCTCGCGCAGGCGCTCCACCTTTATCTGTCCCTTGTTGTTGCCGTTCGGCAATTCCGGCATCGCCGGCATGCGGCCGTCCAGAAGCACGTCCGTTCCCAGAACGCCGTCAAATCCCAGCAGCTCACCCAGAGGTTCCGCGTAAAAGGTTGGGGAGGCGGAAACCATGAGGCACAGATCCCCCTTCTTCCGGTGTTCCTCCAGCCGTTCCTTCAGTTCCGGATAAATCCATTCCTGTGCCAGAGAGCCGAATTTCCTTCCATACTCCCGCACCGTTTCTGCGGGGAGTCCCCACAAATAAATGAGATAGGCCCTCTTCATCCGGTTTTCATCCCATATCCTCAGAACATAAAGAGGAATGCAGGCCAGGAAAAGAAGCACCAGCAGGCGCCGCCATGGATGGAGCCTCAGCACGAAACAGGAAAAAACGTATTGCGTATCCCAGGGCAGCAATGTTCCGTCCATATCAAAAAGGGCCACTCCCCTTTCGCTCAAATCATCCGTCATACCCCCATCCTATACTCTCAACCCTCAACTCTCAACCCTCAACTCTCAACCCTCAACTCTCCATCCTCTTCCCTTAAACGCCCAAAACCCCGGCCGCCAAAAGGCAACCGGGGTTTTGAAGCAAATCCAGAAGGAAATAAGATTAACGGGAGTAGAATTCCACGATGAGCTGCTCATTGACGATGGGAGCAATCTCTTCCTTGGAAGGTACGCGAGCAATCTTGCCCGTGAGCTTGTCACGGTCGCATTCCAGCCAATCCGGAACCACAGTGGCCTGGGTCAGGTCAAGGAAACGGGTAGCCAGCTGCTGGGAGGAGGCCTTTCCACCGACGGCGATCACATCGCCAGGGCGGCAGGAGTAGGACGCAACGTTCGTCTTTTTGCCGTTCACGGTGATATGGCCGTGGGAAACGAGCTGACGGGCGCCGGCGCGGGTGTTGCTGAAACCGAGACGGTACACAACATTGTCCAGACGGAGTTCAAGGAGCTGAAGCAGGATGTCGCCGGTAATGCCGCGGCGGCGGGCGGCTTCTGCATAATACTTGCGGAACTGGCCTTCAAGCACACCGTATTGGAAACGCAGCTTCTGCTTTTCAGCAAGCATCACGCCGTAGTCGGACTTCTTCTTGCGGCCGGCGCGCATGCCATGCTGGCCGGGGGGGAAGGGGCGCTTTTCAAGAGCCTTGGTGGAACCGAAAAGAGCAACGCCAAAACGGCGGGACACTTTATCGCGGGGACCGGTATAACGAGCCATGATATATTTGATCTATAGGTAAAAGGATTCAATTAGACGCGGCGGGCCTTCGGGGGACGGCAGCCGTTGTGGGGAATGGGGGTCACGTCCTTGATGGAGGTGATTTCAATACCGATCGTCTGCACGGCACGCACGGCGGATTCACGACCGGAACCCGGTCCCTTCACACGCACTTCCACTTCACGCAGACCGTGGCCCATGGCCTGGCGGCAGGCGTCCTGGCAAACCACCTGGCCGGCGTAAGCCGTGCTCTTGCGGGAGCCCTTGAAGCCCATCTTGCCGGCGGAGGACCAGCCGATCACGTTGCCGCGCTGGTCGGTGACGGTCACGACGGTGTTGTTGAACGTGGAGGAAACATGAACCACGCCGGAGGAAACGTTCTTGCTGCCCTTGGCCTTCAGGATTTTGGGCTTGTCATCATCGCCGCCCAGACCGAGTTCCGCAAAAATGTCCTTGCGGGGTTCGGGCTTCTTGACTTCTTCAGGAGCGGAAACAGCGGCGGCCGGAGTTTCAGCAGCGGGAGCGGGAGCTGCCGCTTCCACGGGCTTTTTGGCGGTTTCGTTGGTGATTTCTTCGCTAGCCATAGTAAAGCTATATAGTAAAATTCAGGTTGCCGGATTACTTCTTCTTGGCCTGCGCGCCAACGGTCTTCTTCTTGCCTTTACGGGTGCGGGCATTCGTGCGGGTACGCTGGCCACGGACCGGAAGGCCGCGGCGGTGGCGCTGACCGCGATAGCAGTTGATGGAGGTCAGACGCTTGAGAATGGATTGCTTTTCACGACGAAGGTCACCTTCAATCAGGATTCCGTCAGTGGTGATCACTTGAACAATCTTCGTGAGTTGTTCGTCGGTAAGCTGTCCCGTACGGATGTCGGGATTGATGCCTGCTTGTTCCAGGATTCTCTTAGAAGTCGAGTGCCCGATTCCGTAAATATACGGAAGGGAAGCCTCGATGCGCTTCTCGTTGGGTATTTCTGTACCGAAAAGGCGTGCCATAATGGATTGGATTTGCTAGCTGTTATTTTTCTCTGCCTCGCGCAGAGCTATTGCTTGGGGCAAGATGGATACCATAAATTGAGGTTTTGACAAGAGCAAAACGTCATTTTTTCTATTTTTAATCTCTTGCGCCGCTTGAACATGCATGCCGCCCGTGGCGGCGCAGGATGCGTTCCACCGCCCAGGAAGCATGCTCCGCCACGAGGGGGGACTCCCCGGAAAGCGCCTTCAGAAAATCAATGTCATCCGGAGTTCCCGCATTCCCCAGCACAATGCAGCCGTTGCGCAGCAGCCCCTCCCTCTTGATTCTTTTCAGGGGGGAATTCCGGAACAGGTCCGCAAAGCCGCCGGCATCCAGGGCAAGCAGATCGCGCAGCGGAATGGAGGCCAGCAGGCGGGACATGCGGAACCGCTCATCCGCCTCCGGCAGGGGCTTCCCGTTCCAGGGGCAGACCGTCACGCAGGTGTCGCACCCGTACAGCCGTGTCCCTACCAGGGGGCGTATTTCCTCCGGAATGGATCCCCGGTGTTCAATCGTCCAGTAGGAAAGGCAGCGTCCGGCATCCACCTGGCCGTTTTCCATGATTGCGCCCGTCGGGCACAGGTCCGCACAGCGCCGGCAGCTTCCGCACCCGTGGGAGACCGGAGTGTCCGGCTCCAGCTCCAGCGTGGTCAGCAGGGTGGCGATGAAAAAGCGCGAGCCTCCCTTCCTGCGAACGATCAGGCCGCTTCTTCCGCGCCATCCCAGGCCGCACGCTTCCGCGTGGTCCCGTTCCATGACGGGTCCGGCGTCCACATATCCCTTTTGCTCGCCACCGTAAATGGAAAGCAGTTCCTGCAAATCCGCCAGCTTCTCTTCCAGAATTCCGTGGTAGTCCCTTCCGTGGGCGTAAAGGCAGATGCTTCCCTCCCCCTCCGGACGCATGGCGGGGCTGTCATAGTCATAGGACAGGCAGATGACGGAACGGCAGCCGGAAAGCACCTCCGCAGGGTCCGCCCTCCGCTCCGGAGAACGCGCCATCCATTCCATCCCGGCGTGCCAGCCCCGTTCCAGCCATTGGAACAATTTTTCCGCATGCGGGCTCCTTCCCGCACGGGCCACCCGGCAGCCGGAAAACCCAAGCTGCCGGGACACGGCGCACAGGGAATCTTTAATAACAGCGGGATCCGGCGTCAGCACGCCCGCATCATGGACAAGAGCGCCCCTTCCACCAAGAATTTTCTTCAATCCGGTGGAAATTGGATTGCCTGCACCCTGCCGCCGCTTCATAATAGACCTATATGAACATCCGGATTCTGAGCGATGGGAAACAGGGCCATCTCAACCAGTCCCTGGGACTGGCGCAGGCTCTGATTGCCAAAGCAGGGGGGGCCGTGGAAACGGTGGACCTGCAGGGACTTTCCCTTCTGGGGAAAATCCGGAAGGTCGTCTCCGGCAGCGACACGCCGCAGCCGGACCTGTTCATCTCCGCCGGACACGCCACGCACATCCCGCTCATCTGCGCCCGCCATCATTTCAAGACCCGGGCTGTCCTCTGCATGAAGCCCACGCTTCCCTGCACCTTTTTTGACCTCTGCCTCATTCCCCGCCATGACTTGCGCCCCGGGCGCGACTATACGGATACGGGCATCTTTCCCACCCATGGAGCGCTTCACCCCATGAGGCCTGATCCCTCCATCCCGAAGGACATCACCCTGATCCTCATCGGAGGTCCCAGCAAGGATTTTGACTGGGATGACGAAGCCATGCTCAACCAGCTCTCGGACATCAGCATCAACACCCCCGGCAACATCGTGCTGACCACCTCGCGCCGGACGCCGACGGGCTTTGCAGAGAAAATCCAGACGGCCGTTCCGGAGATCACCGTCGTTCCAGTGGAGGAAACGCAGCCGGGGTGGGTAGCGCGGCATCTGGCGCACGCCTCCGCCACCTGGGTCAGCCAGGACAGCGTCTCCATGGTATATGAAGCGCTGGGCGCGGGCGCGCCCGTAGGCGTCCTGGCTGTCCCCCGCCGCCACGGCAACCGTAAATCCCGCATCCTGTCCGGCCTGGAAATGCTGGAAAAGGAAGGCTTGGTCACCGGATACCGGGACTGGAAAAAGCAGGGCTTCCGCCTGGCAGCGCCCGGAGCCCCCCTTCTGGAGGCGGACCGCGCCGCAGACTACATCCTCACCAGATTCTTTCCCCAACTCCACGCCTTATGAAAATAGTACATCTCGTCCCCTCCATGGAATCCGGAGGCGTGGAACAAGTCGTCATGGAACTGGGCAGCGGCCTTTCCGCCCGGGGCGTGGAAAACATCGTCGTCTCCGGCGGCGGACGCCTGGTTCCCCGGCTGGAAAAGGAAGGCTCCCGCCACATCCTGATGCCGATCGGCAAAAAAAGCCTCGCCACCTTCTTCCGCATCGGCGCCCTCCGCGCCTTGCTCCAGGCCGTCAGGCCGGACATCCTGCATCTTCATTCCCGCGTTCCCGCCTGGGTAGGCTACCTGGCATGGAAAAAACTGCCGCCGGAAGACAGACCCGGCCTCGTCACCAGCGTGCACGGCTTCTACTCCGTCAACCGGTACTCCGCCATCATGAGCCGGGGGGAAGGGGTGATTGCCGTTTCCAACTGCATCCGGGACTACATCCTCACCCATTATCCGTCCACTCCCGAGGACCATATCAGAATCATTCCCAATGCCATTTCCCCAGACCAGCACCACCCGGACTACTCCCCTTCCCGGGAATGGCTCACGGGCTGGCATATGTCCTATCCCGAGCTCAAGGGAAAATTCACCCTGTGCCTGCCAGGCCGCATCACGCGCCTGAAAGGGCAGCTGGACCTGATTCCCATTGTAAGACAGCTTCTGGAACGGGGAATTCCGGCCCACGCCGTCATCGTGGGAGAGACCAAAAAGGGAAAGGAAGAATATAAAAACGAAGTCCTCCGGGAAATTGAGCGGGCCGGCGTCTCCCACGCCTTCACCTGGACCGGCCACCGCCAGGACCTGCGGGACATCATTTCCACTTGTTCCGTCACTCTTTCCCTGACCAAAAGCCCGGAGGCCTTCGGCAAATCAACCCTTGAGGCGCTCGCCCTGGGCAGACCCGTTGCCGGGTACGCCCACGGCGGAGTCAAGGAACAACTGGACGCCTTCCTGCCGGAAGGAAACATCGCCGTGGGGGACGCTTCCTCCATGGCTGCCCTGCTTTCCCGCTGGTACGCCCAGCCCCCTCCCCTGCCCCGTCACATACCCTCCCCTTACAAGATGGAGGATATGATTCAGGCCCATCTGGACGTTTACCAGGAACTGACCCCTTATTCATGACGCCCCGGGAAGCCGCCATAACCCTGAACCTGATACCGGGGCTGGGCCCTGTCAGGGTCATGCGCCTCATGCAGGTATTCGCCTCTCCGGAACTGGTTCTGGAAGCTCCGGCCTCCATGCTGATGGATATTCCCGGCATCGGGGCACAGCTGGCTCGCCACATCTCATCCTGGCGGAGCATCGTCAATCCGTACCGGGAGCTGGAACTGGCGGATAAGGCGGGGGCCACGGTCACCACGGTCTTTGACGCCTCCTATCCCGCCGCCCTGCGCGAGCTGACGGACGCGCCCATCGTCCTTTATTCCTGGGGATCCTGGACCGCGGGGGATTCCGAACGCTCCATCGCCGTCGTCGGTTCACGCATGGCCACCCACTACGGCAGGCTATGCGCCAGAACCGTCTCTCATGACCTGGCGGAGGCCGGGGTAACCGTCATTTCCGGACTGGCGCGCGGCGTGGATACGGAGGCCCATACGGGAGCCCTGGATGCGGGGGGACGCACCGTCGCCGTCATCGGAGCGGGCCTCAGCAAGCTGTATCCATGGGAAAACAGAAACCTGGCGCAGCGCATTGCGGACGGCCATGGAGCGGTAGTCTCCGAATTCCCGATGGAGCTGCCCCCCTCCCGCACCACCTTTCCCATGCGCAACCGCATCGTGAGCGGCTGGAGCCGCGCGACGCTGGTGGTGGAAGCCTCCGGACGCAGCGGAGCCCTGATCACGGCGCGGACGGCAGGGGAACAGGGACGGGAGGTCTTCTGCATTCCCGGCCCGGTTGACCGGCATTCCTCCGACGGCTGCCACGCCCTCATCCGGGACGGAGCCACGCTGGCCGCCGGAGCCTCCGACATCCTGCATGACATGAAATGGACCGCCCCGGAACAGGGTCTGCCCCTTTTTTCCCCATCCTCCCTTTCCGCCGCTGCACCTCCGCTGCCTCCCACTGCGGAGGAAAAGGAAATCCTCCATGCCGTCAGGATGGGCTTCAATACCATTGACACCCTCTGCGCCTCACTGGGGAAACCGGCATGCGCCATTACGCCGCTTCTGTCCAGAATGCAAATTGCAGGGCAAATCACGCCGGATGCAGGCGGATACTTTTCCATCAACCACAAGGGACACTAAACAGTTCTCCTCCCTTTCCGGAAATGTCTCAACAGCAGGCAGGGCGCCCCCGGACGGCGGCAGCCCGCGTCAGCCCGGTTAAAGGAACAGAAAAAGCTCCTACTGCTTAACCTCCTTGCGCACGGCATCAATCCAGGCGGAAATCGTCTCCGCCTGCTCCCACTTGACTGGGGCGGCCAGCTTCTTCTTGGACACGGGATCGGAAACTTCAAAAATCACTCCATATACAAACTTGATGTCGTCCGGGTTTCTTTTCTTCTGAAAGCGGCCTTCCTGCTGGGCCTTGAAATCTATCTTTTCATAGGACGCCAGGAAAAGCGCCAGCATCAAGCCGTCCTCTCCCTTGATCGGAGAAACGAGCGGCACCACCGGGCATTTCACCTCCTTGCCCCGGATAATGGTCTTGACCAGCCTCGGTTCCACCTTCTTCAAAATATCAAGCTTCTTTGAAATATTCTCCTTGGCAAATGCCTTTTCAAAAACGGCCAGGTTACTGTAATCGTTCTTGTCCCGGAAGGGAATCATTGCCTCCATGCTGTTCTCCCCGTCCAGCAGCTTCACTTCAACGCACGTTTCCTTCTGCTCCATGGACACGGAGGACTTGGCGCTGTCAGCGCATCTCTTGGTATCAAAAGAGGGCGTCTTGAACGGAAGAACTTCGGCGCAGGCCATGCAGGAGGCTACCAGTGACAAAAACAGGACGGAAACTTTCATGATGATTCAAATTTATGGTAAGGAACCATAATCGTCTATGCTCCGCAATGACTTTTTTCTTTGCTTCCGGGCTGCTTCCGGCAAAAAAAACTTTCTTCTCATGATGCAAAACAAATACCCTCAAACATCTAAAACAGCCGTCAAGCTACCTCCTAACAGTTATTATTCCAGAAATTAAATATGTCAACAAGGGAAGATCCCTCGCGCTTCAAGGCCTGCGGAAGAACTCTCATGCCTGCAACAGACAGTACATGCAGGGCCAAAACCCCATAACGTGTTTATATTAATGCAAACATAAAAACATGCAGAAATATTTCTTAAAAAAATAACCGTTTACGGACATATTTTGAACATCTTTTTGCGGGATAAAGTCTCACCCTTCACAAGATCTATCCGACGGGTGGGAAAAGTAACTCAAAATCCGTCCAGGGTGGTTTTTGGTTCCATAGGTAGTTAATAGAGAGAAAAGGCCGCGGATCAAACAACCCGCGGCCTTTTTTTGTCCAACTCCCTTTCAAATGCGGAGTTTGGGCTTGATGAATGAAACTTCTTACTGTAGCAACAAGACATGCGTTTGTTCGCCCTTCTCGCAGGATTCACCCTTTGCCTGAGCTCCACGAGCTGCCAATCGTATGGGGATTCAAGTGATTACATCCCCCTGGCAACGCCCGTTCCCCCGCAGCTTTCCCAGCCGGTAGCCAACGCCCTTCCCCGCCCCGCCAACTTTCCCACGCGTCCGGTAGCCATTCCGCCGAGCGCCCCCCGCACGCCCCGCTGTGCCAGCGCCTGCGTCATGGACGCCCTCACCGGAAAAGTGCTTTTCTCCCACAACGGACTCCAGCACCGCCAAGTAGCCAGCACGCAGAAACTCGTGACGGCCATGGTCGTCCTTGAACACGGCAGCCTGGACAGGAAGGTGGTTATCCAGCCTTCCGACACCAAGGCGGATCCCACCAAGCTGGGCTTCCGCGCCGGAGAAGTCTATTCCCGCCGGGAACTGCTCAATGCCCTGATGATCCGCAGCTTCAATGACGTAGCCGTGGCCCTGGCCCGCGACACGGCGGGGTCCGTTCCCCGTTTCGCCCAGTTGATGAACGCCAAGGCGCGCCAGATGGGCATGTACAACTCCCG
Organism: Akkermansia massiliensis; assembly: GCF_023516715.1. NCBI lineage: Bacteria > Pseudomonadati > Verrucomicrobiota > Verrucomicrobiia > Verrucomicrobiales > Akkermansiaceae > Akkermansia > Akkermansia massiliensis. The sequence continues at coordinate 1,158,355 of NZ_JAMGSI010000002.1, read as the reverse complement.
CTTCGTCAACCCCAACGGTCTCCCCGCGGACCAGTACTCCACCGCTATTGACATGGCCCGCTGCGCCTATTACGTCTACCGCAATCCGGAACTGCGCAACATCATCTGCAAACGCCAGTACGCCTTCACCCGCGCCAACGGCAAGACGCTTCTGCTGAGAAACACCAACAAGCTGCTCACCCAGCACCCGTGGGTCACCGGCATGAAAACCGGCTACACGAACGCCGCCGGCCGCTGCCTGGTTTCCTCCGCCGGCTTCAACGGCCGCCATGTCATCGTCGTCGTTCTCGGCTGCCATCCGTCCCGCATCTGGGCGGAATCTGAAAACCTGCTCAAATGGGCCCTGGGTGACGCCGCATAAATGCACGGCGGCAATTGGTATTTGACTTTCACGGCGTGAGCCGCTATCAGTCCTGCCTATGTTACAGGCAGGTATTGTAGGTCTCCCCAACGTCGGCAAGTCCACCCTCTTCAACGCGGTCACCAGAACCCGCAAGGCCCAGGCGGCCAATTATCCCTTCTGCACCATTGATCCGAACGTGGGCATGGTCACGGTGCCGGACTCCCGCCTGCAAGTGCTTTCCGACATGTCCGGCTCTGAAAAAATCATCCCCACGCTCATTGAATTCGTGGACATTGCCGGCCTGGTCAAGGGCGCCTCGGAAGGAGCCGGACTGGGCAACCAGTTCCTGGCGAATATCCGTGAAGTGGACGCCATCGTGCAGGTGGTGCGCTGCTTTGACAATGACGACATCATCCACGAGCTTGGTTCCGTGGACCCCCTGCGCGACATTGAAATCATCAATTCGGAGCTCATTCTGGCGGACATCGCCACCATGGACAAAAGGCTTTCCTCCCGGGAGCGCAAGGCCCGCAGCGGAGACAAGGAAGCCAAGGCGGAGGTGGCCCTCATCACCAAGCTGCTGCCCCACCTGAATGAGGGCAATCCGGCCCTCACCTTTGAATCGCAACTGGATGACGACGAACGCAAGCTGCTCCATTCCTTCCAGCTCCTTTCGGACAAAAAAAGCATCTTTGCCTGCAACGTCAATGAAGACGAACTGGCGGACGCCATCAACAATCCGGACGCGCACCCCTACGTCTCCCAGGTGAAAAAATACGTGGCGGAACACCACAACGCGGAGGCCATTGTCATCTCCGCCCGGATTGAAGAAGAACTCATCGACGTTTCGGATGAAGAAGCCCGCGAATTCCTGGAATCCCTGGGCGTGCAGGATTCCGGCGTTTCCGACCTCATCCGCGCCGTGTACCACCTTCTGGGCCTGCGCACCTACCTCACCACAGGAGTCAAGGAAACGCGGGCCTGGACCATCCCGGCCGGGGCCAAGGCCCCCCAGGCGGCGGGCGTCATCCACACGGATTTTGAACGCGGCTTCATCGCTGCGGAAGTGGTGCATTACGACGACCTGGTATCCTGCGGCGGCAAGGCCGGAGCGCGGGAGCACGGCAAGCTGCGCATTGAAGGAAAGGAATATGTCGTCAAGGACGGAGACGTGGTCGAATTCCGCTTCAATGTTTAGCCCAAAGCTTTACCGGAATTCCATTGACTTTTCCTGATGCAGAGAGCAGATTGCTCATAACCTTCACATCGCCTCATGACTGATCCCGACGTCAAATCCACCCCTTTGGCAGCCAAGCACGTTGAACTGGGAGCCAGAATGGTTCCCTTCGCCGGCTGGAACATGCCGGTGCAGTACACCGGCATCCTGGACGAACACAAAGCCGTGCGCGAAGCCTGCGGCATCTTTGACATCTCCCACATGGGCCAGTTCACGGTGGCCGGCGCCGCAGCGGCTGCATGGCTGAACTCCATGCTGACCAATGACATCAATAAACTGGACATCGGCCAGGGGCAATACTCCATCATGCTCAATGACCGGGCCGGAGTCATTGATGACCTCATCCTGTACCGGATGGAGCCGGAAACCTTCTTCGTGGTGGTGAACGCCTCCAAGATTGACGAAGACTTCGCGTGGCTCTCCGCCCACAAGCCCGCGGACGTGGTCCTGGAAAACCATTCCGACGAATATGTGGGCCTGGCCGTCCAGGGCCCCAAATGCGGAGAAATCTTCGCCCGCGTCATTCCCGGCGTGGAGCTCCCCCCCCGCAACGGCATCTCCCGCATCACGGTGGACGGAACGGACCTCCTCGTCTGCCGCACCGGCTATACCGGGGAAGACGGCTTTGAATTCTTCTGTCCGGCCCGGGAAGGCGTCAAATGGTTTGAAGCCTTCCTTGACGCAGGCGCCAAGCCCTGCGGCCTGGGCGCGCGCGACAGCCTGCGCCTGGAAATGTGCTATCCTCTGAACGGTTCCGACCTCGCTCCGGACAAAACGCCTCTGGAAGCCGGGCTCGGCTTCTTCTGCGCGCTGGATACGGACTTCACCGGCGCCGACATTCTTCGTGAACAGAAAGCCAACGGCCTCACCCAGCGCCTGGTGGCTATTGAATACACCGGCAAGGGAGCTCCTCCCCGCGCCCACTATGCCGTTCACGTTCCCGGAGGAGAAGCCATCGGAGAACTTACCAGCGGCGTGCTCTCTCCTTCACTGATGAAGGGCATTGCCCTGGCCTACCTGCCTGTCGCCCATGCCAAGGTCGGCACCGAGCTGGAAATTGACGTAAGGGGAAGGAAATTCCCTGCCGTGGTAGTTAAAAAACCCTTTTATAAGAAAGGTTGACACTACGGCGCAAAAATAAACTGACAAACACTGCATTTTACTACACTCTCACCTCAAACAATTACATCTTATGCACGACGTACCAGAAAATCTGCTGTATTCCAAGGATCACGAATGGATTGAAATTGACGGGGACATCGGCACCATCGGCATCTCAGACCATGCACAGGCCGAACTCTCCGATGTAGTCTTTGTAGACCTTCCCGAAGTAGGCGCCACCGTTGCCGCCGGCGACCCCGTCGCCGTCGTGGAATCCGTCAAGGCCGCCAGTGACGTGTACACCCCGGTTTCCGGTGAAATCCTGGAAGTGAATGAAGAACTTTCCAATGATCCCTCCCTCATCAACTCCGATCCCTACGGAGCAGGCTGGCTGTACAAAATCCGCCTGGACGTTCCCACGGAAACGGAAGACATGATGAACGCCACGGACTACGAGGAATACTGTTCCTGACCCGTTCCTCCCTCCCCCGCCCCGGTGATTCCATCCCGGGGCATTTTGAATTTAACCCGGCCCCCGCGGCCGGGCTCCATTACCTGCCAGATACCACATGAATACCCACTCAGACTTTGCCAGACGGCACATCGGCCCCCAGGGGGAAGAACGCCGGGAGATGCTTGACAGCCTCGGCTACCAAACTCTTGATGAACTCATTGCGGACATCGTTCCCGCAGACATCCGGATGCAGGATCCCCTGGACCTGCCCGCAGCCAAATCGGAAACGGAAGCCCTGGAGGAACTCCGTTCCATCCTCCGGAAAAACAAGCTTCTGAAAACCTTCATCGGCCAGGGCTACTACGGCACCATCACGCCCTCCGTCATCCTGCGCAACGTACTGGAAAATCCCGGCTGGTATACGGCCTACACGCCCTATCAGCCGGAAATCGCCCAGGGACGCCTGGAAATGCTCATGAACTTCCAGACCATGGTCTCCTCCCTGACGGGCCTGCCGGTGGCGAACGCCTCCCTGCTGGATGAAGGCACCGCCGCCGCGGAAGCCGTCACCATGTGCCGGAACGCGCGCCCCAAGGCAAACACCTTCTTTGTGGCGGACACCTGCCACCCCCAGACCATCAGCGTCATCCGCACCCGCGCCGCCTTCCAGGGCGTCAACATCCTGGTGGGGGACTGGACCTCCTTTGACCCCGCCTCCGTCGGCGCGGATCTAGCCGGGGCGCTCGTCCAGTATCCGGACACGCTCGGCCGCATCTGCGACTACACGGACTTCTTCTCCCGCGTGCATGCCACGGGCGCGCTCTGCGTCGTGGCGGCGGACCTGATGGCCCTCACCGTCATCCGGGAACCCGGCGCCTTCGGGGCTGACATCTGCATTGGCAACACGCAGCGTTTCGGCGTTCCGATGGGCTTCGGCGGCCCCCACGCCGCCTACATGTCCTGCACGGACGCCCTGAAGCGCCGCATGCCCGGCCGCCTCATCGGCATGTCCATAGACACCCAGGGCCGCCCGGCCTACCGCCTGGCCCTGCAAACGCGGGAACAGCACATCCGCCGCGACAAGGCCACCTCCAACATCTGCACCGCCCAGGTGCTTCTGGCCGTGCTGGCCGCTTTCTACGCCGTATACCACGGGAAGGAAGGCCTCAAGCGCATCGGCACGGAAATCCACCGGAAAACCAAAAGCCTGTACAAGGCGCTCACGAACGCCGGCATCACCATTGAAAACAAGGACTTCTTTGATACCCTGCTGCTGACCGTCCCCGGCCAGGCGGACGCCATGGTCCGGAAAGCCCTGGAAGCGGGTTACAACATCCGCAAGGTGGATGCCGGCCACGTCACCATTTCCCTGGATGAAACCGCTACCTGCGCAGACGTAGCGGCGCTGGCCTCCGCCCTTGCGGGCGCGGAAACCTCCGCCCCCTGCTGCTGCGAGACTCCCGCCTGGGCCCCAGTCCATACGCGCCAGACGCCCTTCTGCACGGAAACGGCCTTCAACTCCTACCATTCCGAAACGGAAATGATGCGCTACATCCGCCGTCTGGAATCACGGGACCTGGCCCTGAACGAAGCCATGATCCCTCTGGGCTCCTGCACGATGAAGCTGAACGCCGCTTCCGAGATGATCCCCATCACGTGGCCGGAAACCAGCTCCCTGCATCCCTTTGTTCCGGCGGACCAGTCGGAAGGCATCCGGGAAATGCTCTCCGTCCTGTCCGACCGCCTGGCGAAAATCACGGGCTTTGCCGCCGTCTCCCTCCAACCCAACGCGGGCGCGGCGGGGGAATACGCCGGCCTGCTGGCCATCCGCCGCTACCAGAAGCACGCCGGGGAAGGCCACCGCGACGTCTGCCTCATCCCGACCTCCGCCCATGGAACGAACCCCGCTTCCTCCGCCATGGCGGGCCTCAAGGTGGTGCCCGTCAAATGTGACGAAGGCGGCAACATCGACATGGAGGACCTGAAAGCCCAGGCGGAAACCCACCGGGACAACCTCTCCTGCATCATGGTCACCTACCCCTCCACGCACGGGGTGTATGAACAGACCATCAGGGAACTCTGCGACATCGTCCACGCCAACGGCGGCCAGGTGTACATGGACGGCGCCAACATGAACGCCCAGGTGGGGCTGACCTGCCCCGGCTGCATCGGCGCGGACGTCTGCCACCTGAACCTGCATAAAACCTTCGCGATGCCGCACGGCGGCGGCGGTCCCGGCATCGGGCCCATCGGCGTGGCGGAACACCTCGTTCCCTTCCTGCCCGGCCACCTCACGCTGGGCCATGAGGAAGGAGCTGTGGCCTCCGCAGCATGGGGAAGCGCCTCCATTGCCGCCATCTGCTGGATGTACCTGTCCATGATGGGACCGGAAGGCCTCAAGGAAGTCACGGAAATGGCTATCCTGAACGCCAACTACATCGCTAAAAAACTCGGCCCCCTCTTCCCGGTCCTCTACTCCGGAAACAAGGGGCTGGTGGCCCATGAATGCATCCTGGATCCGCGCCAGCTCACCCATGACGCCGGCCTCACCGTGGATGACATCGCCAAGCGGCTCATGGACTACGGCTTCCACGGCCCCACCATGTCCTTCCCTGTTCCGGGAACCCTGATGGTGGAACCCACGGAATCGGAACCCAAGGAGGAACTGGACCGCTTCATCGAAGCCATGGAACACATTCATGCGGAGATCACGGCCGTCATCAACGGCACGGCGGACAAGGAAGACAACGTCCTGAAAAACTCCCCCCATACCGCGGAAATGGTCTCCGCCGACGAATGGCGGCACCCCTACTCCCGCAGTGAGGCGGCCTATCCGGTATCCGGCCTGCGCATCCATAAATTCTGGCCGTACGTGGGCCGGGTGGACAACGTCTACGGGGACCGGAACCTGGTCTGCACCTGTGACACGGTGGAGGAATTCTCCAAAGCCGTGGAAGCGTAACGCCAAATATAACTTTTAACCTAGAAGGGGCTGTTCCATTCATTGGGGACGGCCCTTTCTATTTCCACAGAACAAGACCGCTCCTTCGAGGAAAATCTCTTCCCTGGGCATCGCGCCACCAACGGGCAACCCGGACCTCACTTGATAAACTCAAGTACAAACCGATTGACCAGCTCGTGCTGTTTCTCCGTTCCGCCCCCTCCCATGCCGCTATGCGTAACTCCCTCCAGCTTCACCACCCTCATATGAAACTCCTCCTGCTCCTTTATACCGGGCAGCACTCCCTCGTCCGCCTCATAATCACATCCCCTCAAGGTATACAGCCGCGGTTTCCGGATTCTCGGCATCTTCATCCTGCGGTGATCCAGGGAAATGGCCTTATCGACCAAAAGGGGATGCCTGGCCGCAAAAAGCATGACCATGTCCCCTCCGTTTGAGTGCCCTATGAGAATAAGCTTTCCCCAATCCAATCCCGGTTTCAGCTTCCTGAACTCCTGAATGGCAAACAGGATATTTTCCACTCCCCTTTCCCAATTCGGCATGCGGGCCTCCATCAAATTCCCTTCCATTGCCAGAAGCGGATCCTGGGGCAATTCATGCTGTATGCTGATTACATAATACCCCTTTCCTGCAAGAAAACGGTTCAAATAGGAATATGCCTGGCTGGATTTGACGTTCCTGTTTCCGTCATAGCCATGATTGAAAATGATTACCTTTGTCTCGGAGCTTTCCTTCTCCGGCTGATAAACGGTTACCGGAACCACTCTGTTCCTGCCGCCATCAAAAAGGCCAATGGTGAATTCCATCTGGGAGAAGCCATGGGCAGCGCTTTGAACCAGCACAACCAGTATAACAAAAAAACTGTTCATTTTCAATGCTGCAATCATGCAGAAATTCCCTTAACCGGACGTTCCATCCCGGCCTGTTCTCCTTCAATGCGTCCAGCTTCCGGCTTCATTCTTCAACTCCAGGGCGGATCACCGTACTTGTTCTCTCCCGGCAGGCTCTCCCCATAACACAAATACATCAACAGCAGCCAGCCCACTACGGGCACGGCCAGCCATATCAGGAAAAGGCCGCTTTTCCCCACATCATGCAGGCGCCGCACCATCGTAGCCGCCAGGGGGAGAAACAACACGGGAAGCACCACGTAAGCCAGGGGAAAAAGCAGCTCCAACAGGGGGGACACGGAAAAAAAACCGCTTTTCATGATGGACGGAACCCCTGCCACGACCAGCCACGCGATGCCCATGGTGGAATAAACCTCGCGCATCTCCTGTTTTCCGGCGCGTCCTTCAAAACTGCACCATCCCTTAATGATGCGCGTCCAATACTTCTTCCGCGTCCAGGCGGGAATGGCGGGCTCTCCCCCGGTTTCGAGCTCCGGCATGGCTGATTCCTCCATATCGGCATCCATGACGGTCATGGAGGGAATGAAGGAAGACAGCGGCTGCCAGCCCCCGTCGGGAAGCTTCCTCACCAGGGTACGGTTGGACAGCCGCCCATGGTTGCGAGCCTGAATCAGAAGCACCAGAGAGACGGGTCCCTTGGAGGAACCGTCAATCGCCTGGTACTCGTAAAGGTCGCTCATCGGAGGTTCTTATTCGGCCCCGCCGTCATGGCTGAACGCGGACGCGGGAATCTCCTGCTTGGACAAGCCGGGGCCTTGCCACTTCAAGACCAGCTTGGAGGCGGGACCGGCATTGCCCACATAGCCGATGCGGATGGGATGCAACCCGGCCTTTAAATAAACGGGATTCTTCCGGTCGCCCAAATCGGAGGAAACTTCGGAGCCCGGTTCGTAAGTCTTGTCCGCATCAATCAATTCCATGCCGTGCAGGCGGACAAAAGCCTTGCTTCCCTTATTCGCATCCGTGGACAGATAAAAAGTATACTCCCCGTCAGCGGGCACCTTCACGTACCCCGTCAATTCCACCCCGCGCTTCCGGGGCCCGTTCATCTTGACGGACGGAGACGGGGCCACGCCATGCGCGGCAGCCTGCTTCTTGAGCTGGCGGAAATCCGGAACCCAGGGGAACTCTCCTTCATAGAGGGACCACTTCAAGCCGGGGGAGGCAGCCCCTTTTGTCTCCACTGCCGGGACCAGCGCCGTATCAAACACCGTCTTGGAAGGAAGGGAGGCACGCCGATTGGACAGGGCAGCGGCCTTCATGCGGGCCTGAAGCTCCGGCTTGGAGGAAGCAAGGTCCTTGCTTTCCTGCGGATCATTCAGGGTATCGAAAATCATGAAATCCTTGTCCGCGTCCTTCACCCCCATGCGCAGGCCTTTCAGGCCGTCCACAAAGACGATCTGCTGCTGGCCCCGTTCCGCTCCCTTGTGTTCGCCCAGGAAATCCTTGTAGCCGGGCGTCTTGCCGCCGACGTTATATTCGGAATAAATAATGCCGGGCTTCTGCTGGTCCGCATGGCCTGTCAGCGTCGGCAGCAGGGAAACGCCGTCGCTGCGGGCGGGAACCGGCACTCCGGCGGCATCCGCCAGCGTAGCCAGCCAGTCATGGAACTGTCCGGGCTGGAGGCTGATCTGGCCCTTGGGAATGCGGGCGGGCCAGCGTACCAGCGTGGGAACGCGCATTCCGCCTTCCCAGCAGTCGCGCTTGATGCCGTCCATCATGCCGTAACTCTTGAAAAACTGCGGATTCTGCGCCCCATGCCTGTGCTTGGGGTCGGCGCCGCCTTCATTGTGGGGGCCATTGTCGGAGGTAAAGACAATCATCGTATCGTTGTCGATCTTCAAATCCTTCAGCAGATGAATCAAATCCGCCACGGCATCATCCACGCGGCGGATCATCGTGGAATGCCGTTTGGCCACCTCATTCGGGAAGCGGGCATTGTCCGGATAAATGTACGTGTCCTTGTCTTTTTCCGCCTTGGCGTCAAAAGCCGTATTTACGGATTCCGTGCCGTTCTTCTTCACCCACTGCAGGCCGCCTTTCAAACCGCCGCCGGAAGGATAGGGCGTTCCGGGAACCACCAGGTTGCCGTGAGGGGCCGGAAAAGCCAGGTACAGGAAAAACGGCTTGCCGGTCTTGCGGGCGGACTTGCGCTGGTCCACAATCCATTGCTTGGCGCGGGCGGCAAACAAATCCGTGGAATAGGCGGTCTGGGGAACCTTGTCCTTGATATTCTTCCATTCGGGATTGGAGGCGTAACCGTTGTACTCGAAAATGTCGCGGGACTCGGAAGGATAATGGAAATGCCCGGCCAGATGGTCCAGGATGCCGTAAAAATAATTGAAGCCGCGCTGGTGGGGACCGCCCGTCACCGGACCATGGCTTTCGCCGCCGCCGCCCACGCCCCACTTGCCGATGGCGGCGGTATCATAACCGGCGTCACGCATCACGGTGCCCAGCGTATGGGAATCTTCAATGGGATGGTCAAAGCGGTTGTTCCTCACCACGCGGGAATTCCCCTGGTGCACCCCCAGCAGCAGGGAGGCGCGCGCCGGAGCGCAGACCGGAGCGGCGGAATAATGCCGGCGCAGTTGAATTCCCTCCCGGGCCAGCGCGGACAAAGCCGGGGTCTTGAACTCGTTCTTCCTGTCCACCGTCCGCCCGTTCAGCTTCTGCTGGCTCCAGTTGGAATCCAGATCGCCCCAGCCCATATCGTCTACCAGAATAAAAATAACATTGGGTTTTGAATTCTTGACGGCCCGGGCGGCGGGCTTCGCAGCCTGCCCGGAAGCGCTCATGCACGGAACCAGGGCAGTCAGAAGAACGGATAGGAAAGATACCAGCTTCATGATTCAGATGAAAATAGACTCTAGGGGAAACGTTAAAACAGAGCGCGATCTTACATGAATTCTCCCATCTCTCAAGATAATTAAACGGAAAGGGAATTGATGATTGCTGTATCAGGCCTATAGTGAAAAAACTATGAAACTGCCCCATACTCTATTGATTGCATCCGCCCTTCTGCTTCCCTCCGGTACGCTCTGCGGGCTGGACGTGTGAATGGCTGACCTGGAAAAAGCCGCCGCACAAGCCGAAAAAGAGAATAAGGACCTGTTCATCGTTTACAGGGGGGGCGCCTGGAATCCGGAGGCATACGGCGTGCCGGAACGGCAGATCTTCCAAATCTGCATGGCAGGGCGCCATTTAAAAAAAGGAACTGTCTGCCGGACTGGAAATGCTGAAATCCGCCAGGGGCATGGCTCCATGGAGCAAACACGCCAACAAGGCCCACACCGATTTCCTGCGCATCCCAGGCAACCGGGATACGCTGCATAGGCTGTGGAAGCAGTACAAAAACGGCGCCGAGGAGGCGGGGACCGCCTACCGGAAAGGCATCCTCCTGAATCCGGACCCCGTGCCCATGGAACTGAAACTCCAGTAAAGCAGCCGCTCCCGTGGAAAAAACCGTTTCCGGAAGGACGCAAGTAACGTGTCCGGAACCGCGGAAGCGTCAGAACCGCTTCTTCCTGTCGTCCCTGCGGGGGCGGTCGCCCCAGCGTTCACCACGGTCACTGCGGAAGCCTCCGCGGTTTCCCCTGAATCCGCCGCGGTCGCTCCGGTCCCGGTCTCCGCGGTAGCCGCCGCGGAAACCTCCGCTGCGGCGGGGTGGACGCGGCCCGTCGGAATATTCCGGCGTGCCCTTGTCCTCGCGGACGTTGACCTCATACCCGCAGACGGTGGCCGTAGCCAGGGCGTCCAGGAGCTGGGGAGCTACGGAAGCGTCCACCTCAATCAGGGAATGCTTGGGGAAAATCCGGATATCGCCCACGGCGCCCTTCTCCATTTCCACCGTATTGTAAAACAATCCGGCGATGTCCTTGGGCCGCAGGCCGATCATCTTGCCGCCGTTCATGAACAGCGTGACCGTATCCCCCTTGTGCTGCCAGGAATCTCCCTTTTGCGGGCTCTCCGCCTCTTCTCCGGGCTGGGATACATGGCGCGTCCTGCGGGCGGGCTTGTCCTCCGGAATGGGCTGTACTTCCCGGTGCGTGCGCTCCCGGAGCAAATCAAACAGGGCGGCGGCCATGGCTTCCGGAGCGGCTTCCACTTCCTTCAATTCCTCCGGCAGAACGGCATCCGGCTTGAGGCGTTCCAGAATATCATCCACCAGGGATTCCGTCCGGAGCTGGTCCACCTGAACGGCGGTCAGCACGGGTTCCGGAGTCAGCTTGACGCCGATGAAGCGTTCAATGCGGCTCATCAGGGAAAAATCACGGCGCCCCATAAAAGTGATGGCCTTCCCCTTGCGCCCGGCGCGCGCCGTGCGGCCGATGCGGTGCACGTAATCCTCCGGATCACGCGGCAGTTCAAAATTCACCACGGCATCCACATCGTCCACATCCAGGCCGCGGGCGGCAATATCCGTAGCCACCAGCAGACGCAGGCTCCCCTTGCGGAAGGAATCCATCACGCGCTCCCGCATGATCTGGGGCATGTCCCCGTGGAGACGGTCCACGGGATAACCCCGGGCCGTCAGGCCGTCCACGATGTCGTCCACCACTTTCTTGGTATTGGCAAAAACCAGGCCCATCTTGATCTTCCCCGTGTCCAGCAAGCGGCTGAGCACCTCAATCCGGGAAGAAAATACCACCTCATAATAAGACTGTTCAATGGTGGGCACCGTCAGCGTGGGCCGCTCAATGGTGATCTGGACGGGGTCCTTCATGAACCGGTTCACCAGCCGGTTGATTTCCGGAGACATGGTGGCGGAGAAAAACAGGGTCTGCTTCGTTTCCGGCATGAACTCCGCAATACGTTCAATATCTTCCAGAAAGCCCATGTCCAGCATCTCGTCCGCTTCATCCAGAATCAGCATGCGGAGATTGTCCAGCTTCAGCGCACCGGACTCCATCAGGTCCATGACGCGGCCGGGCGTTCCCACCACGAACTGGACCCCGCGCCGCAGGGCGTCCAATTGCGGGCGGAAGGAGGAACCGCCATAAATGGGAACGGCGGAAACGCCGTCCATGAACAGGGCCAGCTTGTCCACCTCCCGGCAAATCTGGACGGCCAGTTCCCGCGTGGGGCAAAGGGCCAGCACCTGGACATTCCGCTCCTCGGGATCAATGCACTCCAGGGCCGGAATGGCAAAGGCAAGCGTCTTTCCGGAACCCGTATGGGACAGCCCCACGATATCGGACCCTCCGATCGCAGCGGGAATCGCCTGCTCCTGAATGGCGGAAGGAGTATCGAAGCCGAGCACTTCAATGGCTTCCAGAATCTCCGGCGAAATGCCAAGCGTCGAAAAAGAAGATGTTTGAGTCATGGGGGAAAAATGATCTGTCAGAGTCACGGGAGAAGCTGAACATTATTCACACCTGTGTCCAGCCAAAAGAACGGAAGATGCCGTTAGATGCCACGATTTCCGCGGGGCCGCCTGCGGAGGAAAAAACCGCCTCCCCCCGCTTCTGGTCTTTACATTCACACACGGGGTTGCAACTTGCGGGGACGCATCTGCGTATGATACAAGTACCTGCCTCCGAATTCATGGATAAAACGCAAAACAACTCACGTTCCTCCCTGCTGGGAATTTTCATCAACATCCTGCTCCCGGTATTGATTCTGGACTACTGCAGCGCGGGCCCCGCCAATCCCCTGGAACGTCCGGCGGGGGAAAGCTTCTGGCACATCGGCCCGGTATGGGCGCTCGTTTTCGCCCTTTCCCTTCCCCTGGTCTATGGAATCCGTTCCCTGGTCGTCACCAGGAAATTTGACCTGATGTCCGGCGTAGGCATGGCCGGCGTGCTGCTGACGGGCGTCATCAGCATCTTCGTCATCGGGCCGGAGGGGCGCATCCACAGCGCCACTCCCTGGCTGTTTGCCGGAAAGGAGGCCCTGATTCCCCTCATCCTGGCGGCGGCGGTCGTCGTCTCCCGCTCCACCGGCTCCCCCCTTCTCAACATGTTCATTTACACGCCGAAGCTGTTTGACGTGCGCAGGATAGAACAGGCGGTGGCCGCCAACGGCGAGGAACAGACCTACCAGCGCCTGCTGGCAAACTCGTCCTGGATTCTGGCGGGCACGCTGGTTGCCTCCTCCATCGGCAACTTCTTCCTGAGCCTCTCCTTCATGTCCTCCGTCATGCGCCAGCCTGAGGCGGAACAGCAGGTGGCCTACAACGTGGCCATCGGCAGCATCACCTGGTGGGGCTTCCTGATCATCGGGGTGCCCATCCTGGTCGCCCTCGTCTTCATCATGACGCGCCTGATCAAACGGCTCGGACGGCTGACCGGCCTCACACGGGACGAACTCCTTCTCAAATAACCTGTTAAATCATGCATCTCCATACTCCATGCATCCTGGCTGCCGCCATCGCCCTGAATGCGGCTTGGGCGGCCGCTCCCCAATTCGACCGGGTATTCGGTTCCCACATGGTCCTTCCCCACGGGAAAAACGTGCCCGTCTCCGGCACGGCTGATCCCAACAAGGAAGTGACCGTCACCTTCGGAAGCTCCTCCCTGAAAACAAAGGCGGATTCCAAGGGAAAATGGAGCGTCACCCTGCCCCCCATGAAACCCAGCGCAGAGGGACAAACGCTGACGGCCACCCAGAACGGAGACTCTTCCAAGCTGGACGACGTGCTGGTGGGAGAAGTGTGGCTGGCCTCCGGGCAGTCCAACATGCTGTTCCGCCTGAACCAGACCTCCACGGCCAAGGAAGACATAGCCGCCTCCGCGGACGAGCAGCTCCGCTTGTTCAACAACGTCCCACAGGCCCACACGAACAACGCCCCCTATTCCGACAAGGATTTTGACGCCGTCACTACGGACAAATTCTATAAGGGGCAGTGGGCCGTCAGTTCCCCCGCCGCCTCGGGCCCGATGGCGGCCGTCGGCTACTACTTCGGCAAAAAACTCCGTGAAGGGCTCGGCATTCCGGTAGGCATCATCCATTCCTCCCTGGGCGGCTCGGAAATAGCGGCGTGGATTCCCCGGCAGGTCATCAATGCCAACAGCAGCTTCCGCACCCTGCGCGGCAACCACTGGCTGGACTCACCCCTCATCTCCGACTGGGTAAGGGGACGCGCCAGAAAAAACATCTCCCCGCGTCTGGACCAGGGGTCTCCGGACCATCCCTACAAACCGGCGTTCCTTTATGAATCCGGCATCGCGTGGATGACAGCCCTCCCCATCACGGGCGTCATCTGGTACCAGGGCGAATCCGACGCTGAAATCATTGACAACGAACAGAACGGCATGCTGCTGAAAACCATGATCTCCTCCTGGAGAAAAGCCTTCCGCAATCCGGAAATGCCCTTCGTCATGATTCAGCTCCCCCGCATCAACGATCCGTCAAAAATCCGTGCCGGCTGGCCGGAATTCCGGGAAATGCAGGACACGGTAGCCAAAACCGTCCCGCAGGTCTACAGCGTCAACACCATTGACCTGGGTTCCACCAACGCCGATGTCCACCCCCCCTTCAAGCGTCCCGTGGGAGAACGCGCGGGGAACACGGCACTCAACAAGGTTTACGGCAAAAAGGTTCCCTGTGAAGGCCCCTCCTTCAAAGCCTTCAAACCCTCCGGCAGCGCCCTTCTGATCCAACTGGAACACGCCAAAGACCTGACCACGACGGACGGCAAGGAACCGGCCCAGTTTGAAATTGCCGGGGCGGACGGCGCTTACCATCCCGCCACGGCGGAAATCACGAACAGGAAAGGCAGCACCGCTGTCATCCGCCTCACCTCCCCGGAGGTCAAATCCCCCAAACACGCACGGTACTGCTGGAACCGCTTCGTGACCCCCAACCTGGTCAACGGCGACCAGCTCCCCGCCCGCCCCTTCCGCACGGATGCGCCCACTCCTAAAAAATAACCCTTCTCACTCCACCATACCATGAACCTTCATCTTCTCTTCGCTTCCCTGGCCGCGGCCCTTTCCCTGGGCACCGCGGCACAGGCCGTCCCCACCAAAGTAGCCTGCGTGGGGGACAGCATCACCTTCGGCTCCGGCCTCCAACCCGGAGATGCCCGGTATCCGCAGGTGCTCGGCACGCTGATGGGCCCGGACTTTGACGTCCGGGGATTCGGCAACCCCGGAAAAACGGCGGGCGACTATCCGGGCCAAGTGGGCCGCTGGTACGGCAGCACCAAGGAACACAAGCAATCCCTGGAATTCAAGGCGGACGTTTACATCTGCAACCTGGGCATCAACGATACGGGCCGCTGGTGGGACCCCAAGCTGTTCGCCAAGGGTTATGACGACCTGTTCAATGCCTGGAAATCCGCCAATCCCAAGGCCAGATTCTTCGCCTGGGGCCTGCTGGGTCCGGACTACCGCGGCCCGCTCAACAAAAAGGCGTTCCCCGGCAACTGCTACCCGGATGTGCGCAAATACGCAGGCTCGGACAACGGCTCCGCGGCCAACCGTCCGGAAGCGGAAAAACTGATCGCCACCGTGGCGCGCAAGCACAAGGTCGGCCTTTTTGACGCGCTGCACCCCCTTTCCGATCATCCGGAATGGTATGTGGACGGCCTGCACCCCACGGAGCCGGGCGCGCGGCGCATTGCTGAAATCACCTTCGCCAAGCTGGCAAAAAGCATGAAGCTCAAGCAGCCCGCCCCCAAGCTGGAACCTGGCATCGGCAACGTGATTATCAACAATTCCGGAGACTCCGGCATCCTGCTGGACGGCTGGAAGCTGACGGACGGCTCCAATACGCTCGTCTTTGAAAACGCTACCGTCATCCACCCCAAAGACAGGCTTATCATCACCATAGGCGCGGAAACTCAAAAGGACCCGACCAAGCCCCTGGAAATCAAATCCGCCAAATCCCCCTCCGCCTTCCGCCTGATTCCCGCAAAAAAGCATTGAACACCCCTTGAAAAACCTATTGAAGAGGCTGTCTGCCAGCCTCTTCAATAAGAAACATTATCTCCTTCTCCACCCGCGCGCGGCAGTGTCTGCCGGCAGGCCGGAAACTGCGGAAAGTGCCCGGCTTCTCCTCAAACGGAACGTCCGCGCAGCAGGCCGCTTCCTCCTGGTTCCGGATATTTCATTTCATCCTATTTTATTTGAGCATTTCTGCCGCACGAACGGTCTACAGTGCATGGAACAGAATAAATGCAAATCATCCGCGTGCTGCCTGCTGGGCTCTTTCTCCACCAACACCAGCATGGACTTCGGCGTCCTATTGCTGCGCCTGGGCGTAGGCGCGATGATGCTTGTGCACGGCATCCCCAAGCTGGGAATGCTCATCAGCGGAAACTGGGCGGCTTTCCAGGACCCGCTGGGAATCGGCAACTTCCTGTCCCTGCTGCTGTGCGTAGGCGCGGAATTCGGATGTTCCATCCTCATCTTCCTGGGGCTCTTCACCCGCCTGGCCTCCCTTCTCCTGATCATCAACATGTGCGTGGCTCTCTTCCTCGTCCTGGGCCTCTCCGGCTGGGGCGCACAGGAGCTCGCCGCCATCTATCTGCTGATTTACCTGACCCTCTTCTACACGGGACCGGGCAAATTCTCGCTGGATGCCTGGTGGCTCTGGCGCGACTGCAAGATAGAAGTGGAATAAAAAGGCTTCCTCCTGCGCGGCCTATGGCAAAAATACTTCTTTTTTCACTCGCCGCGGCAGGAGCCTTCCTTTAGGATGCTGGCACACCCAGTCCATCCGTTCAATGTCCGGCAAACTAACCTACAAGCAATCGGGGGTCGATACCAAAGAAGCAGCCGCTTTCGTATCCGACATCAGCTCTCACGTTAAAAGAACGCAAAAGCAGAGATCCCTGCACCAGGCCTTCGGTCTTTTTGCCGCCGCCTATGACCTGAGCTCCTACAAGGAACCGGTCATCGTCACCGGATGCGACGGCGTAGGCACCAAGACGGAAATCCTTTTCGAACTGGACATGGTGGAAACCGCCGGCAAGGACCTGGTGGCCATGAACGTCAACGACATCCTTACCACGGGCGGAGACCCTCTTCTTTTCCTGGACTACCTGGGCATCTCCAATCTGGAACAGGAACGTACCCGCATCACCCGCCTGGTGGCCGGCATGTGCGACTATCTGGAATCCTGCAACTGCATCCTGGCCGGCGGAGAAACGGCGGAAATGCCCGGCGTGGTTCCGGAATCCATCGTGGAACTCTCCGGCTTCTGCATCGGATGCTGTGAAAAAAGCAAGCTGATCGACCCCAAGACCGTTCGCCCCGGAGACGTATTCATCGGCTACAAATCCGACAGCTTCCATGCCAACGGCTGGAGCCTTATCCGCCGCATTCTGGAGGAAAACCCGGACGTGGTTGATGAAGAGGAACTCCGTTCCCTGCTACAGCCCACCCGCCTGTACCATGACGTGGTGGCGGACATGCGCCGCTTCAACGTCATCCCGAAGGCATACGCCCACATCACGGGGGGCGGCCTTCCGGAAAACCTGGAACGCTTCCTGGGCGACTACGGCGCGGACCTCACCATTCCCTGCTGGGACAACACCGCAGCCCAGAAAATCCTGAAGCATGTGGACCCGCAGGACCGCTTCAACACCTTTAACATGGGCATCGGCTGGGTAGCCATCGTGAAGCCGGAGGACGTGGAAGCCGCGCTGAAGGCAGGCCCCGGCGGCACCGTCATCGGCACGTTGAGAGAAGGCCGCGGCATTCATGTCAAGGTACAGGGCGAATAGAGAAGGCACCATCTCCTTGCAGCGGATACACCACACTTACAGGACAATCTTTTCATCACAATCCCATGAGCGATTTTCTTAAACACGAGTGCGGCGTAGCCGCCATTCGTCTGCTTAAGCCTCTCTCTTATTTTCAGGATAAATACGGCTCCACCCTCTGGGCGTTCAACAAGCTGCTCATCCTGATGGAAAAGCAGTACAACCGCGGCCAGGATGGCGCGGGCATCGGCTGCGTGAAACTGAACATGCCCCTCGGCCAGCCCTACCTGTTCCGCACCCGGGACGCCAGCAAGGACGCCCTCACCACCATCTTCAACGGGCAAATCAAGAAGCTTAACAAAAAAGTCCGCCGCGGTCAGGTCAACCTGAAAGACGCTGAAGACATTAAAAACAACTTTGACTACGGCGGGGAAATCCTGATGGGGCACCTCCGCTACGGCACCTCCGGCCTCTTTGACGAAGGCTCCTGCCATCCCTACCTGCGCCGCACCAACTGGCCGACGCGCACCCTGATGGTGCTGGGCAACTTCAACATGACCAACACGCCGGAACTGAACCAGCGCATGATTGAGCGCGGCCAGCATCCCGTCTTCGGCACGGACACGCAGACCGTCCTTGAAGAAATCGGCTACCATCTGGATGAAGCCCATACGGACCTTTACCGCGCCCTGCGGGACAGCGGCATGCCCGGCCCGGAAATCCCCCATGCCATCTCCTCCCGGCTCAACATCCAGGAAATCATTCACAACTCAGCCAGGCAGTGGGACGGCGGCTACGCCATCATGGGCGCCATCGGCAACGGGGACTACTTCTGCCTGCGGGACCCGCACGGCATCCGCCCCTGCCACTACCTGATTACGGATGAATTCATTGCCGTGGCCTCTGAACGCGTCCCGCTGATGACCGTCTTTGAAGTGGAAAGCGAACAGGTGCAGGAACTGCCGCCGGCCAACATGCTTTCCATCAAGGCGGACGGCACGCACGTCATCACGGAATTCACCACGCCCCTGAAACCCACGCCGTGTTCCTTTGAAAAGATATACTTCTCCCGCGGGAACGACCCCATCGTGTACCGGGAACGCAAGGCCCTGGGCGCGGCGCTGACCCCGCAGATCGTGGACTCCCTGGAAGACCGCTTTGACAAATCTGCCATCACCTACATTCCCAACACGGCGGAAACCGCCTACTACGGCCTGCTGGAAGGCCTGCGCGTCTACCGCCGCAAGCGCGTGCACGCCCAGCTACTGGAAGCCCTGAGAAACGGGACCCTGGATGAAAACATGCTGGACAGCGCCATCCTGAAACGGTGGCCGCGCGGTGAAAAAATCGCCCACAAGGACATCAAGATGCGCACCTTCATCACGCAGGAAAAGAGCCGCGCGCAGCTTGTCTCCCACGTATATGACCTCACCTACGGGGCCGTGGGACCGGAAGACGTGCTCGTCGCCATTGACGACTCCATCGTCCGCGGCACCACGCTGAGAAGGTCCATCCTCCGCATCCTGGGCCGCACCAATCCGCGGAAAATCGTCGTCGCCTCCACCGCTCCGCAAATCCGGTATCCGGACTGCTACGGCATTGACATGTCCGAACTGGGGAACTTCATCGCCTTCCAGGCGGCAGTCTCCCTGATCAAGCAGCACGGGCAGGCCCGGTTGCTGGAAGAAGTATACAAGGCATGCAAGGAGGAACTGACCAAGCCCAGGGAAGAACGGCGCAACTGCGTCAAGGCCATTTACGAAGGCTTGACGGACGCTGAAATCTCCCGTGAAATCACCCGCCTGGTCACTCCGCACGACGCCCCGTGCCCCGTGGAAGTCATCTTCCAGACCATCGAAAACCTGCACGAATCCATAGAAGGCCCCTGCGGCGACTGGTATTTCACCGGAGACTACCCGACTCCGGGCGGATATACCACAGTTAATGTGGCATACATGCGCTGGTTTGAGGGTAAAGGGGGGCGTGCATACGATTTGCCCTTGTAGCGGGTCCCTATTTTTGGGTATTCTGCTGCTAATATGTCGGGACCCATTGCATATACGACCTTGGAAGACACTGAACTGGTCGCCAGGGCGCGGGAGGGAGATTCGCGAGCTTTTGACGAACTTGTCATTCGCCACAGCCGCAAGCTCCATGCCACCCTGTACCAGATGACGGACAACTACGACGATGCCTATGACATCGCCCAGGAAGCGTTCTCCAAAGCCTACCGGGCCTTGCGCTACTTCAACGGACAAAGCGCCTTTTATACATGGCTGCACTCCATTGCCGTCAACCATGCCAGAAACTTCCTGAAAAAACGCAACCGCAGGATGACCTACAGCCTGGACGACGACGAGTACGGCGACCATACGGAAAAGGACATGAACATGGCTGACGAAACGGACGGAGCGGACCCTGAACGACGCACCCATCTGAACGAACTTCAGCTCAAGATTAATGAAGCATTGAAAAAACTATCCACCAAGCACAGAGAAGTCGTTGTGCTTCATGATGTAAAAGGACTCAACCACACGGAAATATCCGCCCTTCTGGGCATCTCTGAAGGAACGCTCAGATCACGTCTGCATTATGCCCACAAGGAGCTGCAAGGCCTGCTGGCGGAATATCTGAGTTAACGGTGGAAAAAATATTGAACATCGGTTCCCTCCGCCCTGTCAAACGCATAGTCCCAGATTCGGGACTAAAACACCCTAACCTTTATTACACTTAACATCAACGACGATGGATAAACAATCCACAGAACATAACGAGGAAACTCTGGTTGCCATGCTGGCATCTTTCCGTAAGGAAGCTTGTTACCATGACAACTTTGAAGAAGATTTCCTCCGCAATTTTCATCTTAGAAAGGAAACCGATCCGGCTACCCACTCTGCTTGGAAATTGTTACTCGAACGCCTGGACAACTATCTGCAGAACTTTCGTGGCTGGCAGTGGGTCTATGCTTCCATGTCCATCGTGACATTGGCTGCGGTAGGCGTTATTATCGCATCCGGGAACATGGATGATCCTTCCGACTCTTACGCATCCTCCACCAAGGATAAGGAAGAGATTCTCCTGAAGGAAAAAGCGGTTCCCGTAAGTAAGGAAACTATTGAACAACCCTCAACCGAAGTCGCCCCTGCGGAAAAACCCGAATTCACCACGGGAGCGCCTTCATATGAAACATCGGCCAACGACAATCAGCTGAAAACTGATTCCAATACCGATAAAAAACCGGTATCCCGAGTTCTCATCGAGATGTAACAATCCATGATGAACCTGGCTCCGATATTGGCGGGCATAGCCGTTGCAGGCTTGATTTATCAAGCGGCGGCCGTGCCTGCCCCTTTTAAGGTAGAAGCCATTCCCCACCAGGCGGAAGGAGAGCCGTACACGGCCATGGCGGCGCAGGTCGGAAAAGACATGCTCGCCTCCCTGATTCCCTACCGGGTCTTTAAAAACGGCGGTGTGACCTACTACCTTGGGGACAAGGACACCCCTCCCCTTCAGGTATGGGCCCAGGAAAAGCTCACGGGCCTGACGATTTTCAAGGTGGACGCTGCCCGCATACACGACGGGCAGGCGGTTGTGACGCCCTCCGGCCTTCTCAAGCGCGGCGACAAGCTGGCCTTTGCCAGCAGCCGGAATGAAACCACCCTGGGAATTTACGTGGGCATGGAGCACTCCATAGGAGACACCAGCTTCCCGCTGCGTCTTGTCCGCGCCCAATTCCCCAAACTGGCTGCGCCGCCCATCGGCCAGCCGTGCTATGACGCTGAAAACCGTCTGGTCGGCATCGTGCTGGGAGTTTCCCGCAAGGGAACCTGCCACCTGCTGCCCGCCCAGGCCATCTCCTTCCTGGCAGCCCATCCGGAAGCCAAGAGGGTGCGCCTGGGATGCCTGCTGGATATCAACGCCTCCACTCCCGTCATTGAAGGCCTCATTAACGGAGGCCCTCTCGCGCGGGGAGGCATCCAGACAGGAGACATCCTCATCAGCATCAACGGCACGACCATTAACAACTACGGGGACATGCTGGATGCCACCTATTACCTCACGGGGGAAAAGCCTCTGACCGTTGAAGTCATTCGCGGCACCCAGGTGGTAAAAAGCAGGGGCATCATCCCCACGCAGGACTCCCGTTAATCCGGAACCCCGGCTCCCAAGGGAATGCCGGGGTTCGGAACGGTCCTTCTCAAAATCGGCCCGTGCCTTGTTTCAGGCTTGAACTAACCCGCCGGCGCACTTAAAAAAGGGCGTGCTTCAAATCGTCTTCAATAAAATCAGCGCTGCGGAAGTATCCAGCATCCCCACCCTGGAACAACTGGACCTGCTCGGGGACTTCCAGGTCTCTGAATCCACCCTCCAAACCCTTGATGACGCCCGCTTCGGCAAGATGGAAAAGGATGGCAAAATTCTTTACCGCTACGTAGCCAGGGACTACCGCATCTACTTTGAAGTCATTGAAGGCAAAGTGGTCGTCCACCGCGTTCTGCACGCCAACAGCCTGAACGACTTTCTGTTCCGCACCAACATCTCCCCGACCGCAGGGGAAGATGAAATCCTGAGCCAGTCCAAACACTTCTGGAAACTCATTGACGAAGGCAAAAAAGCCTCCAAAGCCTGACCCCTCCCCACCCATGGCCTGCATCATTCTGGGCATCACCGGCTCCATTGCCGCGTACAAGGCGGCGGACATCGCTTCCGCCCTCGTCAAAAGCGGGCATGAGGTGCACTGCGTCTGCACGGCCAAGGCCCTGGAATTCGTTACAGCCCTCACCCTGCACACGATCTCCCGCAATCCCGTCTTCTCCTCCTTTGAGGATGAAAAGGCGGACTGGGTTCCCCCGCACATCCAACTGGCCCAGCGGGCGGACCTTCTGCTCGTGGCCCCCGCCACGGCCAACACCATGGCCAACTTCGCCCACGGCTTCGCCCCGGACATGCTCAGCTCCCTCTATCTGGCCTGCCAGGCCCCGGTGCTCATCTGTCCGGCCATGAACGTCCACATGTGGGAACACACGGCCACGCAGCAAAATGCGGCCGTCCTGAAACAAAGAAAGGGCCACTGCATTCTGGGGCCCTGTGAATCCGGCGTGCTGGCCTGCGGAGCGGAAGGAGCGGGAAAACTGATGCCAGTAGACCTGATTGTTCAAAAAACGCTCTCCCTCCTGCCGTAACGGCGGCATAAAATTACTCCATGCCTGTTTATTGGTTTGCCCCGGGAGAACTAAATCTTTTATCATGGACATTATGAAAATGCTCCTGTTCTTCCTTGGCTCCCTCATGCTCTGCTCCTGCGGCCCGGACAAGTATCCCGTCAGCTTCCACATGGAGACGGGAGCGACGGACAGCAAAAAATTCGCCTTTGAGCGGGACGGGCATTACTACAGCAAGGCTCCCTTCATTTCCCAGAAGGACATTGAATCCTACTACTCCTTCCCGGCAGAGGACAATACCTACGGCATTGTGGTCAATGTCAGAAAAGGCCTGGACAGCCGGGTAGAAGGAGTAACCGCCGCCAACCTCGGCAAGCAGATACTGCCGGTCGTCAACGGTCATGCCATGCAGCCTCTGCGCCTTTACAACAAACCCGTTACCTCCGGCAAACTGGCCGTCATGGGCGGCTTCTCCCCGGCGGACCTTGCCGCCATGGCGGAATTCATTCCTCCGGCGGACCCCAAGAGGGAAGAGCCCATCAACAAGCTGGCCGCCGTCACCAAGCCCCTTCTTCCCATCAAGGACCCCACCCAGGAAAAGAAGGAAGCCAAGGAGCCCGAAGAACATAAGGACCGCACCGTGGTCAGCACCCGCCGGGGGCGGATCTGATCCAGCACCCCTTGTATGAGCATGCACGGCAAGTTCTTCCCTTCCCTGATCGGCATCCTCTTGTTCTTCTGGAGCATGCCATTCCTGATGGCGGATATTGTCGTGCGCTTCCCCACGGAAAACACGGCCTTGCTGGACAACCGTCCGCAGGACTTCTACATGTACGTGGACCGGAACTTTGAAGGGAAGAAATCCCAGCCCTGGGAGGCGGGAGCCTACGGCTTTACCCGGACCCTCGTCAGAACCCAGGCAGGCCCCGTAGCCGTCAAATTCCATGAAGGAATCGATATCAAGCCGCTCAGGCGCGACGCCTCCGGCATTCCGCTGGACGACGTGCATCCCGTAGCCGGAGGCACCGTGGTCCACGCTTCCGCCAACCCCACCCACAGCAACTACGGCCGCTATGTGGTCATCGAACACCAATTGGCGGACGGCCCGCTTTACAGCCTGTACGCCCATCTGGCTTCCGTCTCCTGCAAGGAGGGGGACCGGGTAGGCACCGGAAACGTCATCGGAAAACTGGGCTACTCCGGAGTGGGCCTGAACAAAACACGCGCCCATGTGCATCTGGAACTTTGCCTCAAGCTCCAGGACGACTTTGAAAACTGGTATTCCAGCCTGAAACTGGGTACCCCCAACCGCCATGGCGCCTACAACGGCCTGAATCTGGCCGGTTTTGACCCGGCCCCCGCCCTCATGCAGTGCAAGGACGGCGCGGAATTCTCCCTCTCCCGCCATATCTCCTCCCTGCCCGTTCAGTACGTCGTACGCGCTCCATCTACCGGAAGCCTGCCCAATCTTGTCAAACGCTACCCCTTCCTGCTGAAACCGGGACCGGCCAATCCCAAGTCCTGGGAAATCAGCTTTACGGGAACGGGAGTTCCCGTTTCCGTGACTCCCTCCGACCAACCCTGCACGGAACCCTCCGTCATCCGGGCTGTTCCCCATCCCTTCTCCCAACTGTACAGGACCTGCAACCGCGTTTCCGGCTCCAGCAAAGATCCGAAGCTGACCGCCTCCGGCAAACGCTACATCCGGCTCATCTTCATGGGGCCTGAATCATAATCCTACGATGATGCACACCTTCTTCAGTCCCCGTTTTTCCCTTGCCGTTCTTACGTCCTGCGCGGCTTTTCTGCTCACCATGGGGGGCACTCCCCCTGCAGCCGCGGCAACACCTCCTCCGGAGGCTCCCCTCTCGCAGGACAGGCAGGCCCTCCTGAAAAATAAAAAATACCAGCAGGGTCTGAAAGCCCTGGAAGACCGCCTGCCCCTGGAAGCCAGCAAGCATTTTCAGGAATGCCTGAACTCCAAAAATCTTCCGGAATCCCAGAAAGCCATCATCCGCCCCTTCCTGGCGGAAGCCCTGATCCGCGCCAGAAAAACGGAAGAAGGGCTGACTGCCTGGGAACAACTTCCGGACTCCTCCATGAAATCATACTGGATGGCGGCGGGCCTCTTTAACAAAGGCTCCTTTACCAGGGCCCTGGAAAAACTCTCCTCCATTCCTGAAACGGACCCGCTCTCCCTCTACGGCTTCCAGCTGAAAGCCCAGCTCGCGCGCCAGCTTCAGGACCGGCAGCTTTTACTGGATGCCCTCACCAGGCTGGGGCAGGCGGAATCCACCGCCATCTCCCGGACCGCGCACGTCCTTCTGGCGGACGTTCTGGTGAACCTGGGGCGCTATGCGGAGGCCGCCGCCATTCTTGAACAATTCAAGACGGGAATGGACGACGGCACGGCCAGGGACCTGCCCATGCGCTCTTATGCCGAACTCGTGGAAGGCAAACTGGCCGACAAACAGGGGAACCTGGACCAGGCCATAAAAATCTTCGCCGCCGTCATGGACAACAAGGCCTATCCGGGGAAAATCCGGGATCTGGGCCGTCTGGCCCTCGCCAGGGCGGAAATCGTCCGGGAGAAAAACAACCCGGAACAGGCGGAAGAGGAAACGCGCGCCCAGCCTCAGGAAGAGGAAGCCCCACACACTGCCGGAACGGCGGAAGAACGCCTGCTGGCGTTCATTGGCGGCAAATCGGAATCCTCCCTGCTGATGGACGCCTTCAACATCCTGCTGGAGGAGGACATCTTCCGCACCAATCCCCAGGCGCTGGAAAAACTCACCGGCTGGGTGAATGCCAGGGATGCGGGCCGCCAGCCGGCAGCCATGTATGCCATGGGAAGCCTGCTTCTGGCAAAGGACGACCTGGCGGGAGCTGTCAAAATGGCGGAGGACGGCCTCTCCAAATATCCTCAGAGCCTTCCCGTCCAGACCCTTTCCCTGAATACCATCACCACTCTGCTGGACAAAAACCGCGTGGAAGACGCGGAACGCCTTATCTCCAAATATCCCGGAACGTCCCCCGGCCTCGTCTTCCAGCAGGGAGCCCTGGCCTTCCGCAAGGGAGACTACCCTCTGGCGCAGAGCCTCTTCCGGGAAGCAGCCCGGCGCGCCTCTGAAAAAACGGCGGAAAGCGCCCTGTTCAATGAAAATCTGGCTGCGCTGAACGCCAATGACGCCGCTGGAGCCGCCGCCCTGGTCAAGGAAGCCGCCGGCTCTGCCCAGCTCCGGGAACACATCCTCTTTGAACAGGCCCATTACGCCGCCAAAAGAATGAACCCCCAGGCTCCCGAACTGCTGGCGTCCTTCGTGGCACTGGCGACAGACCCGGCCCTGAAAACCCAGGCCCGGCTGGACCAGGCGGAAGTGGCCCTGAACCTCAACCCGCCGGACCTTGAAACCGTGCAGGCCATTCTTCCGCCGCTGGAAAAAGAACAGCTGACTCCGGAACAGACCATGCAGCTTGCGCGGCTGAACATCCTGGAGGCGGAAAGCCGGCAGGAATGGCCCAGCGCCATCCAAGCCTGCCGCCAGGCCATCGCCCTGGATTCGGAAGGCAAACAGGCGGACATGCTCTATCTCAAGCTGGGGGAACTCCTGTACAAGAACGGGGATTTCCATGAAGCGCAGCTTGTCCTCCAGCCCTTCCCCTCCAAATACCCTGGCAGCCCCCTCCAGGCGGCGGCCCTCTTCCTGGCCGGAAAAGCCGCCCAGCAAAGCAACACCGGCAATACGCTGAAAGCCGCCCTGAACATCTTCAAAACCCTGGGCGCGGGGGACACCCCCTTTGCGCAGCCCGCCAGGATAGAAGAAGCCTCCGTCCTGCTGCGCATGGGAGAAGCGGACCAATGCATCGCCGCTCTGGAAAACCTGCTTTCCTCCCCCCTTCCGCGCTACATGCGCCTGCTGGCCCTCTCCATCCAGGCGGACGCCTGGGTGACGAAGGAAGACACCCATTCGGACACCCTCCGCAAGGCCATCAACCTGTGCACGGAAATTCTGGACACCCCCAACCTGGGCCTGGCCTGGAAATTCAAGGCCCTCACCCAGCGGGCCCAATTCTACGAACGGATGAACGACCAGAAAAAGGCGCTGGATGACTACGCCTCCATCCTGGCCCATACGCCCAGCGGCAGTTCCGCCAACAAGCGCCGGGACTGGCACTGGTTCTACAATGCCGGTTTCGCCTCCATCCGCCTGCTGGGCCAGCTCCAGGACTGGGACGGCGCCCTGGCGCTGGCTAAAAAACTGGCGCAGACCTCCGGTCCCAGAGCCAGGGAAGCGGCGGCCTACGCGCGCCGCATCCAGCTGGAACACTTCATCTGGCAGGATGAACCGGAAAATGCCGCTCCAGAAACCGGAAAGCCGGAAACGCCGGCTCAAACCGCCAGTTAAGCCGCCCCCTCCCGTCATGGACACTCCATCTACAGCCAAAAACTGGAGACTCAACGCAGCAGCCGTCATCATGGACGCCGACGGCTACGTGCTGCTGGGCAAGGACAACGGCCGCAACCCGTACTGGCACTTCCCGCAGGGAGGCGTCATTAAAAATGAAAGCATTGAACGGGCGCTCGCGCGGGAGGTATGGGAGGAAGTGGGCCTGCGTCCCACGGAATACACCATTGTCAGTCGCCTCCCCGGCCTGCGGTACAAATACCCCTCCGGCAACCGCAAAGTCACGCGCTGGATAGGCCAGGAGCAAACCTACTTCCTGGTGCGCTGCAAGGCCAGGCGCCCCAAGACGGACCTGCACCGCAGCCCTGAATTCTCAAAAACGAAATGGATACCCCTCCAGGACCTCAAGCTGGAGATGTTCCCCAAATTCAAAAGGAAAGTCATCAAGGACGCCCTTCAGCAATTCTTCGGGCCGGATTTTCCGGCCAAACCCGCCGCCATGAAAACCTCTTCCACCTCCTCTCCCGCTTCTTCAACGTTAACTTCGCATACAATGAACCGTTACCTGGTGCCTCCGGGCAAAAAACTGCGTTTAAAGGATTACTCTCCGGATGACAAATCTCTCTTCTCCGGAACCAAGGAAGAATCCCTGGTTGAATTCGACAAGCTGAGGGAAGAACTGCAGGAACTGCAGAAAAAACTCTTCGCCCAGCACAAGCACAGGGTTCTCGTCATTCTGCAGGCCATGGACGCAGGCGGCAAGGACGGATGCGTCAAGCACGTCTTTTCCCGGGTGGACCCGCAGGGGCTGCACGTGGTTCCCTTTAAAAAACCCACTATTGAAGAACTGGACCACGACTTCCTGTGGCGCGTGCACAAGGAAGTGCCCGCCAAGGGGCAGATCGCCATCTTCAACCGTTCCCATTACGAGGACATCATCGCCGTCCGCGTGAAAAAAATCTTCCCGGACCCCGTCTGGAAGCGACGTTACAAGCACGTTCTGGATTTTGAATCCATGCTTGCGGAAGAAGGCACCGTCATCATCAAGCTGTTCCTGAATATTTCCAAGGCGGAACAGAAAAGACGGCTGGAATCCAGGCTCCAGGATCCGGACAAACTTTGGAAGTTCTGCATGGACGACCTGGATGACCGGAACCGCTGGGACGAATTCCAGACGGCCTATCAGGATCTCATTGAAAAAACGTCCACTCCGGATGCTCCCTGGTACATCATTCCGGCAGACCGGAAATGGTACAGGAACCTCGTCGTCGCCCGCCTGATGGTGGAAAAACTGCGCCATCTCCAGCTCACGTTCCCCACTCCCAACTTCGATCCGGCGTCCATTATCATTCCAGATTGATAAACTCTGTCATACCGATAACTAGTTTGTGCATCATAAAATTATTTTTGTACATTTCTCGGTATTCAATTGTCCCATTATTACAAAATCTGCATTATTCACAATAACAATCAAAACTTAGAATTTCTAACGCTTGACTGGGACAGTGAAAAATTGTTAGAAAACAACTTAACACCTAGAACGTGTAAACATTCTATATAGAAAAACAGAACCCAATGTATTTAGCATCCCAACGTAAAGAGTTCATTCTGAAAACGCTGGCCGAACATGGAGCCGCAAGAACCATTGCTCTGGCCAAACAGATGAAGGTCACGGATGAAACGGTCCGTAATGATTTGATTAACCTTGAGAAACGCGGCTTTCTCAAGCGCGTCCACGGCGGCGCTCTGGCCCTTACCCATAAATCCCTCCATGAAGACATTGTCACTCAAGACGATGTTTCCATAAGGATTGCAAAAAAAGCCGTCCAGAACATCCCCGCTTCCGTGGTCATGTTCATTGACAGCAGCACCATGGGCTACCAGATCTGCAACCACATTAATTCCAGGGATACGCACGTGGTTTCCAACAACCCCACGCTGCTGACCCGGCTTGAAGGCATTCCGAACCTGAGCTTCTACTGCACGGGCGGACGCTTCGACCGCGAAGCCCTGGTCTATGTGGGACAGGAAGCCGCCAAGGCCGCAGGTTCCCTGAGCATTGACATGGTTGTACTGACGCCGGACTGCTACTCCCCCAAGCATGGCGCCGGATACAAGAACATGCTTCAATCCGAATTCATCAAGAGCGTCATTCCCCCGGATGCCAAGGTGATCATCGCCATGCCTTCCACCAGCGTAGCGAACAACCCGGCATTCTATACCGTTGCGCCCTCACAGATCTCCATGCTCATCACTGATGAAGCCCTTTCTCCTGAAATGGCTGACCAGATTGAAAAGAGCGGCGTCAAGGTGGAGCTCGCCTGACGCCGGCCTGCTTTACAGGGGGCGGAAGTTCTTCGGAACTTCCGCCTTTTTTATGATGATCATATACTCTCTCCTTTCCATTCCGTCCAGTACTCCCGGCTTCCTGTCAGCTCGTCATCCCTGGAGCCGATCTCCTCAAATCCTCCACGCCTGTAGAACGCGCGGGCACGGGCGTTCTCCTCGTAAACGCCCACCGTCAGCATCCCCTTGCTGTGCTCCTTCACCCAGTCCAGCAGAGCCGTGCCTATTCCCTCGCACTGACGCTCCGGCGCCACAAACAGAGCGGCTTCTTCCCCTTCCCCCACCAGGCAGGCAAACCCGACAACACGGCCGCCGTCCCTGCACATCCATGACCCTTACGATTACTTAGGGATGCACCCTTACCGTGATTTATGGCCGGTCACACCATTTTTGAGCTGATAACAGTTTATACTTGACCATCCCCTGAATTTATCTGAAAAGAAAAATCGCTTATTTAGTATTTGGAAATGAGTAAAGGTAGGCTTGTTTCAGAATTGTATAAATAAACGAAAAACACCATAGATTTTCTGCAATAAACATGGAAAAGATTGCTGCTTCCCTGTTGGCGACAGCTGGTATTGCCTGCGCCCAAACATACAACTACGATTCCTCCTCTGAAACGCTTGTGATAACAGGCAAGGGCAATACGGTTGCCGACCGCATTACTCTGGAAGGACCAATAACCCCCGGGAGCACAGTCCCTGGGACTTCGGAAATATTCGGAGACACAAAAGAAATTATCTTAAAAGACGTTTGGACATCTCCCGATTCGATCCGCATTAAATATGTGGAGCCGACTTCTGAGGGAAACAACACGACGCTGAAATTAGAAAATTCGCGTTTGGGCGCATCGGGGGACTTTGATAAAGGCGGCACGGGGTTAATCCTTATTTTGGATTCCCAATCCAGTCTTGAACTATACGGGAACCGGCTCACCAACACAATCAGAATCGAAAACCAAGGCAACATAAGATGCACAAACGGCACTGTAAGTGCAAGCTCGTATTTGTGGGACAACAAGACAACCACAGGTTCTTCAGGCGTTCTGGGCGGAAGTGGATATTATAGCTTCGGGAACGTTTCCTCTATCGAGACTAATAAAGATTTCGGACTCATCAAGACCAGCGGTCAAATTACAGACCTCGAAATTTCGGGAATTTACACTGTGGACGGGAATTCCGCAAAAACAATCGACGACGACTCCTACATCGTGGGTGTGAACACGTCGAGCAGTTCTGACGGGCAGGCGATGACGATTTCGGGTTCACTTACAATCAATGCAAAACAAGGCACGGGGATAGGTATACTGGCCAACCAGCTCGGCAGCGACGACGTTTCGCTCAAAAATAACTATTCGGGCCAAATTTACGTGACAGCAAAAGACGCCTTCGGTGTAAAAGTTGGTAAAAACGCGGCCAAGGACCCCTCTGCTGCGGGCGACATCTACTCGCTTTCCGTGGGCGAACTCGACATCGAAAGCACAATCACTTCGGGCAGCACGCAGGGTGAAGCAACGGGTATATACGCAAAAAGCGTCAAGCGCGATTTGACAGCAAATGCAATCACAGTAAAGGGGTACACCAATGCAACCGGTATCCATCTGACGGAAGGCGGCCGCAACCTCACCATATCCGATATGCAAGTAAGCGCGGGAATCAGCGGCAACGCAGCAGGCATAATCGCCGCGCCAGGCAGAGATAACCCTGTTTCCACAGCCGGAAACCTCGAAAACATCAGGATAGATAATTTGGAGGTTTCAGGCGGCGCAGATGCCACGGGTATCTTTGCAAACTCCATTACAAAATCGGGCCAAAATGAAAACATCATAGGCAACATTACGGTTTCGTCTGAAAACGGATTGGCAAACGGTATTTTCGCCGACAACGCTGACATCACCCTCGGCGGCAAAATCCTATCCTCAAGCGAAAACTCCAACGCCTACGGAATTTGGACGGAAAACGACCTTTTCTTAAAAATGCTCGATGGTTCGGAAATCTCGGCAATCGCTGCAAACGAAAACTCCAGCGCCCAGGCAATCCGCTCGAAAAACCTCTATCTGACATTCGACGGCAGCGCGACGATAAATGGCGACCTCATGGCGGACGCCGGCATGGAGCTAAACAACGGAGGCAATGTAGTCGTCAACGGCAATATCGAGGGTAAACATCTTGCCGCAGAATCAACAATCGGCACGGTTTCAGGCAAAATGAAATTCGACTCGGTTGCCGGCCTGAACATTACCGCATCAGTGGGTTCGCTCGAAATCGGTACGTCGGGCGAGGATTCGGGGTATATTAAAGTCAACACAGTCGAGACATCAGCAAACATTTCAAACGCCGTTTTGGTGACAATCGAAAACGCAAACGGCAACGTCTCGTTCAACTCGGTTAATTCGGCGACGGTAAACAACGCCGTTGGCGACATCTCAGCAACAAATGTCACTAACGGACTGAACGTCGGCGATGTCGGCAACATCCGCGTAAGCGGTACGAATGTCAATGTGCTTGACGGCAAAACTGTGAGCGGCGACATCGTTTCGACGACAGACCTCATACTGTCAAACGAAGGTTCGGCAACACTCACGGGTTCAGTTTCGGCGGGCGGGAACAGACTTACGATAAACAGTGTCTTCGGCATAAACTCTTCAGCCGCGACCGTAATCAGCGCGGGGACACTCGGGGGCGCGGGCTTGCGCGGCACCATCAACAACCACTACGACAACATCTTCGGTTTCTCCGCAACCGACGACTCTTCGGGAAGCCTCACCGCCGCAACCGCCTTGAAAGGCACGCACGACGTCGTCTCGAACAACATTTCGGGCATGATCGACGGCGACTTGGATCCTTTTGAAAACACCTACATCACCGTGAAGTACGTCAACGTCGGCAGCAATGTCGGCTACGAAATCAAGAAGAACACCTATCTTGCCGAAGCAGTTGCGACAAACGAATTCGAAAAGGCGTTGGCAAAAACCTACGACGATCTTGAATACATCGACGGCGACGACGCGGCGAACGAGGCGGCAGTTACCAAAAAACGTAATTTCGCCGCAATGGTAAAAAGCGGCACACTGGGTGCGATACTTCCGCAGTCGGTAGTGCACAGCGTGCGCATGAACATGGATCTTGCCGACATAATCCACCTCGACACGCTCAACCGCACGAGCGCGGCAATCGACGGCCTCGGCGCAAAAAGCAGCGGCACGGAAGTTTCGGGGGGGCGTTTTTCAGGCATTACCGTCCGCAACATAAACAGGTTTGCCACCTACGGCGGCGATGAAAACATGGATGGGTCGAGCGACTATATTTCGGGCGGCTTGGTGAATTTTGAATACACGGCGGGTAACACGTTTCTTGCGGGCTTCGGCTTCGGCGGTTTTCAGGCAAAATCGTCAGGCAAGGGCAACTGCGGCAAGGCGGAAACCCAAAGCCTTGCGGTCAACGCCTACACCGACTGGCGGTTCTTCGGCAACTTTGACTGGTACTTCGGTGCAACCTATGCTTTCGGCATGAACAAAGCCGAAAGGATGAACATCCTGAACAAAAGCAAAGCCGATTGGAATTCAAACCTCATCGGTGTCTTCACGGGCGTTCGATACGCGTGGAAGCCTTTTGCCGACACCGGATTTTACCTGAAACCCACAATCGGCGTAAACGCGGACTTCCTGATGAACCCGTCGTTCACGGAAAAAAGCGGGGAAGAACGCATGAGCGCGGAATCAGAAAACTATACAAGCGTGAAGTCGCTTGTGGGAATTGAGGGCACTTACGCGTTTTCAAACGGCTTCTACTTTACGGGCAGAATGTTCTACACGCACGAATTTTGCGACGACCGCTACGGAGTAAATGCCATGCTCGGCTCTTCCTTCATAAGGGTAAGGGGCTGGAAAATGGACAGGGACGCTGGCGTATTCGGCGCAGGCATCGGATACAGCATCACGGAACAGTGGAGCGTCTATGCCGACTATGCCGCGGACGTTTCGGACAAAGTGCGCCACAACGTCAATATGGGCGTCACGTTTAAATTTTAAGTCGATTCGCGAATGAG
Source organism: Akkermansia massiliensis (assembly GCF_023516715.1). NCBI lineage: Bacteria > Pseudomonadati > Verrucomicrobiota > Verrucomicrobiia > Verrucomicrobiales > Akkermansiaceae > Akkermansia > Akkermansia massiliensis. The sequence goes on along the minus strand of NZ_JAMGSI010000002.1, from coordinate 1,124,732 downwards.
CAAAAAATCTGCAATATATTTCTGCCGCAATAGAATCGCCTCATAAACATCTGTAAAAGCATTGATAGGGAGGGAGCCGCTGTTACTGAGCTCCGGTGTCATGGAACACAAACGGCTTTCTGTAAAAGCGCCCCAGCCTCTCAGCCCTTCCATTCTGGCCTGTACACGAGCACCGGGCCGGTACGCGAAGACTGAACGCCGCGCACCTTCCGAACGGCGGAGCCCACCAGGGCGGCAGCCTGTTCCACCTCCTCCTGCGTCGTCATGAAAGACAGGGAAAAACGCAGGGAGGAACGTACCGCCTCATCAGACAATCCCATGGCCGTCAGCACGTGGGAAGGCATCGGCTGCAGCGTGTGGCAGGCAGACCCAGCCGAACACAGCAGGCCGGCAGGTTCCAGCAACAGCATCAGCGCTTCCGCCGTACATCCGTCAAACGCCAGATTGGAAGTATTGGGAATACGTTCCGTTCCGCCGGAATGCACCGTCACGCCGCCCACCTGTGCCCGCAGGAGAGACTCAAAAGAATCCCGCATCCGGGACAGCCGTCCGGCGTCCTCCTCCAAGTGCCTCAATGCCGCCCGCGCCGCCGCACCAAAACCAATGATTCCCGGAACATTCTCCGTGCCGGACCTCAAACCGTACTCCTGCCCCCCCCCGAACAGCAAAGGGGAAAAAGGAGCCCCCGCTCTCCTGTACAGACATCCAATCCCTTTGGGGCCATGGAATTTGTGTGCGGATACGGAAGCATAATCCACTTCCATTCCATGCAAATCCACGGGAATTTTTCCGGCGCACTGCACTATATCCAAATGCACGGGAACTCCATGTTTCCCGGCGGAGGAACACAAAACCGCCGCATCCTGCAATGCGCCTGTCTCATTATTGGCCCAGGCAAAAGAAACGCCGGACACGCCCCCTGCGCACATGGACTCCCATTTTTCCGGAACCGCTCGCCCTTCCCTGTCCACGGGGCAGACACAGCCGCTGCCCAGGGCCAGGGCCGTCTTCAAGGAGGCGTCATGGTCCGTGGACAAAACGCCTATCCCTCCCTCCCGCTCCCCGGCCATCTGGCGGAAAGCCATATTAGACGCCTCCGTTCCGCCGGAAGTAAATACAATTTCCGAAGGAAATGCGCCCAACAGGGCGGCAACGGCCGCACGGGCTTCCTCCACCGCCTCGCGCACGCTCCTGGCGCAGCCGTAACCGGCGGACGGGTTGAAAAACCGTTCTTTTAAAAACGGCTCCATGGCCTCGTAAACCTCCGGGGCCAGCGGTGTGGTAGCGTTATTATCCCAATAAATCACGCCTTCATAACTCCCCCAATCGCGGGAAGGAGTCAAGCCGGAACATAATGCGCAGCTGCACAAGATCACTCTTCACTTTTACCCGTGATTCCGCATAATGCCTCTCATGCGTTTTCTTATCACGGCAGGCCCCACCAGAGAAGCTATTGACCCCGTCAGATACCTCACCAACCACTCCTCCGGAAAAATGGGGTATTGCCTGGCGGAAGCGGCTGTTCACGAAGGCCACAGCGTCCTTCTCATCTCCGGCCCCACTTCCCTGGACATCCCGCACGGCGTGGACTTCCTGCCGGTTGAATGTGCACGGGAAATGTATGATGCTGTCAAAAACCAGGCTCCCTACGCCGACGCCGCCATCCTCAGCGCCGCCGTAGCGGATTATCGCCCCGTTTCCGTTCCGGACCGCAAAATCAAGAAAACGGGGGAGCGCATGATTTTGGAACTGGAACGTACTGCGGATATTCTTGGCTCCATGCGCGCGGAATTCGGCTTCAGAGGCATTCTGGTAGGCTTCGCGGCGGAAACCCATGACGTGGAAAATTACGCGCGCGGCAAACTGGAACGCAAGCGGTGCGACATGATTGTGGCCAACGACGTTTCCCGCAGTGACATTGGTTTTAACTCCTCTGAAAATGAAGTGCTGCTCGTTTACCCGGACCGGACGGAGCTTTTGGAAAAAGCGCCTAAAACGCAAATTGCCTTTCAAATCATTGAGCGCGCATGCCGTCTCGCACAGGGAAAAGCTCCGTCATGGCGCACGGCAGACCCGTTCCACGCTTGAACCGGAAGAAGGTTTGCCCCACGATCCGATGTCGGCATGTAAATGCCGGCGGCCTTTCCCAAAACTACATTTTCCATTTTCATGCCCGTCACTCTTCAGGATTTAGGCTGGAACGACCACTTTCAACGCGCTTTCAACGCCGTCGCCAAACCCGGCTGGGTTCCGGGACGCCTCATCCGGGAAACGAAAATCAACTTCACCGCCCTGCTGGACGGCGGGGAAGACGTGGACGCGGTCGTCAGCGGCAAGCTCTGGCATGACGCCGCCACGGATGCGGAACTGCCCGCCGTAGGAGACTGGGTGGCGATTGACCCGGGGGAAGCGGGAGACGAAGCCGTCATACGCGCCATTCTCCCCCGCCAGACCTGTTTTTCCCGCAAAGCTCCGGGAAAAAGCAGCGCGGAACAGGTTCTGGGAACCAATGTGGACACCGTAGCCGTGGTGACGGAGCCGGGAACGGACTTCAACCCCAGGCGCATGGAGCGCTACTTTACGCTCATCCGCCGCAGCGGCGCCGCACCTCTCATCCTGCTCAATAAAACGGACCTTTTCTCCAGGGAGGAAGTGGACGAAGCCGTGCAGGCCCTGCGGGAACTCTCCCCGGAATGCTCCATCATCGGCATCAGCGCCCTGCACAACAAGGGAATCAAGGAATTCCGCAAATGCCTTTCCAGGGGAAAAACCATCTGCATCGTCGGTTCCTCCGGAGTGGGAAAATCCACGCTGGTCAATACCCTGCTGGGGGACGAATGGCTCTGGACGGGGGAAGTGAATGAGGTGACCGGCAAGGGACGCCATACGACCGTGGCGCGCGAACTGGTGCTCCTCAAACACGGCGGCCTGCTGATTGACAATCCCGGAATCCGTGAAATCCAGATGTGGACGGATGAACATACCCTGCGGGAAAGCTTTGCGGATTTGACGGAGCTGGCCCAGGAATGCAAATTTGCGGATTGCAGCCACGGCACGGATTCCGGCTGCGCCATCAGGAAAGCCGTGGAGGAAGGAACGTTGGACAGGGAGCGGTACTTGAATTTCCTGAATCTGGAAGATGAAATCGCGCGGCTTGCCAAACGCCAGAAAAAAAGGCAGATGAACGTGGAACGGGCCGGGAAGAGAGACCGGAAGGTACAGGCCCGGAATTATGAGGACCGCGTGGAACTGGAACGCCGCCACAAGCCCAACCACCGCAGCCATGACTGATTCTCCGTCAAATTGGCTTGTCAAACCGCAGAGGCGCGCTTACCAGTAAGGGATGCTCTTCCCATGCAGCCTTTTCCGCGCTTCCGCGGCCCTTCTGGCATTGGGCGCGCTTCCTCTCTCCGCAGCGGAACAGCCGGACCCCGCCCAAGCCAGGCCCGTCGTTTCCATCACGGACCTGAACCCCGTCCGGCTGACGAGAGACGCCCACAGCAAACTTCTTGTGGCGCAATGCACCATTAACGGCGTTCCATGCAATCTCATTGTGGACACGGCGGCCTCCCACACCACGTTTGACATCAAATTCATCAAGAAGAATTTCCCCGGCCTGCCGCTTGAAAACGCGCAGATCGCCCCCGGCTCCAACGTCAACACCGTTCCCCAGCTTTTCGCCATGAAGTCCTTCTCCATCGGAGGGCTTCACATTAAAAACTTCTTCGGCCTCGCCATGGACCTCACCCCCCTTCAAAAAGATATGCAGGTCAGGGTGGACGGCATTCTGGGAATCAACTACCTGGGCTTCTCCCCGTTCCTGCTGTCCGTCAGGGATGCTTCCCTCCAATTTCTGGAACGCTCCCGCTTTCCCTCCCAGAACATGAAGCCGCTGGAAGTGGAACGCCACCCATCCGGAATTTTCTATGTCCGCTGCTCCCGGGGAGGAGACGCCTTCCTGCTGGCCCTTGATTCCGGTTCTTCCCTTTCCCTGGCCCCGCTGGAACAGTGGCCCGCGGACCCAAATGGAAACCAGCTCACGGCCAAGGCCTCCGACATCAACGGACACAGCGGGGACCGCAACGTCATGAAGCTGGGCATACCCTCCACCCTCCGCATGGGGCCGGACTTCCAGATGGACGGCCTTTCCTTCGCCGTGACGGGAACAGGCGGCAGATGCCAGATAGGCGTGGACACCCTCCAGCACTTTGACATCATCATTGACGCGCCGCAGGGGGAAGTCTTCGCCCTGCCGCTCCATTCCAAGCCGGAGGCCCGCGGACAAAAGGCTCCCGCCGTTAAACGGGAATCTTGAGCATGATGCAGATCATGCGGATGGTGCGGGCCGTAGCGCCGAAATGGGCTTTCAACGCCACCTGCGCGCGGGAGGACTGGGCATGGGCCAGCAGCGGATTGTCCAGCATCTCCTTGAGCACGTCCGCCAGACGCTCCTCATCGCACCGGGTAATGCCGTCCACGCCCTCAAGCAGCTGGACCAGCGCATCGAAATTCTCCATGTGCGGCCCCGTCAGCACGGGCACGCCGCAGGCAACGGCCTCCGCCGGATTCTGGCCGCCGTCCGCCAGAAAGCTCTTGCCGATCACGGCCACATCCGCCAGCGCGGTCCAATCCCTCAATTCTCCGGTCGTATCCGCAATGTAGCAGACATTGTCCTTCAGGGTTTCCGGAAGCTCGCCATCCGTCCGCAGCACGCACTGCCAGCCGCGGGCCTCCAACTCACGCACCACCGTATGGCGGCGTTCCGCATGCCGGGGAACTATCAAGGGGAAGCCTCCCGCCTTGCGCACGGCCTCCGCAATCAGCACTTCCTCCCCGTCATGCGTGCTGGCGGCCAGCACCACGGGCTTGCCGCGCTTCAGCTTGTCCAGAATGGCGGCAAACTCCGCATTGGTTTCCTTGCGCTCCGCCATCTGCTGGTCAAACTTGATGCTGCCCGTCACATGGATGATGGAGGGGCGCACCCCCACGGATTCAAACCTCCGGACGTCTCCCTTGTCCTGCACGCCCATGGCGTCCAGCGTGGAAAAATAATATCGTGACACCCATTTAAAAGCGCGGTAGCGGCTCTCGGACCTGGCGGACATTCGGGCATTGATCATCGCCATGGGAATGCCCCGCACCTTGGCGGCGCGGGCAAAGTTCGGCCATAATTCCGCCTCTACCAACACAATGGCTTCCGGTTCAAAACGGTCAAAGCACCTCCCCGGCAGGCCCAGCAGGTCAAAGGGGGCATAAATTACGCGCACGCCGGACACCTGGGCATTCACCGCCGTATCATGCCCCGTAGCCGTGCTGGTGGCCAGCACCGCGGAACCGCCGCGCTCCCGGAGCCACGCCCGGAGAAATTTGAGGGCCAGCACCACTTCACCCACACTCACGGCATGCACGTACAGCACCCCCTTCGGCTCCCGGTTGTAGGAAACCCGGTACAGGCCGAAGCGCTCCATCAACCCCGTGCCGAAGCCGCCGCGCCTCTTCTGCTTGAGCAGGTAGGAAGGCAGCGTCACCAGCCACCCGAGGGTGTACAGGACATTGTAACAGAAAGAGAACAGGAAGGCTTTCATCTTACTTCTCAGGCAATCGATAGAACAACAGCATATTTTTCCCGTACCGGCGGGTATCCACCAGGTCCAGGCCGTCAAACTCCGCGGCGCCTTCCATGCCGGTTCCCCAGCCTTCCTGCACTTCCGCAATAAACACGCCGCCGTCCTTCAACAGTCCGGCAATTCCGGCCTCCGCCAGCTCCACAATAAAATCCCGGTCCGCCGGGCCCTTGCAGTAGGGGGGATCTGCAAAAACAATGTCGTACTTCCTGCCGGCCAGCAGCTCCCTTTTCACAAACTGCACGGCGTCTCCCTGGATGACGGCGCCGCCCTCCAGGCCGGTTTTGGCAAGATTGGCCTTGGCCGTCGCGCAGGAAAGCCGGGAAAAATCCACCATGCGGGAGCTCCCTGCCCCGCGGCTGAGGGCTTCCAGGCCGAAGGCTCCGGAGCCGGTGAACAAATCCAGCACGTCGGCATGGTCAATCAGCGGGTTCAGGATGGAAAAAAGGGCCTCCCTGACCCGGTCGGTCGTGGGCCGCACTTCCCCTTTGGGAACAGACAGTGCTATGCCGCCGGCCTTTCCGCTGATGATACGCATGTTTTTACCGGAATGAAAGGAACGTCTTGTTGTCCCTACTGGCGCGCCTTGGCCTTGGCCTTTTCCAGCAGGGGGTCTCCCGTAATGCGGGTGATGGGGATGCGCAGCACGATGGACTGGTTGGCAATGGCAATATTATCCGGATTCTTCTCGGACATGTTGTAAACGAAATAGGTATATTTGCCGTCCTTGGTCTTGCCCGCGATAATGGTCTCCGTCAGGGTGGAAAGAATGGTCTTCTTTTCCATGGTCCATTCCTTGCCGCTCCATGCGCCGTACACGTTCAGATCGTCATAGGAAACGTCCCCTTTCAGGGCCAGGGCGCCGTTGGGGGAAATCCAGGATTTGGTATTGGAGTCATACTTCAGGGTGCTCATCGGCAGCGGTCCCTGCTGGGCCACCGCGGCCAGAGTCCAGATGCCGCGTTCCCCGGAGGCGAAAATGCCCACAGCTACGGGGGCCACTTCCTGCACCTGCTTCAGCTTCCAGCATTCCAGATACTTGGCATACTCATCCTTGGTCCAGCCCAGACGTTCGTCATACGGAACGGGCTGACCGGGAACGATCTGGCTGACGAGCTCCTTCTTGTCCTTGTCGGGCAGGGAGGCAAAAACGCCGTCAATCTTTTCCATGAATGGCTGAAGGCTTTCATCAAGCACAACGCTGACGGCGGAAGCTTCCGCCATTTTGCCGACCGGGAGATATTCATCGATTATTTCCGGCTTTTCTGCTGCGGACAGGGAAGAAACCAGAACGGGGACCATCAGTGTTAAAGCCAGATTGCGGAGCGCTTTCATAACGTGTTCGTACATTTTACTCAACAAAACACCCTTGGCAAGAGTCAAAGTGAGTGTTATCCGTATGTACATCATGAACTGGAAGTTACTTTTCACTACCCTGGCCGCCGCTCTGAGCCTTGCTTCCTGCGTGTCCACCCCGGCATCCCGCATCCAGAAAAACCCAGCCCTTTTCAATTCCCTTCCGCCCAGCCAGAAAACGCTGGTGGAAGCCGGACAGATTGCGGAAGGCATGTCGCCGCCCGCCGTCTTCCTGGCCTGGGGAGACCCCTCCGCCGTCGCGGAAGGCAACCTTAACGGAAAATCCGCCACCCGCTGGATTTACTCTTCCCTCCAGCCGGTTTACACCCCGCCGCCCTCCTTCTGGGCCGGGCCCTACTGGGGAGGCCCCTATTGGGGACCGGGGTTCTACCGTCCCTATTACCCGTATTACAATGACGTCACCTACGTCCCGGTGGATACCGGCTACGTGCTGTTCATCAACGGCAAGGTGAAATCCTGGGAACGCAGGCGCTGATTAAAGAACCGGCAGGCCCGCACGGGATGGAATGCGGCGGCGCAGCAGACGGAGGGAAGCTTCCGCATGATGCGCCGTTTTTCTTTTTGCCATTCTTCCGCGGCCTTTTTTCTTTCCCTTCCGTTCCCGGACTCTTCGTTCAATCCCTGTCCCCGGACAGGGGGCGTTCCAGTTCCTCCCGGAATTCAGGGAAGAACGCCTTCAATTCCCCGGACACCTTAGGGTATTCCAGTTTCATTTCCGCCAGTGCCTCCACAATGGCGCACATGCAGACAAGCCTGGAATACCACTTGTTGTCCGCCGGCACCACATACCACGGCGCGTCCCGGGAAGAAGTATGACGTATCATTTCCTCATACGCCTTCTGGTACTGGTCCCAGAACTCGCGTTCGTGGATGTCCCCCTCTGAAAACTTCCAGTTCTTGTGCGGGGTGTCCAGCCGCGCCAGAAGGCGCTTTCTCTGTTCCTCACTGGAAAGGTTAAGGAATATCTTCACGATGCGCGTCTTGTTGGCGAGCAGATGGCGTTCCAGATTATTGATGGATCTGTACCTCTCCTTCCAGAAGGCTCCCTTGGCATGGACGGGATCAAACCCCTCCCCCGCCAGAAATTCCGGATGCACGCGCACGCTCAGCACTTCTTCATAGTAGGAACGGTTGAAAATGCCGATCATTCCCCGCCGGGGAAGACGGGCCACGCACCGCCACAGGAAATCATGGCTCCGTTCCAGCGTGGAGGGCGGCTTGAAGCTGCTGACCACGCACCCCTGCGGATTGACTCCGCCCATCACATGCTTCACAATGCCGTCCTTGCCCGCGCTATCCATCGCCTGCAGCACCACCAGCAGCGCATAGGATTCGCTGGCATAAAGCACCTCCTGAAGCTGTTCCAGCAGCTCAATGCCCTTCTCCAGCTTGTCCACGGCTTCCTTCTTGCTGTCCTTGTCCAGCTTGCCCAGATCGCCCGGATCATAGTGGGATAACTTGAACCCCTTGCCGTCCGTCACCCGGTACGGCTCAATGAACTTTTTGCAGCGTTTGACCAGACGGGAAGGAATATCTATCATTCCGGTAATGACACCGTTCTGCGTCAAGACGTTGAAATAACCGTAAAAAACTCCGCCTTCCTCCCGGACGGCCGTCCGGCCCCTGCAGCATGAAAAATCCGCAAAAGGCGGAATGGCGCAGGGAAACGTCAATTCTCTATGCGCACCTGGTCCGCGGGAGTATTTTCCAGCTTGCAGTCCTCAATGGACCATGTGCGGGGAGGCTGAACCTTGTTATTTTTAATCAGGATGTTGGCGCACCTCTTGAACTGGAAGGGCTTCTGCCCCCAGCCCCTGAAATCATTGTTGTAAATGATTTTGTTGTTGACGAATTTAAGGTTATCCGTGGAAATGGCAAACAGCAGCGGCACGTCGAACGTCTTGAACACATTGTTTTCTATCAGGACATTGCGGTGATAATAATCCTTCTGCTTGTTCAACTGCTTGACTTCCGGGTAAATGGAAATGATGGCGTTCGTGAACTGGTAGCGGGAGGTCAGGTTGTTGATGAAGGTATTCCTGCGGATCACCACTTCATGGCAGGCGCCGCTTTCATACCAGCCCTGGGCGTCCCCGGCCAGCAGAATGGCCGCGCCGGAGGAATGGTCAAACAAATTGCCCTCCACCAGAACCTTCTCAGGCGTCGTGAAAAGAGAACCGCGGGCGCGGTTGTTGCGGACGATGTTGTTGCGGAATACTACGGAAGGGTAAAAATCCGCATTTTCCACGGCGTCCCCGGCCTTGACGGACGGAGGCAGCGGTTCTTCCAGCGTGATCACCAGTTCCGTAGAACTCTTCTTCACGGCGGTTTTTACGGTAGCGGTGCTTCCCGGTTCAAGCGTAGGCCCGTTGATAAAACGGATTTTTTCACCGGGCAGGAACACTTCAAACCCCACCGCCTGGCGGTGCATGTACTTGCATTTCAGCGTATGGCTGTCCACTACCTCCGTCACGCCCAGGCAGGTGGAATGAACGTTGATGGCGTCATCCATCATTCCCTCGAACAAGGCTTTCTCCACCACGATCTCGCCCCGGGTGTTGGAAAAATGGGTGGCGTCCGCCCCGGCGGTGTGCACGCGCCCCGTCCCTTTCCTGACCATGACGCCGCCGCCCTTCATGTGGAAATCCTCCGACCGCTGGACCAGCAAAGCCATGCCCGTGCTCTGGTGCAGGGCCACATCATTCAGGACCGTCTTCCGCGCCCGGTAAACCACGCATCCCGGATGGGGGCGGTTATAATTCCGCAGCACCAGCGTATCCCCCGGCTTGATTCCCTTCTGCTTGAGGTTCCAGTCCAGCCGGAGGCGGTTCCCTCCGAGGGGTTCCACCCGGCCGTTCCAGCCCATGTCCGACGTATTGGCAATGATGTGCCCGGTCCCCTTCTCAAAGGCCATGCAGCTCCCCATTCCTTCCTCCCAGCCTTCGCCCAGGAAAACGAACCTGTTGTTCCTGATTTCATAGGGGTAGGCTTTTTTGTCTATTTCCACCTCCGTGGACCTGTCGTCCGCATTCAAGACGCGCGCTTCCGTACAATAGGACCGTTCATAATCCACGGACAGACGGTTGATGCTGACGTTTTCGCTGTCCATGACCAGCAGGGGAACCACCTTGCCGTGAAACAGGAACAGGGAGCCATTGCCCTCTACGCGGACATTCCGCAAATCGGTCAGGGTCACGCACACCGGATGAACCAGGGGCTGGTCATGGTTGGAGATATTGAAGCTCATGTTCAAGGCTCCCTCCGGATAAAAATGATAGACTCCCCTAGGGATGTTCAGCACGCCTCCTCCCTGCTTCCGCAGGGCGGAAATCGCGGACCGCAGGGCCGGACCCTGATCTTTCCTGACGCCGGGAATCATGCCGAATTTGGCGGCATTCACCACGGCTCCCTTCATGCCCTGCGGCTCACCGCCCGTTTTCCAGACCAGGTCCACCCAGTCTGCGTGGTCATAGGAATTATTTTCCACCCGGTCAGCCATCAGGTAAAGATGCCGTATGCCGTTTTCCGCTACCGGAACGGAAAACTTTTTCGCAGGCATTCCCCTCTTCATCACGCCGGAACTCCATAAAACTTCGGAACCGCTCATTACACGGAATTCCACGCTGCCGTCTCCGTCCGTACCGTCGTCAATGCCGCAGGCCCCTTCCAGCTTCCACACTCTTGAGCCGCTGCCCTCCGGCACAGGGAGCGGAATCATGGATGTAGCGTGAGTGCCGATGCCCGCAGCGTATTTTTTACCCCCGATGCTCAATTCACCATTCTTGAAAGACCGGTCCAACCGCGTTTCCCCCACCTCCTGGCGGGCCATCAGCAGACTGGCGGCAGGCACCTTCACGGCTGCGGACCCGGATTGAGCCGCGCCTTCCTGCCCCCGGGATAGTGCCGGGAATGATCCCGCAACGCACGCTGCGGCCACAAAACTCCATGAAAACATCCGGTTAAACATATCCTTTATTATACCTTTTCCCCGGTTTTCTTCTATCAGAAAAATTCCAATTCCTGCAAAAGCCGCCCATGGAGAGAAAAGAGAGATTGCCTTCCTCCTCAAATTCGGGGACACTCTTTCCATGCGACCAGCTTTCCTCCTCCTGCCCGGCATGCTGCTGACGCTTTGCGCCTGCGGGCGCGGCGGCGCCACGCTTGAAACGGATAACGTCCAGGCGGAATGGTTCCCCAACGGGAGCCGCACGGCCATTGTCCTGGATGGTGAAACGGAACCTGCCCCAGCACGGGAAATCCAGCGCGCAAACTCCGGCATGACTCTCTTATACAACTCCCTGGGTGACGGCAGAGGCACCCTGGGAATCAACGGGGCTCTTCCGGAAACGGCAACGGTGACGTACCGGCAGGGAACATCACCCGCCGTCCTGCACTTTAAGACCTCATCCCGGGAAATACTCCTCAGCGGGGTGTGCCGCCTGGACGCGGAAGGCAAAACGTCCTCCCTGACCGGCTGGAGCTGCCAGGAACGGGGGACAGCCCTACCCCGCACCGGCACGGCCGGAACCATGACCACGGAAAATTCTGGACAATGAACCTCATGCGGATGCTGAAACCGGGAAAATGGAAAATCCTGAGCGCCCTGCTGGCCGGAGCGCTGGCCCTGGCGTGCGTCCAGTGTTCCGTCCGTTCCCTGGTGTACCTGCCGCCCCAGCCCAAGGACAAAACCGTGTATCTGGAAAAACGCGCCGCCTGGGAGCCCCACCGGCGCACTTTCCACCATAACGGGGCCCAGCTCAGCGGCTGGCTTATTGAAAAGAAGGGACAGCCCCTGCTGGTGTATTATGGAGGGAATGCCATGGACATCTCCATGATGCTTCCCTACCTGGACCGGTTCCCCCATGCCAAGCTCCTGGTCAACTACCGGGGATACGGTCTCAGCACCGGCACGCCCACGGAGCAGAACATCATGGGGGATTCCTTGGCGATTCTCGACTCCGTGCTGAAGGAAACCGGAAGAACGCCGGACGACGTCATCCTGGTCGGGCAAAGCCTCGGCTCCGGAGTCGCCACGCAGATAGCCTCCGTCAGGAACGTGAAAAAGCTGGTCCTGCTGGTTCCCTTTGACAGTCTTCTGGAAACCGCCCGCGGCCTCTTCCCCTACCTTCCCGTCAAGCTTCTCCTGCCGGACCACTTCCGGTCAGACCTGGCAGCGCCCAAAGTAGGCTGCCCCGTCAGCATCCTGGCGGCAGGATCGGACGAAGTCATCCCGCCTGACCACGCCAAGCGGCTCCGGGACTGCTTCTCCACGCCGGTCAACTACCAGGAATTCCCCGGCGCCATGCATAACACCATCTGGCTCAGCCCCGGCTTTGACAAGGCGTTCTCCAGGAGCATCAGCTACTGAGCCGCTTCATTCCACAGGGGCCAGAGACACCCGGCGCAGGCATTCCCCCTCGTGCTCCAGCAGCAGCCAGGAAGTTCCCTCCGGCAGCGCGTCCGGAAACAGGTTGGCCCATTCCACAATGAGCACCGCGTCCCCGTCCAGATACTCGTCCCAGCCTATGCCGAGCAATTCGGACTCATCCTTCAGCCGGTAAAAATCAAAATGGCACGCCCGTAGGCGCCCGTCCGCATGCTCGTGCACCAGGGAAAACGTCGGGCTGGCCGCCGCATCGGAACTCCCCAGCCCTTCCATAATCCCTTGAGTCAGGTGCGTCTTTCCGGCGCCCAGCTCCCCCACCACGCCCAACACTTCACCGGGCATTAAAATTTTACCTATTTGCCGTCCCAGCTCCCTCATTTCCTCCGGAGAATGAGTTAAAACGGGGCCGTTTTTAAAAATTTTATACCATTCGCTCATTTTTTCATGAAATTTTGCTTGTCTAAAAGAAGGTGATATGGTTTATTGCGGCTCCCGCATCCGCGGGTGAACCTTAACAGTGATAGCAATGGCATACGCAATTTTCAAAACAGGTGGCAAGCAGTACCGCGTTCAGGCGGGCGACGTGATCGACGTTGAGTGCATCAATACCCTTGAAGAGGGTGCTGAAGCAAGCTTCGATCAGGTGCTTATGGTGGAAAATGACGGAAACGTGACCCTCGGCACCCCGACGGTGGCAGGAGCTACGGTCTCCGCCAAGGTCGTCAGCCAGTTCCGCGACAAGAAGATCATCGCCTTCAAATTCAAGCGCCGCAAGGGCTTCCACAAGAAAAAAGGTTCCCGCCGCGCCATGACGAAGCTGGAAATCACCGGTATCAACGCCTAATTTCAACCCTTAATTTTATCCTAATCTTATGGCTCACAAGAAAGGTCAAGGTTCTGTCAAGAACGGTCGCGACTCCCGCAGCAAGCGCCTCGGCGTTAAAAAATTCGGCGGGCAGGAAGTGATCGCGGGCAACATCATCATCCGCCAGCGCGGCACCAAGTGGCACCCCGGCAAGGGCGTGGGCATGGGCCGTGACTACACCATTTTCTCCCTCGTGGACGGCCGCGTGTTCTTTGACCGCGAAGGCCGCCGCGTCAATGTGGCCCCGGAAAGCTCCGAGGCTGCCAACTAAATTACAGATAACTCTATCTCCCTGCAGGGGCGGCCATCCACAGGGATGACCGCCCCTTTTTTACCCCTCCCCGCGCCCGAATAAATAACAGGAATTGTTCTTGCAAAACAATTGACCCTCCCCCACTATCCACGCAGAGCATGAAAAATAAGATATGAATCCCAAAACAGATTCCAAACAAGCCGCCCGCACCGCCTCTACCCTCCCGGTTATTTCCGGTTTGAGACTCACCAAGCAGCGACAGGAAGTCTACCAGGTTCTCCTGGAACAGAGAGACCATCCCACCGCGAATGAAGTTTACCAGCGGGTGCGCAAAAAGCTCCCCAGCATCTCCCTGGCCACCGTTTACAACTGCCTGGAAGCCCTGGTGAATCACGGCCTGGTCAATCAGGTCAACTTTGAACGCAGCTCTTCCCGCTTCTGTCCCAATCTCGTTGATCATGGGCACTTCCAGGACACCCGGACCGGCTGCATTTACGACATCACCATCAAGGAGGGCGTGGATCTGAAGGAATTCATCAACCTGCCCGACGACGTGTGCATCGAAGAAGCCCAGATCACCCTCAGGGGCTCCATCATCACGCCGCAGGGCTAAATCCCTTTCATCATCATGAGTCTGGTCATTAAAAATTTGCACGCCAAAGTGCAAGGCACGGAAATACTTAAAGGCATCAATCTTGAAATTCCCAAGGGAGAAGTGCACGCGATCATGGGACCCAACGGTTCCGGAAAAAGCACCCTCTCCAAAGTCCTCTGCGGCCACCCGGACTATGAGGTGACGGAAGGGGAGGTCTGGCTGGACGGACAGAACCTGCTGGACATGAGCATTGACGAGCGCAGCCGCGCGGGCCTCTTCCTGGCGTTCCAGTATCCCATGGAAGTTCCCGGCGTGTCCAACGCCAACTTCCTGCGCGCCGCCATGCAGGCCCGCATGCCCCAGGGGGAGGAACTGGATGCGGTTACCTTCTACAAGACGCTGTATGCAAAAATGGACCAGCTCGGCATGTCCCGCAAATTCACCTCCCGCGCCGTCAACGAAGGCTTTTCCGGCGGTGAAAAGAAGCGCAATGAAGTGCTGCAGATGCTTCTTCTGGATCCCCTTTACGCCATTCTGGACGAAACGGACTCTGGCCTGGACATAGACGCCCTCCGCATCGTTTCGGAAGGAGTCAACTCCATGCGCTCTCCCTTCCGCAGCTTCCTCGTCATCACCCACTACAAGCGCCTGCTGGATTACATCAAGCCGGACGTGGTCCACGTGCTGGCCGACGGACGGATTGTCCGTACCGGCGGCGGAGAGCTGGTGGACGAACTGGAAAGCAGGGGATATGAATTCCTGAAAGAGGCGGAAGGAGCGGAAAAGGCGTAACGCCGCCAATCCGGCAGTCAATCATGAGCGACACACCTGACATGTCAGAGGACGGGAACAAACAGAACCTGTTTGACTTCGACCGGAGCAAGGGGAACTTCTCCTTCCCGGAACGCCATAAATTCAACGCCGGCTACGGCCTGACGGAGGCCACCATCGACTACATCTGCGACGTCAAGGACGATCCGGAATGGGTGCGCCAGTTCCGCAAAAATGCGCTTGCCGTCTTTGAAAGCAAGCCCATGCCCACCCACTGGGCGTCCCCGGACATTGAAAAAATAGACTTCTCCCAGATCCGCTACTATCTTTCCGACGGCGAACGGCCCAAGCGAAGCTGGGACGACGTGCCGGAAGACGTAAAGCGCACCTTTGAACGCCTGGGCGTCCCTGAACAGGAACGCCAGTTCCTGGCGGGCGTGGAAGCCCAGTATGACTCCGAGTCCGCCTACTCCAACATGAAGGAGGAACTCCGCAGCCAGGGCGTCATCTTCGTCAACTCCACGGAAGGCCTGAAATACCATGAAGACGTCTTCCGCCCCTGGTTCGGCAAAGTCATCCCCACGGGAGACAACAAATTCTCCGCCCTGAACAGCGCAGTATTTTCCGGCGGTTCCTTCATTTACGTACCCAAGGGCGTGAAACTCAAGCACCCGCTCCAGGCGTACTTCCGCATCAATTCGGAAAACTTCGGGCAGTTTGAACGCACCCTCATCATTGCGGATGAAGGGGCGGAGCTCATGTACATGGAAGGGTGCACGGCCCCCCAGTTTGAAACCACCACCCTCCACTCCGCCGTCGTGGAGCTGGTGGCCCTCAAAGGAGCGAAAATCCAGTACGTCACTGTGCAGAACTGGTCCTCCAACGTCTTCAACATGGTCACCAAGCGCGGACTGGCCATGGAAGACGCGGAAATCCGCTGGATAGACTGCAACATAGGCTCCGGACTCACCATGAAATACCCGGCTGTGGTGCTCAAGGGCAGGCGTGCACGCGGGGAAGTCATCTCCATCGCCCTGGCGAATACGGGCCAGCACCAGGACACGGGTGCCAAAATGATCCACGCGGCGGACGACACCACGTCCAACATCGTTTCCAAATCCATCAGCATCGGTGAAGGGCGCGCCAGCTACCGGGGCCAGGTGGTCATGGGCAAAGGCCTCAAGGGCTGCAAGAACAACACGGAATGCGACGCCCTCCTGCTGGCGGCCAACAGCCGCACGGACACCTACCCCGCCATCACGGTGAAGGGGGACAGGAACACGGTGCAGCATGAAGCTTCCGTCTCCCAGGTCTCTGAAGAAATGCTCTTTTACATGCAGCAGCGGGGCATCCCGAAGGCGGCGGCCATGTCCCTGGCCGTCAACGGATTCATTAACGACCTCGTTCAGGAATTCCCCATGGAATATTCCGTGGAACTGCGCAGGCTCATTGACCTGGAAATGGAAGACAGCATCGGATAAGGAGGGAAATGATGAACCACTTGCTCAACGAAGAACAATTCCCCGCAGGCTTCCTTCCCGCATGGTTTGAAGCCAGGCACCGCCAGGCCCTGGAACAGGCGGGCCAGCTTCCGGAACCCTCCCGCCGCATGGAATCCTGGCGTTTCGGAACTCCCGGCAACGAATCCCTGGAAAACTTTGAAGCCGCCCCTCCCGTGGCACCGGAAGCCCTGGCCTCCATCATCAGGGAGCATGCCTCCATGCCGGACGCCATCCGCATCGTTTACGCCAACGGCCTCCCCGTCTCCATCCCGGAAGAACTGCCGGAAGGCCTCGCCGTGATGGATCTGGAAGACTTTGTGCTCCAATACCCGGACGCGGCCCGGAAACACCTGGAAACAGCGCCGGAAACGCTCGGTTCCGAAAAACTGGCCGCCCTGAACACGGCTCTCCAGCACAACGGTCTGGTCATCATGGCGGACCGGGAAATCTCCTGCCCCCTGGAAATCTTCCACTTCATCTCCGGGGACAACGTGGCCGTCTTCCCCGCCACGCTGGTCATTGCGGAGACCGGAAGCCGCCTGCACATCCTGGAACGCCACGTCAGCGCGGACCACGGCAGCCAATTCTGCGGAGCGCTCCAGCAGCACCATCTTTCCTCCGCTTCCTCCGTCAAATACGCTTTGGTCCAGGAGCTCAACAGCCGTTCCCGGGCCGTGGAGCTCTGCCACATTATGGCGGACGATTCCGCGGAAATGGAGCACCTCGTCAGCCATCCCGGCGCGGCATGGGCCAGACAGGAGACGGTCTGCCTCCTGAACGGAGACAGCGCCAACGTACGCCTGCTTTCCGCCAGCCACCTGAAGGAAAACAAGGAGCTGGACCAGAGAACCTACCAAAAGCACCTCTATCGCGGAGCCTCCAGCAACCTGCTTTACGTCAATGTGCTGGATGACGAGGCCAGCAGCATTTTCAGCGGCATGATCCTGGTGGCGGAAGGTGCTCACGATACCAGCGCCTACCAGAGCAACCGCAACCTCATCCTCAGCCCCCGGGCGGAAGCAAACTCCATTCCCGGCCTGGAAATCCTGGCGGACAGGGTGCAGTGCTCGCACGGTTCCGCCACCTCTTCCATCTCTCCGGAAGAAATCTTCTACCTGCTTTCACGCGGCATTCCGGAGCACACGGCGCGCAGGATGATCGCCCAGGGCTTTCTGAAACATGCGCTGGACCAATTCAGTGATGAAACCCTCCGCGCCGCTGTAGAGGAAATCGTCCTCTCCTGAACCGTTCTTCATCCGGGGGAAACCGTGTCCCTTTCCTCCTCCTTTCGCTTCCTTGATAAAAGCCTCCGGAATGAAGCACGGTTTTAATTGCCGGGAGGCATTCTCCCGGAGAAACGGTCCCGCGATTGACAGGGACCATCTTCATTCATAATGGAAAAACCAGCGGATTGCGAATCCGGCCAAAAGAACGGCGGTTGATGCAAACCTGAAATCTTTTGCAAGGCAGAATTTTATCAGGAATCCACACCTTCAAATTAAAGAAAAATTTCTTTTCCGATAACCGGTCTTTTCTATTAACTAATTCGGTTTCAGAAAAACATGTTGACTTCGAATTCGCAATCCGTAATCTCTGGTAAGATACTCAATTTTCAAAAGGTCATCACATGATTTCCATCGCCATCATTATCCCCGCCTACAATGAAGAATTGACCATTCGGGAAGTGATGCAGGATTTTCATTCCCACTGCCCGGAAGCGGCCATTTATGTAGTTGATAATAATTCTTCCGATAAAACTGCGGAAATAGCCAGGAAAACTTATGAAGAATTAGGCTGTTCCGGCACGCTGCTTCAAGAAAAACGGAAGGGTAAGGCCATGGCCATTAAAAAGGCGTTCCGGGAAATAGATGCGGACGTTTACGTAATGGTGGATGCAGACCTGACCTATCCCGCCGCCGACCTCCCCCGCCTGCTGGAACCGGTTCTCCAGGGAGATGCGGACATGGTATGCGGAGACCGCCATGACGCCGGCATTTACAGCCGGGAAAACAAGCGCCCCATGCACAATACGGGAAACAAGGCCGTCCGCATGCTCATCAACAAACTGTTCCAGGGCAACCTGCATGACATCCTGACGGGCTACCGCGTCTTTTCCAAGCGGTTCGTCAAAAACTTCCCCATTCTCTCCACGGGCTTTGAACTGGAAACGGAAATCAGCATCCACGCCCTGGACAACGGCTATTCCGTCGTGGAAATCCCCACTAATTACATGGACCGCCCGGAAGGCTCCGTATCCAAGCTCTCTACCGTATCTGACGGGGTGAAGGTCATCAAAACCATCTTCGCCGTCCTGATGAACCACCGCCCCCTGTTCTTCTTCTCCATCATCAGCGCGGTTCTGCTCATCCTCGCCATTCTGGCCGGCATCCCTGCCGTTCTGGACTACTTCCGGTACGACTATGTCTTCCACCTTCCGCTGGCCGTCCTGTCCATGGGCCTTTTCACCGTATCGGCCCTCGCGCTGACCATCGCCTTCATACTTCACGGCCTCCGGTCCGCCCAGCGGTACGACCATGTCCTCTCCCTCATGCATTGGGAGGAACGCAATCTTAAGCATGAAAAACACTGACTCCCTCTCCCGGCGCTCTTTCTGGCTCTGCTGCCTCCTCTGGGCCGTCCTCGTTGGGGCCTGCTTTGCCCCGGCCATCTTCGGGGGCAAAGTGCTGGCGCCCATGGACATCATGGACTGCCTCATCTCCCCGTATGCCACGCAGCCCATGGAAAACGTCCACAACCACTTTACCGTGGACGCCATCTCCCAATACCTGCCCTACAACTACTCCGTAGCGCAAAGCTTCCGGCAGGACGGTTACATGGGCTGGAATCCGTACACCCACAACGGAACGGCCATTGCGGAAAACACGATGCTGTGCCCCGGTGACTGGCACCACGTCCTCTACTTCTTCCTGCCCTTCTGGACGGCCTGGGACACGGGCATCATCCTGCAATTCTTCCTTGCGGGTCTGGGCATGATCGTCTTCCTGCGGAGCCGCCAGGTTCCGGCTCCCTACTGCCTGCTGGGGGCGATAGGCTACGGCTTCTACTCCCAATTCGTCCTGTGGATTTACCACCGGTGGGTGCTGGGAACCATGTGCTGGGCCCCGTGGATATTATGGGCGCTGATGCGCAACAGGGAAAAAAGAATCATCGACCTTCCTTCCATCCTCTTCATCGCCCTCGGGTTCCGGGGCGGCCACCTTCAGGCGTGCCTGTTCATCGTACTGCTCACGGGGTGCGTTTGGCTGGCGGACTGGTGGACGTCCCCCTCACGCTGGAAGTTTAAAACCCTCTGGCGCGTCTCCCTGCCCTACCTGGTGTCCGGCATCGCCGGGGGCCTTCTCTCCATAGACGTGCTGGCCCAGACCATTCCACCCCTGATGGAAGGTTGCAGGCCCATTCCCTTCCTGACCGGAATCACTCATCTTCCCTCCCTGGTCACCGTCCTGTTCCCCACGCTCCTGGGCGTTCCGGAAACGATTGACCTGTTCAAACTCATGGGCCAGGACCTGTTTGACCTGAAATTCACCGGAGGCGTCATCTTCGTCCTTGCCGTGCTGGGCCTCTTTAACAGAAAAGCCCCCCTGACGGCAAAATTCCTGATGGTCATCAGCCTGATTCTGGCCTTCACCCCCCTCATCACCTATTTTTATTCCCGTTCCACCACGGTCTATGCCCTGGGCGCCTCCTGGCTGGCCGCGTGGCAGCTCCATGCCTTTACTCAGGAACCCGCAAGAACGGTCTGGAAGAAAATCTTCATCGCGCTGGGCATCCTAACGCTGGGATGGCTTCTGTGCTCCATCCTGATTCAAATCTTCCACCAGGACATTCTCTCCACCCTCCAGAGAAACCTTGTTTCCCGCCTCTCACCCGCTGAAACGGGCAGGGAAGCCTGGTACATGCTGAGGACGGAACGCCTGCTGGAACAAACGTGCATCTGGTATCCCCGCACGCTGGCCCTGCTTGCACTGCTGTGGGGAGGCCTGTGGGCCGCCTCCCGCATCCATGTCTTCGCACGGCACAAGCTGCTGCTGGCCTCCGCGGTCATTCTGTGCTCCCTGGGGGAACAGCTTCTCGTTCAGGCCACCTGGGTCCACTATGCGGACAAGCCCGAATCCGCAGGCCTGTACAGGGAACCCGAATGGCTGCCGCACCTGAAACAGCAGGTGGGGGACGGTTCCGTCCTGTGCTACACTTCACACAGGGACAAGGACTATTTCCACGACAACCACCTTTCCAGCTTCGGCATCAAACAGGCGGAAGGCTATGAAACCGTCAGGCCCAAACGTCTCCATGCCCTTCAGGACATCCTGACCCATCCGGAAGCCGCCGCCAAGGCAGGCATTTCCCACCTTCTCGTTAACCCGCGCCAGCAGCTCCCGGAAACCAAAGGCTGGAACCTGGTGGAAAACACTTCCCGGTACGTCCTCTTTGCCAACCCGCATTACAGGGGCAGATACTTTGCAAACGGCCCTGCTACGGAAGAAAGCGCCGTCGTGCACCCCAACTGGCTCACGTACAATAAAATGGACTTCACCGTCCCGCCGGGGGCCTCCTCACTGGATATTCTGGAAAGCTATTCCGAAGGCTGGACGGCACGCATCAACGGAGGGGTGCCCGTTCCCGTGGAATGCTCGGAAAACTACGGCATCATCGTTCCCCTTCCCGTTTCCGACACGCCCGCGCATGTCCTCCTCCAATACAGGGACCACCGCCAGAACACCTATTACTGCATCATCCTCGCCACCCTTCTCCTGATTTGTGCCGCCTGTCTCTGGCGGCATGTAAAAAAACGGCCTTCCTCCCCCCATTAAGATAGACCTCTCTCCCGTCCTGCTGGGTAAAAAATCCGCCCTGAAAGACAGGAAACCCGTGGTTTGGGCGGGAGGCGGCTACGGCGGCCAGGTGGCCGTGCGCTTTGACGCAAAGAAAGTCATCCGCCTCAACCTGTTCCCTGGCAAAAAACCCGGCAACTGGGAAGTGTACGACATCGTAAAAGACCCCGCGGAGAAAAACGACATCGCCGCGGAAAACCGTGACCTTATTGACAGGGCCATCGCCATCCTGGACAAGGAATACAAGCCCGCGCCCGGATTCCAGGCCCTGCGCTACAAGGCCCCGGAACAGCCGGCCAAATAAGGAAAAAGGGAAGGATTCCCCACGATACGTAACCCCCGGCATTCTGCCCTTGACGTGAACCGCGCCGGGGGTAGTCTTTGACGCATGAGTCTGACCTCTTCCCTCCTCTCCAGGGTGCTCCAGGGCGGTTCCTGCACCAGAGAAGAACTGATAGCCCTCAGCCGGGAACCGCTGGAGGAGCTGTGCCAGGCGGCCAACGCCATCCGGGAGCACTTCTGCGGAAACGTCTTCGACCTCTGCACCATCATCAACGGGCGCAGCGGCAAATGTTCGGAAAACTGCAAGTACTGCGCCCAGTCCGCCCATTACTCCACCGCGGTGGAGGAATACCCCCTCTTAAGTGATGAAGCCCTGCTGGCGGGCGCCAGGTACAATGACGAACGGGGCATCCTGCGCTATTCCATCGTCACCTCCGGCAAGAGGCTGACGGATGCGGACGTGGACCGGCTCTGCGCCAGCTACAGGCACATCGCCGAACGCTGCGGCATCTCCCTCTGCGCCTCCCACGGCCTCATCTCCAAAAAGCACTGCGAACAATTGAAGGCCGCGGGCGTCTCCCGTTACCACAACAACCTGGAAACCTCCCGCCGCAACTTCCCGAATGTCTGCACCACGCACACGTACGACGACAAGCTGCAAACCATCAAGTGGGCTATGGAAGCCGGGCTGGAAGTGTGCAGCGGCGGCATCATGGGGCTGGGGGAAACCCTGGAGGACCGGATAGATATGTACATGGACATCGCCGCACTGGGCATCAAGTCCGCGCCCATCAACTTCCTGACGCCCATCCCCGGTACGCCGTACGCGAACATGACCCCGCTTGGGGAGGAAGACCAGCTCCGCATCGTGGCGCTGGTGCGCTTCATCATGCCGGATGGCTTCGTCCGCATCGCCGCCGGAAGGAACACCATGAAGGACCACGGCAGGAAAATCTTCATGTCCGGGGCGAATGCCGCCATCTCCGGGGACATGCTCACCACCTCCGGCGTCACCATCCGGGAAGACCTGGCCATGCTGGCGGAGCTGGGCTATGAAGTCCGCATGAAATAAGGGCTGTCCCGTTTTCCCGCTCCTTTCCCCATGAATCACTCCGACTGGTCAAAAAAAGATCTGGAATACATCTGGCATCCCTGTTCCCAGATGAAAGACTATGAAACGCTGCCCCCCATCGTGATCGAACGCGGGCAGGGAATCCACCTGTACGACGTGGACGGGAAGCGCTATCTGGACGTGGTCAGCTCCTGGTGGTGCAACCTGCTCGGGCACTCCCACCCTAAAATCAACCAGGCCATCAAGAACCAGCTTGATTCCCTGGAGCACGTCATCTTCGCCAACTTCTCGCACAAGCCGGCCATCACCCTGTGCGAGGAGCTGATGAAAAAAATCCCGCAGGGACTCTGCAAGTTCAATTTTTCCGACAACGGTTCGGCGTCCATCGAATCCGCCATGAAAATGAGTTTCCAGTACCACTACCAGACCGGAAACCGCCAGAAAGTGCGCTTCATGTCCCTGAGTGACGGCTATCACGGAGAAACCCTGGGAGCCCTCTCCGCAGGCGGCCTGGACCTTTACTCGGAACTCTACAAGCCCCTGCTGCTGGACATCGTGCGCATTCCCGCTCCGGACTGCTACCGCTGCCCCAAGGGAAAAAAACGAGGCTGCTGCCAGGCGGAATGCATTGACGCGGCCCAGGAGGCCTTTGCGCGCCATGGGGACGAATGCGCCGCCCTGCTGGTGGAACCCCTGCTCCAGGGCTCCGCGGGCATGCGAATGTACCCCCCCGCCTATCTGGCGAAGCTGCGCGCCCTGTGCGACGCCTATAACGTGCACCTCATTGCGGATGAAATCGCCACCGGCTTCGGCCGCACGGGCAGCATGTTCGCCTGCGACCAGGCCGGCATC
This sequence comes from Akkermansia massiliensis, assembly GCF_023516715.1. NCBI lineage: Bacteria > Pseudomonadati > Verrucomicrobiota > Verrucomicrobiia > Verrucomicrobiales > Akkermansiaceae > Akkermansia > Akkermansia massiliensis. The sequence goes on along the minus strand of NZ_JAMGSI010000002.1, from coordinate 1,101,300 downwards.
TCCCCGGATATCATGTGCGTCTCCAAGGGGCTCACGGGCGGCTACATGCCCATGTCCATCACCATCACCACGCAGAAGATTTACGATGCCTTTTATGCGGACTACCGGGAAGGAAAGGCCTTCATGCACAGCCATACCTACTCCGGCAACCCCCTGGGCTGTTCCGCCGCCCTGGCGGTGCTGAAGATTCTGGACGAGGAACAAATTATTTCCCGGGCGCAGGAAAAGGCCCCCCTCTTCCACCGGATGATCGCCGATGCGCTGGGGAACCATCCGCACGTGGGGGAAATCCGCAGCCTGGGCCTGGTGAACGCCATTGAACTGGTGGAGGACAGGGAAACCAAGAAGAGCTTCCCGTCCGAACGGCGGCTGGGATACCAGATTTACAAGGAAGCGCTTAAACAGGGCCTGCTGCTTCGGCCGCTGGGAGACGTCCTGTACTTCAACCCGCCCCTCATCATTTCCCCGGAGGAAATGGAGGAGGCCGTAGCCGTCTGCTCCGCCTGCGTCCGCAAGGTGCTGGGGTAAACATTTTTCCTCCGTAACAATATGTGCTGTTCTTTTTTTTGAAGAAAAGCTGCAACTTTTCTTCAGGGGAGGGGTTTGTAAAAATACCCTGTAACCTCATACCGTCATGATACACTTCACCCCGCTCCGCAAACGTCCGGCGCTTTCCGCGCTGATGCTTCTCATCCTGGGCTCCGGTTTCTGCCAGGCTCAGGAAATGCTTACCGATTCCGCAAGGAAGGAAGCCACCGAGTGGCTTAAGGAAGTCAAATCCGGCTACCTGAACACCAGCTCCGCCCGTATCCAGAAGGCTGTGACCGCCCTCACCGCGGCCACCAGCACGGAAAACGCCGCCATGAAACTTTATGTAGACGCCATGAAAGACCGCTTTCTGAACCCGACCAGCATGATGTCCCGCATGCTGAACCGGGGCGGAGGGGGAGGATTCCGGATGATGCGCATGCCGGGCTCCGGAGGAAGAGGAGGCAGCAACGGCAACAGCAGCAAGCCGGACAGCCCCAGCACCGCCTTTTCCAACTGGCGCAAGCAGAATACGGGGAACAACGTGGCCCCAGGCTTCAAAAAAGCCCTTCAAATCCAGTGCAAATGGATGCTGCTGTGCCTGAGAAAGGCGGATGCCGAGAAGAACGAGCGCGAACTCAACGTTTCCTCCAGCGTCTTGTCCATGCTGGATGAAGTGGCCGCCAACGCCAAGGATGTGGGCGAACAGCTCCCCATGGTGGGCGGAGCCAGTGAAGTAATCCGCTCCTACCTGAACATCAGCGACTACCGTTCGGATACTCTGCCGGACAACCTGATGGACCTCAACACCATCTTCGACCGCGTGCTGCTGGCTCCCTACAAGGAAAAAAAGGATGTGGAAAACTTCCGGAAACTCTGGAATAAACGCATCGGACTGGAAGCGACCCTGCTGCAAAATAATTCCGCCAGCGACAAAAAAACGGCGGAAGTGGAAAAAGCCAGCTTCCTGGTCAAAAGGCAGTGGGAACGGGAAAAGGCATGCTTTGAGCTCGGCGACCAGGTGGCCGCCCTTGAAAAAATGAAAAGCCTGATTTCCGGCATCAAGGATCCCGCTGAAAAACAGCGCGCCATCCGCGACCTGGAATTCCTGCTTCTTACCCCGGCGGAACAGGCAAAACTCCGTGAAGAGCGCACAAACAGGCGCATGCCCGGCGGCGGCCCGCGCTTTTAACAACCGTCGACAGCTCCAATTTCCCTTTCATCCCCCGGTGCGCAGCGTGCATCGGGGGATTTTACTTTCCGGCGCGGCGCATCACCGGGACGGAGGCAGTTCCTGCTTCCCGGGCTGGAACCATGTCTTGCGCAGGCGGTAAATGCGCACGCCCTCAATATTCTCATCCAGATGCCAGGCCGTGCGTACGCCGTGCCGCTCCCATATATGGCGGCTGAGCATCCCCATGAACTTGCTGTCCATGTCGGAAACGTCCCCCTGCGGAGTCAGGCAGACAATATATACGTTGTCCCTGCACAGGTTCAGGGAGGACTGCCCCTCCCAGCCCATCTCCTTCAGCTTCCGCTGCACGGGCTTCAACGGAAAATTCCAGCCGCCCAGCGTCACGACATTCTTCCGGGAACAGCTCCATGCCTTGCGGAAAACGGACTGTCCCGGAGCCAGGTCGTCAATGGTGCCGCCGGACATCTGGACGCAGAACAGGGAATCCGGTTCACGGTCCACCCGTTCGCACAGCAGGCGGCCGGCATCCGGGGAAAAAGACTCCAGATTGGCCTCCCACACGGCGGCGCACGCCTGTGACAAAGAAACGGTGAACGCGCAGAACATGGGCACGCCGCCTGTCAGGGCGCCCTTTCCGGTCCATTTGAAACGAATGGGGCGGTATTTATCCGACCATAGCAGGCACAGCCCGGCAATCAGGAACGTGGGATACACCACGCGGAAATACAGGCGGTCTATGCTGGACATGTACAGCAGAATCAGCACCAGCAGGGCGCCCACGCAGAACACCAGAGCCGGGGAATCCCCCCGCCGGAAAGACACGCGGCAGGCCAGGCCGAATAAAATCCAGCACGGCAGAAGGTCCATGACGGAATCCCAGGAAAACAGATGAAGGGCCTTCTCCCCGCGGACCCAGGCCCTGGGCCAGAACTCGCCCCCGTCCCGCGCCAGCAGAAGCCTTTCCAGATAATCCGTGTTGAAAGCGTCCATATCGCAATTGGTGAACATCCGGACCATCTTGATATCGTTGGCGAACACGCCGTACTCCTCGCACTGGTAGGCGCCCTCCGGCCTGATGGGGCATGTGTCCGAAAGGAGGGCGCGGGCCTGGTTCCACGCCGCCACGTCACAGCCCTCCAGCACATTCCGGTGGGCGTGCTTGTTATACTCATTCAGACCGAAGGAGACTGCCAGTACGCCGGCCAGGGCCAGCCAGAGACGGCCGCGGGCACGCATCTTTTCCCGGGACGGTTTAAACCCGTCCAAACTGCCAGCCAGCAGGATGGCCCCCCAGAAAGCATCGCACACCAGGGCGGCGTCCAGCCGGATCATGCTGCCCAGCACGCACAGGAATCCCCCCGTGCACAGTCCCTTCCAGGAGGAGGAACCGTACTTCAGGCATACCAGCACTCCGGTGAACCCCGTCAGGAAGGCGGCATGGCTGAATTGCAGGGCGGCATAAAAGCCCGGCATGATTAAAAGCCACACCAGCAGCAGGACCAGCGTATTGAAATCATATCTGCGCGCCTTGCGGGCGTGCGCCGTCAGCATCGTGAAAATGGCCGCTCCGCTGGACAGCGTGGCAAGCGCCAGGAACACGGGCCAGACGGACAGGCCGCCCAGAACGGGAGCCGCTTTCAGCAGCAGCCCGGTCAGCAGGGGATTGACGAAAATGACGTGAGCGTCCGCGTAGGAGGGGTCGCCCCAGCCGTCAAGCACGGACGCAATCACCAGATCGTCATTGGATTGGTACGCCACGCCCACAATGCTCCAGGCCAAAACCAGCAACAGCAGGTTGAACCATACGGGATGGAGCAGCGGAAAAAGCGATACCCATCTCCAAACCTGTTTCAACATAAGCAAATTCCCTGACTTTGCGGGCTGTTCTCCCTGCCCGGGCCCGCATACTAGAAACGGATAAAATGAAAGTCAAGAGCCTATCCCGGCGCAAAGCCCGGAAGGACCAAAAGGCCATGGCCGCCGCCTCAGCGGTTCAGGCAGATGATAATGCCCGCAATAATCATCAGGTTGCCGCCCACCTTGCGCATGGTAATGGGCTTGCCGAAAAAAATCCGGTCGAAGAAAAGGATGTACACGTATGCGGAGCATTCCAGCACATTCACTGTAATCATCGGCAAATGGGACAGGCAGTAAAACGTGAGCAGGCAGCAGCCCAGGAAAATGGAATACGCCGTCACGGTGGCCGGATTCACGAAATAGGAAAGGCCGGACAGCCGTTCGTTCATGGCGGACTTTTTCAGAATCACCTGCGTGCAGGAGGCCAGGAAAACGGAAAACAGGTTCAGGCCGATGTAGAATTCCTCATTCATGCGCGTCCTCCTCCGTGGAAACAAGAATAATGCCGCTGATAATCAGCACCGCCCCTGCCGCCAGCGTCCAGGAAAGGGTCTCCCCCAGGCAGAGCCACGCCAGCAGGATTCCCCAGATGACCACGGCGGAACGGTTGGCATAAGCCACGCCCAGATTGAACTTTTTCAGCATCACCTGCCACCCTGCCGCATAAATGCCCAGCAGGAACAGCACGCCGGCCAGCAGGGCGAACCGGTGCCAGTCCGTCCAGCTATAGGGAGCCGCCATCCGCCCCAGAACGGTATTCAGGGCGTAAACGATGAACAGCAGGTGCAGAATAAGGTAGTTGATCATGAGAGAAAAAAGAGCGGAGGAACTCACTCATACCGGCGCGCCACCACTACGGCGGGCCTGTGCTTGGTCTCCTTGTAAATCTTGGAAATGTAAATGCCGATGACCCCCAGGCTCATCAGAATCAGACCGCCGACCAGCCAGATGGAGGCCACGGAGGAGGCCCAGCCGGGAGGCGCCACATTGTACAAAAGCTGGCGCACAACCACCCAGATGACGTACAGCATGGCAATCAGGGTGACCCCCAGTCCGAAGTAGGAAATGTACACCAGCGGCCTGGCGCTGTAGGAAACCACGGAATTCATCGCCAGCGCCATCTTCTTGCGGAAGGTGTAGGTGGTGGGGGAAGAGGACGCCTTCTTCACCGTGCACGGCACCTGCCGGAAGCCGGCGGAAACGCACAGGCCGAAGAAAAAGGGCTCCCGGTCCTGGAATTTCAACATCTCCCGCAGGAAACGCGCGCTCATCAGCCGCGCCGTGACCATGTTCCTGGTAATCTGCTGGTCGGAAAGCAGGTTGAACAGCGTGTAAAACAACTCTCCGGAAACGGCTTCAAACAGGCCGCCCTTTCTCTTCTCCTGCACGCCGTACACCACGTCCGCCCCGGTGGAGGCCATCTCCCGGGAAAAATCCGCCAGCCATTCGGGGGCTTCCTCCAGATCACTGTCAATCAGGAACACGCGCTCTCCGCGGGCTTCCTCGCAGGCTACGTACATGGCCAGATGGTGGCCGAAATTGCGGGACAAATCCACCACGCGCACCCGGCTGTCCTTTTCCCGTTCCTTCAGGGCCTGTTCCAGCCCTCCCCTGGGGCAGCCGTCATTCACCAGCACCACCTCTGTGCGGGAGGGGTCATAACCCGCCTCAAGCGCGGCAGCAAAACTGCGGGAACAGAACTCCGCCAGATAGCCACCCGTGCAGTACACGGTAGCCACAATGGACAGTTGAACCTGTGGATCAGTCATAACATTTTTACATACATCAGAACGCGCTTTCTTTCCCCGTTCTTCTCGCACTCCCCGTCCTCTTCCGGGGCATGGGAAAATCCCATGCGTTCATGAAAACGGATGGAAGCGGCGTTATTCTCCAGAATCCGGGCGTACAGCCGTTCCAGCTCCAGCTCTGTTGCAGCCAGCTCCATCATCCGCGCATACGCGGCGGAAGCCGGGCGCAGTTCCCTGAATCCCCGGTCATACAGATAAATGCCTATCTCACCGCGGCGCGCGGCGCGGTCAAACCACGGCAGGTACACCAGCCCCAGCGGCACCCGGTCCGCGTAAATCACGCAGGCAAGGGCGTCCTCACCGCGGATATTCCTTTCCAGCCATGCCTGGTGCTGGTCCTCCGTTACCTGGTCCAGCAGAAAAAAAGGGCTGACCGCGTCGGAATTGCGCCACATGCGGAGCTGCATGCGCATGGACTCGTCCACATCGGACACGTTGACCAGGTGAATCTTCATCATTCTTCAAACTCTTCCAGGCCGAACCCGGCCCGCAGCACTTCCCGGCAGCCCTCTTCCCCCAGGTCATAATACAGGGGAAGCCTCAGCAGCGTTTCACTGGTGCGGTCCGTATGCGGCATGGGGCCGGCACAACGCCCAAACCTCACCCCGGCGGGGGAGGAATGCAGGGGGATGTAATGGAACACGGCCTTGATTCCGCATTCCGCCAGTTTGCCAATCAGGCTGGTGCGCTCCTCCAGAGAATTGAGCAGGATGTAATACATGTGCGCGTTGTGCGCGCAGTGTTCCGGAACGCACGGACGCCGCAGGACGCCCTGTTTTTCCAGGGGTTCCAGCGCGCGGTGGTACATATTCCACCACTTCAGTCTTTCCCCGTTGATCTCCTGCCCGTGTTCAAGCTGGGCGTACAAATAGGCGGCTGTCATCTCTCCGGGCAGGTAGGATGAGCCTACGTCCACCCAGGTATACTTGTCTACCTGGCCGCGGAAAAACTTGGCCCGGTTGGTTCCTTTTTCCCGGATAATCTCCGCGCGCTCCATCAGCTCCCGATCATTCACCAGCAGGGCGCCGCCCTCTCCGGAAATGACGTTCTTGGTCTCATGGAAGCTGTAGCACCCCAAATGGCCGATGGAACCGAGTCTGCGCCCCCTGTAACAGGAGCCTACGCCCTGGGCGGCGTCTTCAATCACGTACAAATGGTGCCGCCGGGCAATCTCCATAATCGCATCCATCTCGCACGCCACGCCCGCATAATGAACTACGCAGATGGCGCGGGTGCGGTCCGTGATGGCCGCTTCAATCAGCGTCTCGTCAATATTCTGCGTATCCGGCCTGATGTCCACGAACACCGGAACGCCGCCGCGCAGCACAAACGCGTTCGCCGTGGAGACGAACGTATAGGAAGGCATGATAATCTCGTCCCCCGGGCGGCAATCGATCAGCAGGGCCGCCATTTCCAAAGCCGCGGTTCCGGAATGGACTAGCAGGGCCTTTCCGGCCCCGGTGCGCTCCATAAGCAGCTCATGGCATTTCTTCGTATAATAGCCGTCCCCGCATAAATGGGCACGCTGGATGGCGTCCCGGATATAATCCAGTTCGGGACCGTGTTTGTGAGGTTGGTTGAAAGGAATCTCCATGGCTCCAGAAAGGACCGGCTCATGACGAACGCCCGGCGCAGGCATGCCGGTCCACGCGGAAAACGCTCCACGCGGCAGCGCCGCCCGCACGCGGAAGACCCTACTATGAACGGAGGGCTGAAAACAAGCCTAGACCTTGATGAAGGTCCGGTTTTTGTACATGTAATACAGCACGCCCCAAATCAGGGCGTAATTGCACAAATAAAAGACAAACCGGTTCGCATCCCCGAAACACTCGCTGAACCCGGTAAACAGCACCCGGGAGAAATTGCGCGTGGGGGGGCACAGCTCCGCCCACATGTACACGAAAATGGCATTGCTCCCGATCACGGAGAAAAAGAACGTCAGCCAGTTCAGTTTCAGCACATCCGTCAGCAGGTAGAACAGGGCCAGCAGGAAATAGCACCATCCCGCCGCCCACAATACCATGGAGCTGGTGAACAAATGCTTGATGATAGGAAAATCCAGGCTCCAGACATATCCCAGAATCAGGCAGCCCGCACCTGCGCCAAGCAGCCACGCCAGCTTCTTCCCGTGCCCCTGCACCCCTTTCAGAATCTGGCCGCCCAGCAGCCCGAGCATGGTCATGGCCCCAAAGCCGAACTGGGCCAGAATCCACGCGTAATTCGTCTTATCCTGCCAATCCCCCATCAGGTACTTGTCCAGCAGCAGTGCCAGGTTCCGTCCCGGTTCCAGCATCCCTGCCGTGCAGGAACCCACTACGGGGTCGGAAAAAGGAACGAACTTCATGACCAGCCAGTACACAACCAGCAACAGCCCTGTTACCACTACCTGCCACCGGATGGACAGATGAAGAAGGCAAATGGCCGCAATCAAGTAGCCGGAGGCGATGGCCTGGAGCGTATTGCAGTACAGGGACATCTTGGACGGTTCAAAACTCAGCAGGTTCCCCTGCACCACCATCCCCAGCAAAAAAAGCACCACCACCCGCTTGGCCACCTTCAGGTAAATCTTCCACATGGGTTCCGTGCCGATGCGCCTGGAAAAGGAAAACGGCATGGCTGTCCCCACAATGAACAGGAAAAGGGGCATCACCAGGTCCCAGGCCGCAAACCCCTCCCAGTTCACGTGCGCGCTGTGCTTCACCAGCCATGCGGGGCTCTGGTCATAAAAAAGATTGATGCCGGCTACCACCAGCGCCAAGCCTCCGGTCAGAAAAAACATGTCAAAACCCCGCAGGGCGTCAATGGCCGCAATCCTCTGCGGCTTGGTACCGGAAGCTGAACTCATAGTGATATTCCCTATTACGGAGCCCTTCCCTTCAACCTTTCCGCATGCTTTCTTTTTCCGCGATCCTGCAAAGAAAAACGGTCGTTCCGTAAAAAAGACGCCCCCCTGCGGCAACTCCGTCATGATGACCTTCTCCGTATTTCCTTCCCCGCGTTCCGTGCTATGCTCTCCCCGCAGCATGACCATCGGGAACCTCCAATCCGGCAACCGCGACAGCTTCCGGGACATTGAAATCTACGCCCGGCTGAAAATGGATGAACTGGGCCTCCCGGACTGGAAATTCGGCTGGGACCGCGCCCGCAGGAGGCTGGGCGTATGCCGCCTGCTGGAAAAAAGCATCTCCCTCTCCGTCCACTTTGTCCGCGCCAATCTGGAAGCCCCCCATGAAATCCGTGACACCATCCTGCATGAAATAGCCCACGCCCTGGCCTGGACACGCCACGGAGAACGCACCCACGGCCCGCGGTGGAAACAAATCTGCCGGGAAATAGGGGCCGTCCCCTGCGCTGCCGCCAAACCGGACGCCATCCGCGTCACCACATACAAGTACCTTCTGCGCCTGAAAACGACGGGCGAAGTCGTCGGCAAATACCACCGCCGCCCCGCCTTTGCCAAACATCTCAAGCGCATGGCCCTGAAAGGGCGCCCCGACACCCTGGGGCAACTGGAATTGATTCCCAGCGAAAAACAGGATACGTCATTATCATAAAAGCTCACCTTCTGCATTCTTCCAGCGGGTCATCAGGGAGTTGTACCGGCATTCGTATGTGGTCATTGTTTGACCATTCCATCCTGACCGTTGCCGATGGCAGTCACAAGATTGAGTTGGAATGGTAGATATTACTGCGAAGTTTGGCGTTGGGATAGGAGAGCCGGTAAAAGAAAACGCCGATCTTGTCACATGCGGTTTACCGCCTATATCCACAGACATTATTTCTTCATTACTTTTACTTTAAAGTATCTATTGTACTTCAGGCTTTTCATCCGATATGACTGGATACACAAATTGATGTAAAAACTCCGAATGCAGAATAAGAGCAATATCCATGATCATATCCTGGAATTTGGTCAAATTTTCATCATTCACAATGGATGAACTTTTTTTCCATTCCAGATCATTGGGCATTCGGATATAAAATAGTTCGGAATCCGATATTTCTTCTTTCCGTTGAAAACGTAATTGGGAAAACAAGGTTTTCATTTTTGAAAACAGATCATTTGAAATGATAAGACCTCTTGTGACACCATCCAAACTAAGAGCCATTTCCCAATACTCTTGTTGAGATAATTTACGCAACCCATATTGATGTTCCAGTTGCTCGTAACCTGCTGGAATCGGCAATGTCTTATGAAAAAATAAATCATTGAACAAGTGCATTTTATCATTTTTGATCATGGCGTAATAAATATACTTCCCGCGAATTGACAACCCAGCTGTATATTGGAAATCCAAAAATAAAATCCGGATGCTGTCGGGATAATCTTTCGGGAATAATATATTCCATAACCGCTTCGAATCAAACTGATCAGCCAAATAATTATGATTATCTTTATTTTTTAATTCATTATTTGCTTTGAATTGATGGGCAATCCATAATTGCTCATATACCCCAAGATGAGCAAACTCAGACGTATTATAAATCAGTCTATATAAATACTGATATTTTCTGACTACGCGACTAATATACTCGCTGCACCACACAAGCCATGATTTGTCTTTCAAATCAGTTCTGCCGGTGAAATATGAACATAAGGCAACCCATGGCATATTTTGGTATTGGATCATGGAAAGGGTTCCTCCGTATTCCTGCATATTCAAGGAACCTATATCTACCCACTCCATTCCAAGTCTTCTCGGTGAATGTTGAAATAGACTCATGGTATCTGAAAGCTGTTTCAAAAGACATGGCAATAGTTGTATGGCTTGCAGTTCAGGAGCATTGATATAATCAGTCAAACTGTACATCCAGCAGGGCATTAAATTTAGGTATTCATACCAGAAATGCGTGAACGGGTAATAATGCCGATACAGGAGTTGCTGGCGACATATCCTCCATGTCTTAATGCCATATGGGTTACTGGGCAAATCCGGTGATATGGGAAATTCCAGCCATGAGAGAGAGCCTGATTCAGGATAGATTTTCCGCAATTCTGATTCCAACAAATTGTTCTTATCTTTTTCCAAATTTCCCCAACATGGATCACTCACCAAGTAAAAAATCTGTATATCACTATCGTTAAGACTCTTGCTGCTGGAATCTGTAGAAGATACAAATATATCATCTAAGTTTGCAGAAGACTCTCGCAGGTGATCATCCCCCCACGAAAAAGAACCTAAACATAAATATATTATTAAGATATTAGTGCCTAGTCTTCCCAGATTTCGGAGGACGTGGCTTCGGTAGTAAAGGTTTTCCGTGTTCATCTAAAATAACAATATTTGCTTCTTTATTTGATTGAGGGTCATCGATCTGTCGCGCTACCAAGATAGCTGTGAAATCTTCTTCTGAGAATTGTGTTTTTATATCTTGATCCAACGTTTTTAGTCTGAGAGCTTTGCGAGCTGGTTTCGGAGTACTTTGGATAACATATGCAGGGACACTTTCAGGATTGTCCATTTTAGGAACTCTATGTCCATTAGCCCATACAAATCCATATCCAGTACGTTCATCTTCTGGAGAAAGGGAACCAGGTCCAAATACGCCTTCCAACCTTCCGCCTAGAACGAACCCTGTTTTTTCATTTATACCATCGTGTTTGAATACGATATTGTGAGAATGCCAAATTGCTACTTCACAATAATTTTTTGGAGCTACTTCTGGTTGGTGGTGATATGTTTTACTCTCTGCTTCGTGATTACTTACTTTATATGAATAGGAATTAGCTGTTTTTTTTCTAAATAAAGCCCCTCCATGCTCGACAGTTTGCCTGCCACTTAACATCTTAAAATTAGCTTTTTTAATAATTTTACTTAGTGCAGCTAAAATATGCTTAGATACTTCTTTTTTCAAGAATTTTGTTGCATTATCATAATCATCCATCAAAGCAGGCTTTAATCCTAATAAGTCTAATTTATTTATCACAGCATTTCCTGAAAATGCATATAAATTTGCTCCCCCCTGTTCATCAATAGGATCCCTGTTAATCCATCTGCCGTCTGTAGGATTCAGGTAGCGGTAATTGTAGTAGATCAGGTCAAGCTCGTCGTCCATGAACTCGCAGGAAAACCTGAACTTGTTTTCCTGAGCCCTGTCGCCCTGCGCCGTGATTAGGGCTCCAAGGGGGGCATACTCATAGCGCGCCCTTCGCGTCTGCTTACAGTCAAAGATGGAAGTGACGTTCTTCAGAGCATCGTGCATGAAGCAAAAATGTTCCTTTATTCCCGTACCATTATCCTTCCAGCTGGTCATCATCAAGATACGCGAGGCCATCGGTTCCGTCGGATCCCACAGATAGGTTTTCGCAAGTCTGTAAGAAGGGCGCATCAAATCCAGTTGGGCCACCTGCAAATAGCCCCGGTAGAGGAACCAGCAATAGCTGGCTGTTAATCCGTTGACGGTGACCTTCTTGCTGAAGCGTCTTCCCTGGTAGTCGTAGCCGCAGGTAAGGACAGTCCGTCCGTCTTTGCTGGTAAAAATTACAGGGCGGTCATTGGCATCATAGCTCACTTTCCAAATGCCGATAGAAGTCTTGATTCTGGTCTGATTGCCGTCTGCATCGTAAGTGGGAATGAATGGTTCCGTATTTCTGGTAATGTCCGTGTACTGGTTAAGCCGGTCGGCATTGTAGGATACTTCTTCCTCCAGTTCCCGTGCAGTCTTGCGGTTGCCGATGTTGTCGTACCGGTAGCTGTAGCTGCCTCTCTCCCTGAGTTGATCTCCAGTCAATTCACTGCGGCTGTTGTAGGTAAAATCTCTTACTGTGGCAGGAAGGGCGGCATCTCAGGAGTCCCGGCGTTGAACTGGACGCGTCAGGGCATCATACTGGTATTCATGGCCGGCGGCCATGCCTCCATTTCCCTGTTTCTCATAGCCAATGGAAGCCACGAGGTTGAGCTTGGGATGGTAGATGTTTCTGCGAACCATGCCGTTGGGGTAGGTGAGCCGATTGAGGAAGCCGCTGGTTTCATCGTATTCCCAAGTGAAGGAAGAGGCCAAACCATCCAGATTCACCCCAATCATGCCACCTTTCCGATCGTAGTCAAGATGGGAGCGCTGCACCGTGCGGGGCTCTGGTCATAAAAAAGATTGATGCCGGCCACTACCAGGGCCAGCCCCCCGTCAGGAAAAACATGTCAAAAACCCGCAGGGCGTCAATGGCCGCAATCCTCTGCGGCTTGGTACCGGAAGCTGAAATCATAGTGATATCCCCTATTACGGAGCCCTGCCCTTCAACCTTTCCGCATGCTTTCTTTTTCCGCGATTCCGCAAAGAAAAACGTCTGTTTCCGTAAAAAAACCATACCCTCCGCGGCAACTCCGTCATGATGACCTTCTCCGTATTTCCTCCCCACACTCCGTGCTATGCTCTCCCCGCAGCATGACCATCGGGAACCTCCAATCCGGCAACCGCGACAGCTTCCGGGACATTGAAATTTATGCCCGCCTGAAAATGGATGAACTGGACCTCCCGGATTGGAAATTCGGCTGGGACCGTGCCCGCAGGCGGCTGGGCGTATGCCGCCTGCTGGAAAAAAGCATCTCCCTCTCCGTCCACTTTGTCCGCGCCAATCTGGAAGCCCCCATGAAATCCGTGACACCATCCTGCATGAGATAGCCCACGCCCTGGCCTGGACACGCCACGGAGAACGCACCCACGGCCCGCGGTGGAAACAAATCTGCCGGGAAATAGGGGCCGTTCCCTGCGCCGCCGCCAAACCGGACGCCATCCGCGTCACCACATACAAGTACCTTCTGCGCCTGAAAACGACGGGAGAGGTTGTGGGAAAGTACCACCGCCGCCCCGCCTTCGCCAAACACCTCAAGCGCATGGCCCTGAAAGGGCGCCCCGACACGTTGGGCCAGTTGGAGCTGGCGCCTTATGAAAAAGAATGACCAAGGGTGGCATACAAAATTTCTGATATTGTCGCATTAATATCAAAAGTTTCCTCTCTGCCTGGTTTGACTTTCGATCGGTCCACCACAGCTATTGTAACAATCGCCAAGCCTGGCTTTTAAACTGGTGCGGCATTTGAAGAATATCCAAAACAACGACAGGAATATTTGAAACCTACATACTTGACTAATCATCCTTAAATAGTCATCTGATTCGTCCAAACCGGGCATCTCTCTTTTCATTAAATCCAATAAATAAAAAATGGAAAGAAACTGTGAATTATTATTAAAATTTAATGATATAAATTTCTAAGTATATCATTCAAAAATTGTTCACCTTCAAATAATAAAAAGATGTAAAATAGTCTCATTAGTCAAGTATATAGATTCCTCAAAAACACCGGAACGGCTATACAACCCAGCAAAGCTATCTGCTATAAATCAGCAAAAGCAAACCCTCCGGAAAATGCAACTTTCCGGAGGGTTTGGAAATATTAAAATCTTACGTCTAACCCTGTAACGCTTTTTCAGGACGAACCATACCTATCATTTTGTCAATTCCATAGCTTTACATCGTTGATTCCCTTCTGCTGACCAAGCGTATTCAATATGGAGCAATTTAATTGACATATCTTGAATTTCAAAAGTGAAAAGAACACAATCCGGATCACGTTTCATTCCATTTTCTTCTGGCAACGGAGGCAAGTCGGTGGAATTCAACGTAAATTGATAAATATCCTTCCCTTTTAATTGCAACTGAATCGGCAATATACTCCTATTCGTAAATAATACCAATCGGTCACCATTTCGAATATTTTTCAATTTTCCCTTTCCCTTGATATCTTCCGTATAGATAGTGCTTTTATTATGATAAAAAGAACCAACAGGATTAATAATTTTTTGAAAAAACGAATTATCTCTCTCAAGAGAGATGAAAGCCTTTACAGGTATCTCGTCTTGATTTTTTATGGTTACTTCCAATTGCTCTTTTCCAAATAAATTCATTAAAGAAAAAGGAATTAAAATTAATAAAATAATTAGAATCTTATTTCTTACATTTTTCATTTTCGTCGAATTCATCATTTCCTGGTTGAGATTCTGGAGGATCATAATCACCGCCAATACAATTCCTATAAGCAGTTTTCCATGTTGTATTGCTGTTATTGCCTAAAGGCTTATAGATATAACATTCTTGATTTATTTTTTCCATTTCTTTTTGGATACAACTATAGGCTATTGAACACATTCTTTCACTCACGATAGCTACAGTCTCACAACGATCAGGATTGCTTTCGGCATCATTAAGATCTTCAGTGATACCTACGCTGAGAGGATCCGTTCCATTTGAAATCGAACCACATCCTCCAATGACATTCCCCCATGAGCCACAACATCCCTTACAATGAGAGCTTTGTCCATTTCCGTTACCACTACCGCTACTACCGCTACTACCACCAGCACCGCTACTTTTTCCTCTTCCTGTAGGACCTCCTCTACATCCTCTGGAGGGGCCTGACGAAGAGACAAACCTGATCACGCAATGGGCTCTGCTAAAGACCGCTACAGGCCTGCAACAAATTTGGATTGAACATCCTTCTTGCGGAGGTGTTGGTGCAGGAGGTGTTGGTGCAGGAGGTGTTGGTGCAGGAGGAAAAATAGGAACTTCAACGATTCCAGAAGCACCTCCATTGTAGGGGGGTATTTTACCTAATAAATCCACTTCTATGTTAATTCTATTCCTAATAAATGCATACAAATTCCAACCTCCTTGTTCCTGAATGGGATCCCTGTTGATCCATCTTCCGTCTGTGGGATTGAGGTGGCGGTAATTGTAGTAAACGAGTCCCAGTTCGTCATCCATGTACTCGCAAGAAAAGCGGAACCTACTTTCCTGAGCCATGTTTCTCTCTGCCACAATAAGTCTGCCAAAGGGTGCATACTCATAGCGAGCTCTTCGCGTTTGGTAATCATCAAAGATAGAAGTGACATTTTTCAATGCATCGTGCATGAAGCAAAGATGCTGATCAATGGTTGTTCCACCGTTTTTCCAATTAGTCAACATCAGAACGCGTGTAGCGGTCGGTTCCGTCGGATCCCACAAATAGCTTTTTACCAGCAAAGGTTCAGGATGCATCAAATCCAGCTCGGCTACCTGCAAATAGCCTCGGTACAAGTACCAGCAATGGCTGGATATTGTTCCATTGACGGTGACTTTCTTCTCGAAGCGCCTTCCCTGGTAGTCGTAGCCGCAAGTGATGGCCGTTCGGCCATCCTGGCTGGTGAAGACAACGGGGCGGTCGTTGGCGTCGTAACTGATTTCCCAGATACCTGTCGAGGTCCTGATGCGGGTCTGGTTGCCATCTGCATCGTAAGTGGGAGTGAATGAAACTTCATTCACGGTCATGTCCATGTACTGATTGAGGCTATTGGCCGCATACGAGACTTCCTCTTCCAGTTCCTGAACAGTCTTGCGGTTGCCAATGTTATCGTACCGATAGTTGAAGCTCCCACCCTGCCGGATTTGATCTTTGACCAGTTCACTGCGTTTGTTATAGGTAAAATCTCTTATCGTCGCAGGAGTGGCAGCATCCCATGAGTCCCGGCGTTGAGTGGGACGCATCAGCGCGTCGTAGTCGTATTCGTGGCCGGCCGCCAATTCGCCATCCGCGCCCTTCCTGTAACCGATGGCGGTTACGAGGTTGAGCCTGGGATGGTAAGTATTGCTGCGGACCATGCCATTGGGGTAGGTGAGATGGTTGAGGAAGCCGCTGGTTGGATCGTACCGCCAGGTAAAGGAAGACTCCAGTCCTTCCAGATTCATCCTAATAATGCCACCCTGATGGTCATAGTCAAGATGGGAGTGCTGCACGGTGCGTGTGCCGAGCATCAGGCGATATCCGTTGGAACGCCCCTGGGCATCGTATTCTTCCTGAGTGCAGCTTTCCACACCTCCAAAGAAAGTGTCCTGGATCATGCGGCCGTAGGAATCGTAGGAAAATTCCCTGATGCCGGAGGCATCGGAGATAGAGACCACTTGACCTAGATGGTTATAAGAATAGAGCCAGGATATGGTTTCATCGCTGTGAGAAATGGAGACAAGTTCTCCGGTCAATGGCGCGTAGATATAGCTAGCGACGATCCCTCTGGCCTTGGTCAATGTCTCCAGACGGTTGAGTCCGTCGTAGGTTTTGGAGACACAGGACCCGTCTGCATAGGTCTTCTTAAGTTCCAGCCCCGTAGCCACGTGGTAGAGCCAAGTGGTGGTGTCTCCGTCAGTACGGCCGGAAGGATTATTCGTAATATCCCCTTCATCCATCCTGAAAGTAGTCAACGCCACCATGTGATCGGCTTCGTCGTAGGCGAAACAGGCCGGCTGAATGGCGGTGCCGTACTCGGCTATCTTTCTGCCGCGGATGTCGTAGGAATAGCAGGTAGTGCCTCCCAGCCCGTCGGTGATGGAAGCCACGGCATTGCAGCAGGGAAGGTAGCTGGTGGTGGTCATGGTGCCGGATGCGTCCGTGATCTTGACAGTACGTCCTGCAAGATCCGTTTCCTCAATAGTAGTGTTGCCGCGGCCGTCGGTTTTTTCTAGAATCATGCCTGTGGAGATATAGAAGCGCTGCTGTGAGGCATGGATGCCGGTGTGATTCGTTTGACTTACCATAAAGCCGTCTACGATGACAGATTCGGCTATAATATCCGAAGTCGGAATCTGGTTGAACCGGGCGCGTTTAGTCGGAGCGGTATACTCCGTCCACTGGATGCTCTGCTGCCCGTAGACGTCTGTGGTGATGGATTTGTTTTCCAGAATTGCACTGAGCCTGGAAATCATATTCTCCGTGGTTTGAGTGAGGGGGCAACCGTCGGCATTGTAGGTAGTGGAAGTGTGCACCTGGTAGATGCCGTCTTCCCGAACCCGGAAGCAGGATGAGGTTTCCGATATCCTGTTTTTTGAAGTATCCTCCGGATGGAGAGTGTCCAAGAGAACAGTTCGTCTTATGGCTTGCCCCAGTTCACTGTAAGTGGTGACCGTGGGTGCCAAATCTTCCTTTTGGGTGTGTACGAGCAGTCCTTTCTCATTGTAGGCATTCCTGGTTGTTACGAATCCCCCCTTCGTATTGGGTTGTTCCTGCCGGACGGTTTGGCCAAAACCGTTTTCCAGATTGCGTGAGAGAATGGCTCCTTTGGACAAAGTGGTGGTCAGGATGCCTTCTTCTGTCAGCTCCAGCCGGGTCTCCATCTCTCGCTGGCCGGTTCCGCCTTGTAAGATGGTAGTCCCGTCATAGTACCTCTTGGTAAGTAGTGTGGCTCCCGAAGGAGTAGTGATGGTTGTTGTAAGGTAGTCCTCTCTGTATTCCGTTCGTGTCACTCTGCCAAGTATATCCGTAGAGGAAACTACTCGTCCCAGATCGTCGTACTGCGCCCCTTCTACCGTGGTCATGGCTCCTATGTCGCGGCGTGTCGAAACCTTTCTTCCCGCCGCATCATAGCTGTAGGAAGTAATTGTTTCCGGAGTGGTTTCCGTCGCCGAGCGAATGGTTTCCTCCAGCTGCTTGGCCGAGTTGTAGCCGTAGCTGGTGGTGATGCCGTCTTCGTCAGTTTCCCTCAACGGGCCACAGCACATCCATTCCGTCGTGCTGGTGCGCCCGTTGCCCTTCGTCGTCTTGACGAGCCTCTGTTCGTCATCGTACTCGTAGTCCTCCGAGGCAATCAGCGACCAGTCCTCTCCGGTGTGAACGTATTGTTCTTTCCTGGTGGTGGCGCCGTTTTCAGCGATGTATTGCACGTTTCGTGTACTTTGTCCCGGAACGATGCTTCCGTTGGCCTGCACGGTCTCCGTCTCCTTGTGGAGGGCTCCGTATTCCGCGGCTGCTTCATAGGAATAAACCCTCTGGACGCCATTGACGCCCTGGCTCATCTTCCGCCTGCCCCGGGCGTAGGGATACTCCGCCGCCTCGCCGTAGGTTTCAGAGATACTGATATGTGTGTTTTCCGACCCCAACGCCGTTTCCTTCACCGTGGTGCGGCTGACCTGCGGACTGTCTTCATACGTGTAAGTGCGCTTGAGAAGTTCCGTTTCCGTTCCATCCTCGGCAATGACCACCTTAGTTTCCGTGGCTGGCCTGAAGTCGTTAAAGCGCAAGTCGGCGTAAGTGGTTCGGGTCCCTCTCTCCCCGCCTCCGGCCCAGGGAGCAGCGGAAAGCACGGTTCTGCCCTGGTCATCGTACTCGTAGCGCGTGTAACCGCCGTCGGGCTTGATCTCCAGAGACACCCGGAACTGGTCGTTATAGGTATAGAGGGTGGTTCGGGCCAGAGGTGTGTTGTATCCCTCCGTCCGGCTGATAGTCAGCCAGCCCCCGTCGGTGTACTTCTTCACCGTGCGGGTACAGGAAGAAGGCGTTTCCTCGTCGATGCCGCGCAAGCTCTCAATCATTTCCCATTTGCCTCCGGGGAGGACATTTTTCTCCACCGTTCGCACGGTGCGCTCATCCCCCTCTCCCTGAATGGTCGTCACCTTGTTGCCTTCCGTCCTTCGCTGCGTCCGGAAGACAGGCATCCCTTCCCTCTGTTCGGCGATATCCATCACCTGCACGCCCTGGTCGTCACTCAATTCATAGCTGACCGTCTTGTAAGGAGTTCCAGTGCCGGCAAAGCCGCGCGCATTCTTGCTCACCTGGCCGGGAGCGTACCATTCCAGGGTGAGCCTGTTGCCTTCCCCAACCGCCTGGAGCAGTCCCTGGGACTTGGACCAGATGCTTTGAATGGCTCCCGTGGAAGGATGGCGGTTCACCTTCATCTGCCGGGAATAATCTTCCGCCGTGGTTTCCACGCCGGAGGCGGAAACCATGGAGACGACCTTTCCGGTGGCTGCCGAGAAGCGCAGGGTGCGCCCATTGCTCTGGACCATGTCCAGATAGGCGGGAGAGCCGCCGGTGCAGGGAGACTTGTCGGCATTCAGCTTCTGAACCTTGTAGTTCAACTTGCGCGAACTTCCGGAGACGGAGGCTTCGGCATGGCCGTCAGAACTCTGGAAGGAGATGGAACTGCCCGTGGGTCGTTTGACGGAGATCTGTCCGGTTTCGGGATTGCAGGAGGCGCTCCATTCGAGAGGGTGCTTGTAGCGCAGGGTGATGGAAGAGAGGGCGGAAGGTTCGGCAAGGGTGCGGGGAACGGGGAAATTACTTCCTCCTGCCCCTCCTGAGTCTCCGGTTCCTACTTCCAGTAAGCCTTCGCAGTCGTCGGCTCCATCCGGGTTGCCGCCGAAGAAATGGGAGGTGTTCTTGCTGCAATCGGACTGTTCGATGTCTTCGTCGCAATCACAGGAACAGGGGCACGGGCAACCGCCTTCCTCCGGCTCGCTGGAGGAAGAAGAGAGGGAACTGGAACTACTGCTGGAAGAGGAACTAGAGCTGGAAGAACTCGATGAACTTGACGAGGACCAGGAAGAACTGCTTGACGAGGAAGAGCTGGAGCTACTCAAGGAACTTGAGGACGAAGAACTCGAACTGCTGGAGGACGACGAACTGGAAGAAGAACTGCTGGAACTGCTCGAGGAAGAGCTGGAAGACGGAGCGCTGCTGGAGGAAGTTGGTGTTTCAGGCACCAAGGAACTGCTGTGGAAACTGGAAGACGACCAGCTGCTGGAAGAAGATGACGAGGAAGAACTCGAACTGCTGGAAGACGACGAACTGGAAGACGACGAACTGGAAGACGACGAACTGGAAGACGACGAACTGGAAGACGACGAACTGGAAGACGACGAACTGGAAGACGATGGAGCGCTGCTGGAAGAATCCGGAGGCTCGGGAGCCGAAGAACTCTGCCAGGAGCTGGAAGACGAACTGCTCGAGGAGGAAGAGCTCGAACTGCTGCTGGGCTTGGGGTCAAACTCAAAGGAATCTCCTCCCCCTGCCGAGGAACTGCTAGACGAGTTCCCTTCCTCCTCTTCCTGGTACAGGTTGACCAGGGTTAGCACGGTTTCTCCTTCTTTGCCGGCAGGCGTGTTTTCCGCCAGCAGGTAATAGTCCAGGTCGGGCTCGCCTTCCTTGTCGCATATCAGGGCAATGCAGAACTCGGCTTCCGACCCCTGGTCGGGCTGGTGTTGATGGACGATGTGGCACCAGTAGTATCCCTGTTCGAACTGGATCTGGCGACAGAGAGGAGCGGAAGATCCGGCCTCCGTGGAGAGTTCCAGATCCTTGGCGGGAATGGAAAGGGAGATAGAAGAGTGGGCGTGGAGGTGGAGAAAACAGGTGGCGGGAGCCATGACCTTGAGGTATCCGAACCATTCGTGGCGGGAGGAGGAGGAAGCAGCGCGTTTGGGGATAAGGACAGGAGCGGAGAGGCCGTTGACCAGGAAGTTGCCCTGGGGCTGTCCGTTGGGGTACATGGGAATGAAGGGGTAGACGGTGTCCATGGCGCCGATGTTGAAAGTGTTGTTCATGGTAATGAAATGATGTTGGCTCAATAGTTGCGACTACCATGAGAACAAGAATTACCAGTGTAAACACGCCGGGAACGTTATGGTATTCAAATACACGATAATATTATCAACATAGGTATTTCATAAAATACATAATACTTCTTCTGATTCTCTTGATTAATCAAGGCGGCAATACAGATTTTTCCAGCGACCAGCTTTAAAGTCCCAATCAAGCACAAGACATCTGATCATCCATATCCAGGACGCTAGATACCGCCGGTCAGCGAACTTTCTTTCCTCCTATAAGATTTCCCTGGAAGCACCATCTAACCGAACGTCAGTTCTACAGACGCTCTGCTTCACCAAGCCTCCTCCCACCGTCACGATGCAGAAACATCATTCACCATCGACCGGTTTGGCCGTGGAACTCAGCGTGCACTGGCGCACGTAATCGTACACCTTGGGGTCACTGTCTCCCGCGGCCCAGACCACTCGCAGGAAGTCAGCGGGATGGATGTTGCCGTGTTCCCGGAAGAAGCGGCGGTCGTTCTCACAGCAGTAGATGATGTCATCCCCCATGGAGCCGGCCAGCTTGGCCCGCGCCTTGGCAATCAGGCGCGGAAGGTAGGGAAGGCCGCTGAGTTCATCCCCGAAGCCCGGCAGGTCATACCCGATGACGGGCTTGCCCTGGTAAAACTGCCCGTGCTGGATGGTCAGGAAGAAGTCCCTGCGCGCCGCGGCCATCAATAGTACCGTGGTGGGGGAAGGTTCTCCCGTGCGGGCATAGAGTTCCACAAAGTCAAACAGTTCCCGCGTGCGGCAGCCGATGGAGGACAGGAAGATGATTTCCTGGTCCGTAAAGAAGCCGTCCACATTCCTGTGACCTTCATGGTAACGCCCCACCGCCTCGCGGAAAAGGTCGTAAAACGTGTCGTTCCAGTCTTCCGCCATCATCTGCCCGGGGATTTGTGTTTGCGCTTGAAGTTGAGCATCATGATCTGCTTGGTCAGGTTCGCCTCAAACCGGGCCTGTTCCTCGCGGGACATTTCCGAGCGGGCCTTCAGCACTTCCTGCGCTTCCTGAATGGCCCGTTCCACGCTGCCTTCATCAATCTGGGAGGAGTTGAGGGCCAAGTCCGTCACCATCAGGACGTGGTCGTCATTGACCTGGACAAAGCCGGTTCCCACTACCATGCTTTCCTCCGGGCCATCCAGGGGCTTGTAGCGGAGTTCCCCCGGTTCCAAGGAGGTGATCAGGGCCGTATGGTGTTCCAGCACGCCCATCTCCCCGAGGCTGCCGGGCAGATACACGTATTCCACCGTGGCGGCAACGGCCACTTCATCCGGGGTAATGACTTTGAACTCCATGCTCATGGTGTGGAATTGCGGGAAAAGGGGTTATTCGGCGTCCTTTGCATCCTTGAGGACGTCATCTATGCCGCCGCGCATGAAGAAGGCGTCTTCCGGAACCATGTCCAGCTTGCCTTCCAGGATTTCCTTGAAACCACGGACGGTTTCCGAGACGGGCACGTAAGCGCCGGGAATGCTGGAGAAGACTTCCGCCACGTGGAAAGGCTGCGTCAGGAAGCGCTGGATCTTGCGGGCGCGGCTCACGATGAGCTTGTCTTCTTCCGAAAGCTCGTCCATGCCCAGAATGGCGATCATGTCCTGAAGGTCTTTGTAGCGCTGCAGCACCATCTGCACGCCGCGCGCCACCTCATAGTGCTCATTCCCCACGATTTCCGGGGCCAGGGCCTTGGAGGTGGAGGACAGCGGCTCCACCGCGGGGAACAGGCCCTGGGCGGCCAGGGAACGTTCCAGCACCACCGTGGAGTCCAGGTGGGCGAAGGTAGTGGCCGGGGCCGGGTCCGTCAGGTCGTCCGCAGGAACGTAAACGGCCTGCATGGAGGTGATGGAACCGTGCTTGGTGGAGGTGATGCGTTCCTGAAGGTCCGCCATTTCCTCCGCCAGGTTCGGCTGGTAGCCCACGGCGGACGGCGTGCGGCCCAGCAGGGCGGACACTTCCGACCCCGCCTGGGAGAAACGGAAAATGTTGTCAATGAAGAGAAGAACGTCCTTGTGCTCCTCATCGCGGAAGTATTCCGCCATGGTCAGGGCGGACAAAGCCACGCGCAGACGGGCGCCGGGAGGCTCGTTCATCTGGCCGTATACCAGCGCCACCTTGGATTCCTCCGGCTTTTCCAGGTTAATCACGCCGGATTCTATCATTTCATTGTACAGGTCGTTCCCTTCACGGGTGCGTTCCCCCACCCCGGCAAAGACGGAGAGGCCGCTGCGCGCCTTGGCAATGTTGTTGATGAGTTCCATGATGAGCACGGTCTTGCCCACCCCCGCGCCGCCGAAGGCGCCGATTTTGCCGCCTTTCAGGAAGGGGCAGATGAGGTCGATCACCTTGATGCCCGTCTCAAGCACTTCCGTGCTGGTGGATTGTTCCTCCAGCGGAGGGGCGCTGCGGTGAATGCTCTTTTTTCCGGCGCAGTCAAGGGCGCCGCGTTCGTCCACGGCGTCACCCAGCACATTGAAGATGCGGCCCAGCACGCACTGCCCCACCGGCACTTCAATGGGGTGCCCCGTATCCCGCACGGGCATGCCGCGGCGCAGGCCATCCGTGGAGCTCATGGCCACGGCGCGCACCCAGCCGTCACCGATGTGCTGCTGGACTTCCAGCACCAGGGTCTTGCGCTTTCCGTTAACTTCATAGTCCACTTCCAGCGCATTGAGCAGGGCCGGAAGCGTTTCAGCCTGGGAAAAATCCGCATCGA
The DNA here is from genome assembly GCF_023516715.1 of Akkermansia massiliensis. NCBI lineage: Bacteria > Pseudomonadati > Verrucomicrobiota > Verrucomicrobiia > Verrucomicrobiales > Akkermansiaceae > Akkermansia > Akkermansia massiliensis. The sequence continues at coordinate 1,077,809 of NZ_JAMGSI010000002.1, read as the reverse complement.
CCACGGCGCCGATGATCTGAACGAGAGTGCCTGTGTTATTCATCATGAGAAAAACTTGGTGTTGAAATAAGAGGAGTGAGGGTTCTGTTTGAAAGGTGGGTGAATAAACGGAGTCCGGCGTTATTCCATGGCGCGCATGGCCGTGGTGATTTCCAGCAGTTCATTGGTGATCTGCGTCTGGCGGGCCTTGTTGTAGTCCAGGGTGAGGCCGTCGATGATGTTCTTGGCGTTTTCCGTGGCGCCCTTCATGGCCACCATGCGGGCGGAGTGCTCGGATGCGCGGGCTTCCAGCACGATCTGGACCAGGCCGTGGAAGACGTAAAGGGGCAGGATGGTATCCAGCAGGGCGGAGGGGCTGGGTTCCAGCAGGAATTGCTTGTGGGCATTTTCCCCGTCCAGGGCCGCGCCTCCGGCCTTCGCCATCTTCATCAACGGTTCCGGTTCAATGGGGAGAAGCTGGCGGAAGATAGGCTTCTGGACCATTGTGTTCACAAAGCCGGAGAAGGCTACGAAGACGCGCCCGTATTCCTCCGCCTTGAATTTCTGCACAATGAAGTCGAACACCGGCTTCAGTTCCAGCAGGGAGAGCGGGTCCGTCAGGCTCCAGGTGGCTTCCAGCCGTTCATTCCATTTGGCCAGCGCGGCGTTCAGCTTGCGGCCGATGGTGATGTAGTGGGCGTTTTCCGGAGCGTGCTCCCGGGTCATTTTGATGAGGTTGGCATTCAGGCCGCCGCAGAGGCCGCGGTCCGTGTTCACCAGCAGCACCAGGTCCGCGCCGCCGTGGGTCTGCATCAGGGGGCTGTTGCTGGTGTCTATTTCATCCTGGAGATGGTAGAGCACTTCCGCCAGGGCGCGGACATAGGGGCGCCCCTTCACGGCTTGGTCCTGGGCGCGGCGCATCTTGGCGGAGGCCACCATCTGCATCGCCCTGGTGATCTGGGACGTGTTTTTGACGGATTTGATCCGGCGTCTGATGTCTCTCAGGTTGCCCATGTTTCAGTGCTCCCGTAATCGTTAGTTCCAACTGAGCTTGAAGGATTCAATGGCGGCTTTAAGCCCCGCGTCTATTTCCGGCGTCAGATCCTTTTCCCTCAGGATGCTTTCCAACAGGTCCGGATGCTGGTCCTTCATGGTGGCTTCCCACGCGTTCTGGTATTCCTTGATCCTGTCCACCGGAACATCGTCAAAGTACCCCTTCTGCATGGCGTACAGGTCCGCGGCCTCCAGCCCCAGTGATTTGGGCTCATACTGGTTCTGCTTGAAGAGTTCCACGATGCGCTGGCCGCGGGCCAGCTTGGCCTTCGTGCTGGGGTCCAGGTCGGAACCGAATTGGGCGAAGGCCTGCAATTCCGTGAATTGGGCCAGGTCCAGCTTGATGGAGCCGGCCAGTTTTTTGATGATTTTCGTCTGGGCGGAGGAACCCACGCGGGAGACGGAAATGCCCACGTTAATAGCGGGGCGCACCCCCTGGTAGAACAGGTCCGTTTCCAGGAATATCTGGCCGTCCGTGATGGAAATGACATTTGTGGGGATGTAGGCGGAAACGTCCCCGGCCTGCGTTTCAATGATGGGGAGGGCCGTCAGGGAACCGCCGCCGTGTTCCTTGTTGATGCGCGCGGCGCGTTCCAGCAGACGGCTGTGCAGGTAGAATACGTCCCCCGGATACGCCTCGCGACCGGAGGGGCGGCGCAGAATCAGGGAAATCTGGCGGTAGGCCACGGCATGTTTGGAGAGGTCGTCGTAGACGATGAGGGCGTCCTCCCCCTTGTCCATGAAGTATTCGCCCATCGCGCAGCCGGCATACGGGGCCAGGTACAGCATGGCGGCAGGGTCGGAGGCGGAGGCCGCCACCACGATGGAGTATTTCATGGCGCCCGTTTCTTCCAGCTTTGCCACGAGGCGGCTGATGTTGGCGCGCTTCTGGCCGATAGCCACGTAGATGTTGTAAAGGGGCTGGTGGTCCGCCAGCTTGCCTTCCTCCGCCAGGCGGTTCTGGTCCGCCTGGGCGATCATGGTATCCATGGCAATGGCGGTTTTCCCGGTGGCGCGGTCCCCAATGATAAGCTCGCGCTGGCCGCGGCCGATGGGAATCATGGCGTCAATGGGCAGAATGCCCGTCTGCACGGGAACAGTGACGGACTGGCGGGAGATAATGCCGGAGGCGATTTTTTCCACAGGATAATACGCTTCCGCCTCAATCGGCCCCTTGCCGTCAATCGGCTCTCCCAGCGTGTTCACCACGCGGCCCAGCAGGGACCGCCCCACGGGCACGGAAAGAAGGCGTCCGGAGCATTTGACCAAGTCCCCTTCCTTCAAATTGGAATCATCCCCCAGAATCACGGCGCCCACCTCATGTTCTTCCAGGTTCATCGCCAGGCCCATCACGCCCCCGGGGAACTCAATCATTTCATTGAGCATCACGCCGCTCAGCCCTTCGATTTTGGCGACGCCGTCCCCCACGGAACGAATAACGCCCACGTTTTCCTGGCTGACGGAAGCCGTGGCTTTTTTAATTTCTGCTTCGAGTTCTTGAAGTATGTTGCTCATGGAAAAAAGTTTCGTTGGTTAATTGGAAAGATTGCGGGCCATCTCGGCCAGACGGTCGATTCTGGAGCGTACGGAACCGTCTTTCACGTCGTCCCCCACCTGGATGCGGATGCCCCCCAGCAGGTCCGGCGCCACCTCCCAGTGGTAGTAGAGGCCGTCGCCATATTTGGCCGTCAGCTTGGCTTGAATTTGGGAGCGTTCCTCCTCTGTCAGCGGTACGGCGCTTTGAATGGTGGCCGTACGGCTTTTCACGGCGTATTCCACCATGCGGGAAAAGGCCGTCAGCAGAGCGACATAGTTACGGGGTTTGCGTTCCGCAATTTTCCGGGCGATCAGGCGCACGCGGTCCTCCGCCACGGTATTCCCGTCCATGCAGAGCCGGAACAGCCTGCGGGCGGCATTGAGCGTGTCCTTTCCGATCTTCATAAAGCGTATCAGGAATCCAGGCTGTCGATCGCTTCCCGGTTGATTCTCCGCTGGTCTTCTTCCGTCAGCATTTTTCCGGTGACCTGCGCGGCAGCCAGGGCCACCAGCTGGCCGAATTGTTCTTTCAGCGCTTCGCGTTCCTTCTGCTGTTCCAGTTCCGCAAGCTGCCGGGCCTTTCTGACTATTTCCTCCGCCTTTTGGGAGGCCACGGTTTCCTGTTCCTCCAGCAGGCGGGAGGCGGCGGCCTTGGCGGCGTCTATCTTTTCCTGTCCCTTTTCGCCCGCTTCCACCAGCATTTCATGCGTCTGTTCCTTCACGGAAGCCAGCTGGCGCTCGCTTTCCTCACGCATTTCCTCTCCCTCCTCAATGCGCTGGCGCCTTTTTTCCAGAACGTTCTGGATGGGCTTGAACGCCAGGTAGCGCAGGATCACCACCATCAGGATGAAGGCGATCAGGTTGGCAACAAAGGGTTCCCAGCTTGTCACCCCGAAGGGCGCAAAGGGATTCCAGGACTGGTCGGCTATGAGATTCAGCATAAAATGAACGGGTTGAAACATGCCGGAAGTTTTCCGGACCGGCAGGAACGGCTGCGCCGCCCCGGAGCGGAAGAAGCTCCCTCCGGGAACGGGGCCTCCGGGTTATTTCACAAAGATGGAGATGAGGGCCACGCCTTCAATCAGGGCGGCCAGCGTAATGGCAATCACCATGATGGGGGAGGAGGCTCCCGGGTTGCGCCCGGTGGCTTCCGCGGCTTTCGCGCCGATGAGGCCGATGCCGAGGCCGGCGCCGATGGTGACGAGGCCGAAGCCCACGTTGCCGGACAGTTCGGCCAGGGAGGTCATTGCGGTAGGATCAATCATGTTATTGGTATGGTTTATGTTTTTTGTTGAACGTTCCCCCACAGGTTGCCCATGGTCCGGAACGGAAAGTTGGCGGTGCGGCTTATGAGGCCTTTCCGGACGGCAGGCTGTCCGGCACGGATGGTTCTTTTCCCTCATCCTTGGCGGCATGGCCGTGGGCATCCCCGTCCCCCACTTGCAGTTTGAGGAAAATCGCCGTCAGGAGGAGGAAGACCAGAGCCTGGATGAAGCCCACCAGCAGCTCAATCGCCAGAAACGGGAGTACGCACAGGGCGCTGAGGACGGGTCCGAACATGTGAGCCATGGTGTCAATGATCGTTTCCCCGGCGTAAATGTTGCCGTAAAGACGGGCCGCCAGCGCAATAGGACGGATCGTAATGCTCAGGACGTCCACCAGCCCCACGAAGATGAAGATGAGCACCAGCACGAATCCCATGAAGCCGGGCAGTCTTCCCTTGGGCCCGAACAAGTGGATGAAGAAGCCTTTCAGGCCCTGTTCCCGGATGGACCAGTAAAGCCACATCAGCGCATAAAAGATGCCCAGGAACATCGTCACGTTCATGTCCGCATTCGCCCCGCGGAACAGCGGCACTCCGTTATAGGTGATGGTCCCTACCCCGGGGAGAAGCCCCATGTAGTTGCTGACCAGGATGATGGTGAAGATGGTTCCGAAGTACCAGAAGTACTTGCGCGTCAGTCGCGGCCCCAGCAGGGATTCCACAAAGTTGTACAGAGTCTCAAAGAAATATTCCACCGCATTCTGGAACCGGGACGGCAGAATGCGCATGGCGCGGGTGGCGAACCATACGACCACCCCTATCAGCAGAACCGCCAGAAAGAGCATCAGCATGGAGTTGGACACCGGCAGTTCAATGCCGCCTGGAAGCGGAATGGAGAACAAGTGGGGGGCGGCCTGCTCCAGTCCGTGCTCCGCTCCTTCCTCCGCCGCACACGCGCTACCGCCCATCATGCCGGGCACCGCCAACGCCGCCAACCACAGGAACTGGAAAAATCTGCTCATCGTCTATCTTTCACCATTATCGCGCCAACTCCTGTAAATACGGGAAAAGGGAAGCCATTCCCTTTATTTGACGGTTTTGATTGTGTACTCTCCCCTCCCCCTTGGCAAGCCCAAAACTTGGCACGCGCACAAATTATATACATTTGTATATAATCTTAAGGCGGCTGCAGGCTTGCCGTTGCAAAACTCCGTTTTTTCTTCCGGGCATTAAAAAATTTTTCCGGAGATAACTTCCAGAACGGCAGGAACAAGAAGCTTCCGGAAATTTCTTCCCGGAAGCCTGTAAATCCAATGGGAAACCCCTGTTATTTGGCAGCGGAAATAACGTGGATGTGATACACGTCCCTGCCGTCCGCGCCCTTGCGCCCCGTAGCATGCACGCCCGTGACGTCGGAGGTGATCACGTCCAGGGTTTCCACGGCCTTCCGGATATCCTTGTTGCCTTCCGCCGCGCTCTTCAGGGCATCACGGACCGGAACGAGGTTAAGCTGGAATTCCAGCGGAGCCACCTGCCCCGGGGCCTTCATGGATTCCTTGACGACTTCCATGCCGAAGGCCTTCGGCATGCTGATGGCCCAGCGGGTGTCGGAAACGCTCACCACCGGATTCAGGTCGGCGCCCAGCGGGCACTCGTAATCGTAGGTGGTGACATCCCCTTCCACGGAGGATTTGGGGGAGGGCAATTCCGTCATCTTGCCCTGGCTGGCCAGGGTAACGATGGTCTTGGCGGCGTCAGACACTTTCTGCCACGCTTCGCCCAAGGCGGCACGGTTCTTCACTTCATAAGCCGCGGAGAAGCGCGGGGCCGGAACATTCTTGAGCGTGGGGCTGGGAGCGCCCTGCATGTCCATGATGAACACGCCGGAATCCGTAAGGCCGGAAAGTGCGGTCTTGTACGCCTTCCAAAGTTCTTCAATGGTGGGCCGGGCCATCTGGAGCATGGGGGCAACCATGCGGATCTGGTCGCTTACGTCATGCTTCGGGTTGGAAATATACGCATTGCCGTAATCCCAGCCGATCTGCGCGATGTTTTCATACAGGGTGCAGCCCATGTCAACAATCTGCGGATTGATGCGGAAGGAAGAATACAGCACCGTATCCGCCCCGGGACGGACGGAGTTCATGGAGGAGGGAGCGTCCAGGAGGTAGAATTCAAGCGGATACGTGCAGGCTTCCACATGCACCCCCTGGTCCTGCCACGCGTAGTAGGAAACGGGCGTGGCATTCTGCGCCACCTTTTCATACAGCCCAAGGAGGCGGCCCTTCATGGAATCAAGCGCGGCCATGGAAGGAGCCAGATCGGCAATCTTCCAGTCGGTGCCTACCGTCTGCATCAGGTCCTTCAACCCGGAGAACATGCCCTTGTAGTAGGCGATGTCCAGGTTAATAAGGCCCTTGGCGCAAGCCTTGTCCGCAAATATCAGGCCATAGGCGGGATACTGGAGCTGGGCGTCAGCCATGGAGAAATCCGGACGCGCCAGAACAGAATCCTGGGGAGAAGCCGCCAGGCGGACCTGCTTTTCAGGATTGGTGGTTATAAAGCCCACGAGGGTATCATCCACGAAAGCGACGGCCACATACAGCTTGGATTCGTCCAGACGCTTGAGAGCCGCCTTGAGACGGTCCAGATTTTCCTGGGAGACGGTTATCTGGGCTTTAGCCTCTTCCAGCCTTTCTTCCAGCTTCGCCCGCAGTTTCTTGCAGTCCACTTCCGCTACCTTGCAAGCCAGGCCGTTGTAGGTCTTGTCATACAGGGAAACAATGCCGTGCAGTTCCATGCCTTCCGGGAGATTGGCGTCCTTCAGGGTAGCCTTGGCCTGGGCAAGGGCTTCCGGCGTCAATTTGGCGGCTACCATTACGGGAGCCGTCGCGGCCTGAGAGGGGCGCATATCCACCAAATCAATCCACTTAATGAGCATTTCAGTATATCTGTTGCCCATTACTTCCACTTCTGCGTCACTAGCTTTCTTGTTACCATTGATTAAATCCTGGTAAAGCTTATAACCGGACAGAATTCCCTTCATTTGGTGCAATCCCATGCCTGTAAAAGCGGACTGGGCGCTGTCCATCCACGGAGCCCATTCGGGGCCGAAGCCGATCATCGCGTCAATGACGGGGGTGTTGACGGAGCACTTTTTCCGGACGGGCTTGGGTGCATCCTCTCCCGGAATGGCTATGGATTCATCAGCGTCTTCCCCAGCGGAGCAGGAACCCCAGGTTTTGACCATGTTCAGATTCTGAACGCTCCTGATCATGCCGGGGACGTCGTAAACACCGGCTACAATACCCATGTCCATGGGAAAGAGGGCGGCGATTCCGAGCCGTTCCGCACGCTTCGCCACCAGATCGGAAGCAACGGGGGCGGAGGGATCAAGCGAAGAAGCCGGGGTTAAGCCGGCGGCATCCTGTCCGGCCTTGGCGGAAGATGATTTATTGTCGTCAGAGCAGGCGGCAAGAGCGCAGGTCAGCGCAAAACAGGGTATGGAGTAGAAATAATGCGTTTTCATTATCTTTAAACGTAGGGGTCATGATGCCATCCAACAAAAGCGCCGCTCCTTACGGCAACAGTCTCATCGACGCGCACCATCCGCATTATATAGGCGCTTCCCCGCAATGACGCAAGCACAATGAAAAGCATTAACGGGCCAAAGGCCATGCATGACCCTGTTACGGCGAACGCCCTGAAAAGCATTGCCGGACGATTCCGCCTTCCTTAAAAGCCGGTCTAAAGAGGTTCCGCCATGGGAATGTCATCCTCCGGAAGGGGGGCCTGGGGCGCGGGAGCTTTTACGGGAGAGGAATGGTTGAGATGGCGGGGAATCTGATGGGGAAGGCCGGGAATGTAGTCGGAATCTCCGCGTCGGGGCGTGAGGGGTGCGGCAGAAGGCTCCTCCGACAAGGAAGGCGCGGACGGCCTGGCATGCCCGGAGGAACCGCCCACCGGGGTCGCCTTGATTTCCGCATCGGAAGAGTCGTCCAGATCGGCAGGGATTTCATGAACCTTGATGGGCTCCATTCCTTCCGGATCATACAGGCCGGGCGGCAGATTGTCTGGCACTACGGCAGGCGATCCCCCGCGTTCGCGAAGGGCGGCGGCAGCCGTTTCCGGGGTTTCCTCCACCGGTTCCGCTACCGGGATGTCGTCCTTGGGCGGGTCAATGATGGCCTTGATGTCCTTCTTCTCCGTCTCAAAGAATTCCTTCACGATGGGGGCGGCGGCGGCGCCCCCGCCCAGCCGTTCGTGGGCGCGGCCTTCATACAGAACCACATAGGCGAAGCGGGGATTGTCACAGGGCATAAAGCCGGCGAACCACGCCAGGCGCTTGTCTTCCCGTTCCGGTCCCCACTGGGCCGTGCCGGATTTGCCGGCGATGCTGGAATAGGACAGGCGGGCGCGGCCGCCCGTGCCGCCTTCAATCACCTCCCTCATGCCCTTGCGCACGCTGGACAGGGCACGTTCATAGGCCGGCAGGGGGCGCTGGACCTCCTGCGGCTTGGGAGCGTAAATGACATTGGCGTTGCCGTCCTGAATCTGCTTGATGAGCTGGAGCCTGGGCAGGTAGCCGTTCGCCACGCCGGACATCATGTGCGCCACCTGGAGAGGCGTGACCAGCAGCGTTCCCTGGCCGATGGAAAGGTTGGCGGCGTCTCCGGACATGAAATCCCGCTTGTAGTTGCGGATCATGTAGTCGCTGGTGGGCACCAGGCCGGGATCGTCCGGAATGGGCAGCCCGGTGCGCTCGCCAAGTCCGAAGGCGCGGGCCGTATCCATCAGGGCTTCCGCTCCCAGCTTGAGCCCCATCTGGTACATGAACGGGTTGTTGGACATCGCCAGGGCGCGGATGCAGTTGATGTCCCCCAGGGGCGTCTTGCTCCAGTTGTTGAAAACGTGGTTGCCGATCGTGATGGATGCCGGGCAGTAGATCTGCGTATTTTCCGTGATCTTGTTGTTTTTCAGGGCGCTGGCCACCGTCAGCACCTTGAAGGTGGAGGCGGGGGGGTAGCGCCCCTGGAAGGCGCGCGCGCCCAGCGGTCCGGCGGGGTCGTTGCGCAGGGCATCGTAATCCTTCTGGGATATGTTCGGAATGAACATGTTCGGGTCATAGGACGGCGTGGAGGCCATTACCAGCACTTCACCCGTTACGCAGTCCAGCACCACCATGGCGCCGCGCCTCTTGCCGCGGGAAAGGATGCGTTCCGCATCCCGCTGCCATTTCAGGTTCAGGGTGGTGACGATGGCGCCGCCGGGCTTGGGGCGTATCTGAAGTTCATCCAGAATCTTGTTGCCGTCCTCGTCAAACATCAGGCGCCATACGCCGGGCGTCCCGGTCAGGTCCTTGTTGAATTCCTTTTCCAGTCCCGCGCGGCCTTCCACCTGTTCCCACAGCGGGTCCATATGGTTGATGGGGCCGGTAGGCAGTTTTCCCTTGGAACCCACATAGCCGATGATATGTCCGGCGATTTCCTTTTCCGGATAGGAACGGATGTAGATGGGCAGCAACTGGAGGCCGCGCACCCCCTTCACCTTGTCCTTCAGTTTTTCCGCTTCCTCCGCGCGGATGACGTTGGTGAGGGGAAGAGGCAGCCAGCGGCGGTGCTCATAGTGCTTCCAGAGCTGGTCATCGGAAAAGGACCACGCCTTTCCGGCAATTTTCTTGGCCTGTTCCAGGCAGTTGCGCCCGAAGTCCACCACGCGGGAACGATCGGGATTTTCAAAAATTTCAAAACGCAGGGCCAGTTGGTAGGCCACGGAGGTCACGGCCAGAGGCTCTCCGTTGCGGTCCAGAATGGGGCCGCGCGGAGCCGGAATCAGCAGGGCCATGGTTCTGGCGGAAGGCCGCGTGCTGGTGTGCGCTTCCCGCGCCGCATCCATCCTTCCCCCCTTGAGGGAGGGAATCAGGGACAGGGAATCCAGGCCGTTCTGCTCCTTCTCCGTTTCCTTGGGCATTTCCGGGGCGTCAGCCACGCCTTCCCGTTCACCGGACGCCGTGCCGGATTCCCTCTTCTTATCCCCCAGGTCAACCGTTTCCACGGCGTCATCCTCTCCGCGCTGCTGCGCCGCAGCCTGGCGCACGGGCGTTCCCCCGCGGGAAGACGAATGGCGTGACGAGGACTGGCCCCAGGCCGTATCCGCCGTCCAGGCGGCCAACCCGGCCAGCAATACCAGGGAACGTATCAGAACCTTCATTTTCATCAGCTTGCAGGAGTGTGACAGATGCACCGTAAGGAATCAACGATTATTCACGCTCGCGCTTATTCCTGAACTACTACGGTTGTTCCCATGCCGCATTTGTCAAACAAAATGCGGCATGCCTCCACAGGCACCCGGATGCACCCGTGGGAATTGGCGTCCCGGAACACCGTGCCCACATGCAGCCCTATCCCGCCATGAATGCGCATCCACAGCGGCATCTTGGCGCCGATGAATTTGCCGCCGGACGGCACGCGGGAAGAAGAGGTGGCGTCCGAATTCACGCACAGGCCGCTTGCATCAAACACGCTGCCATAGGACCGGGAGCGGTAGTCCGCATCCTTCTGAATGATGGAGAATTTGCCGCGGGGCGTCTCATGGGTGGATCTGCCGGTGCACACGGGAAAGTTCATGGCCGGCTGGCCGTTGACCCACAGCACGCCGCGCTGGTCCTTCAAATGAATCACGATTTTGCTGTTCCGCGTCTGCGCCTGCCGGATGCGCTCGTCATGGTACCAGATGTCGCGCGTGAAGCGGTACTGGGGGTCCGCTACAAAAGCGTCATAGGAAGAAGAGTACCTGCCGTCCTTCATCAACGGCTTGCCATGCGGAGTCTTGGGCGTGGAGGAACAGGCAGCCAGCAGCAGTGAGACACACAGGAAAAGGAGAAAGGCGAGAGGGGAGCGCGGCATGCGGCCTGCTTTACCCTCTTCCCCCGTGGAAATCAAGCACGATTCCCCTCTGTTCCGGCATGTTTGGAGGAATCCTGATAAAGACGCCCTTTTCCGTCCGTACCTGTTCCCGTTCTTCCTCCCCGCCGCCATGACCGCCTCCTCTTCCGTTCCCGCCCGTTCCCCCCGGCTGCACTCCCTGGATGCCCTGCGCGGGCTGGACATGCTCATCATCCTGGGGCTGGACGCCCTGGTCCTGCTCCTGGCCTCCAGAAATCCGGAAAACGCCTTCCTCCGGGAAGCCGCGCGCCAGATGTCGCATGCCCATTGGGCAGGATTGCACCTGTATGACCTGGTGTTCCCCGTCTTCGTGTTCATCTCTGGCGTTTCCATGTTCTTCTCCCTGGCGAAATACACCGGCGGAAACTCCTCTGCGGCCCCCGGGCTTCTCCACCTTTGGAAACGGGCCTTCGTTCTGGCCTTCCTGGGCCTCCTGGTCAACGGAACGCTTACCTGGACGGAGGATATGCGTTATGCCTCCGTTCTGGGCCTGATCGGCTTTTCCTGCGCCATCGCAGGCACGTGCATCCTGCTGTGCCGCCGCACGGGAGCGATTGCCGCTGCGGCGGGAGGCCTTCTGGGCCTCATCGCCCTGCTTCAATTCACCTGCGGCAGCTTCACGCCGGACGGCTCCGTCAACTCCTGGGTGGACATGCACTGGCTTCCCGGCCGTCTGCACGGAGGCGTCTTTGATCCGGAAGGCCCCCTCTGCATCGCCTCCGCTTCCGCCCTGTGCATGGGCGGATGGCTGGCGGGAAAATTTTTGAAGGAAAGTCGCCTGCCTTCCGTCCGCCTCTGCATGGCGATGATGGGAGCGGGAATCCTCCTCTTTTCCGCCGCCCGAATGCTGGACGGCGCCTATCCCATCATTAAAAGCATGTGGACCGGCACCTTCGTTCTGGCCGCTGCCGGAATCTCCCTGATGCTCCTGTCCCTGTTCCATCTGGCCGTCGACGCATGGAACGGCGGAAAATGGGCCAAATGGGCCTTTCCCCTCCGCGTCATCGGCGTCAACGCCCTGGCCGCCTACCTCATCCACGCCCTGCTCAACGTGCATGAACTCAACCAGCGCATCTTCAGCGGCGCGGCGGACTTCTTCCCGCCTTTCCAGCCCGTATTGCTCGCCGTTTCCCTTCTCCTGCTGCAATGGCTGGTTCTGCTCTTTTTTTACAGGCGCCGCATATCCTTCGCCAAAAGCCCGGCCAAGTGACGGCGTGGATGAAATTCCCGGCCATGAGGCCGGCTCTCTCCGGAAAACACCCCGTCATGAATATTCCCATCCGGAGAGAACCGGACAGCCGCTAAAAACGGTGGCCATGACCGGATAAACAAAAACGCCCCTCCCGTGCAGGAGAGGCGCTTCCGAAAACCAGTCCGGACAACAATGCCCGGCTCAACGCATCCGGCGGCGGCGCAGCAGGGCCAGCAGAAGACCGGCGGCGGAAAGGCCTGCCGCAGCAGGTTCCGGAACTGGAGCCGCTCCGGTGATGTAATGAATCTTCACGTTGGCCCAGGCTCCCCCATTGGTGGTGATCCAATACTTGCCCACATTTTCTTCCGTAGCTTCCAGCGGACCGTCCGCACGGGTCAGGATATTCCCGTCAGCGTCCCTGACCACGTAGTCAACCGTATCAAACCCGGAGCCTCCCGAGGAAGAGGAACTGTTCTGCCCCAGCAGTTCACGCACCGCAGTCCCGACGGTTCCGGTGGTCGTGTACGGATCAATGGCGGCCTGGATGGTTCCCCCGCTCGCATTGATCCAGAGGCTGGTCGTCGCAAGACGTCCGTTTAATCCGAAATCCCAAACATACCCCGTGGACAGCCCGCCTCCCAGCGCTCCTGAATTGATGCTGGAATCAATAGTCAAGTTGCCCCAGAGCTGCGTATTGCCTGAGTTCAGGGAAAAAGATTTGTCCATGTCCACGTTCCCTAAAACCAAGGCCCCTCCCGTATTGTTGCTGAGAGTACCCGTGCCTTTCAGAACAAACTGGTCGACATTCCTGTAATTCAGGCTCCCCGCGCCGGCGGTGGAGATGGAGGCGTCACTGTTGATGATGATGCTGTTTCCCGCGCCGAGAGTAGTAGGAGGCACGCCGGCCTCCGTCCAGTTGTCCGCGTCCGTCCAGGAGGATCCGTCCCCGTTTCCCGTCCACTGATAGGTGGCCGCTGCGCCCAGGCCGGACAAGGCAACCAGGACGCAGGAAGCAGTGAATAAGGTTTTCTTCATAAAATCAAAAGTTAAATATGGATATGAATGGATCCGCACCTATCGCCGGACTGCTGCACAAATCCGCTCCCGGGAGCGTTCTGCGGTCAGAAGCCAAGACTTGGAACCCTGGTTTTTCTAATATCGGATTGCTAATCCGTTACGGAATAGTTCCAATGCCGCATGGTGCGCCGCAAGCCCCTCGGCATCCGGACGCCAACCTGTGCAGCAATGATTTCTCTTTCCTGAAATTCAGTATATTCCGACGGAATATATGTATTTCCACACCCGCAAAGGCTCGCGGCTCTCAACGTACCGACAACGCAACGGAGGAAGCCTTTTCTCCGGAGAAACAGACTCCCATTATAAAACGACCGGGCAACATAAGCACCTTTCCCTTAAAATCAGAGCTTGACGCCGGATTAGCAATCCGTTTTCCACATGGAAAAAGAAGCAAAATAAGGCGGAAACATCATTTTTTGCTCGTCTCCGGCAAATGCTTTGCCATCATGGCGCAACGGCTTTTTTTCCGAAAAGCAGGGAAGCGACCCTCCCTGCCCTCCTGCTAGTCCATCTGCCACCTTCCTTAACCTAATGATGATTCCCATGAAAGCATTCACGTTCCCGGCTCTTGTCCTGGCGGCCCTGAGCATCTGGACTGCCGCCGCCCAAACCCGGATATCCACCATTCCCCCGCTGCCGGGAAAAAACGCACGTTCCCTTCAGGTACCTCCCTACCAGTCCTTCTGCTGGTTCGCGGCGGACCGCGGCCGCTGGCCCGGAGACGGCAACCGGGTGCTGCCCTGGTTCGGCCGGACGGCTCCCGGCAACCTGCTGGACAGCAAGCCGAACCCCAGCACCGCCAAACCGGGGGACCACGCCATGTTTGCGCTGTTCCACCTCAAGGACGGCAATTTCATGGCCGTGCTGCCCGTCGCCACCCCTGACTCCCTCACGTGGCTGAAGCTTGACGGAGACGGCAAATTCCTTGTGGAATCCGGCACGCTGGGAACTTCCACCGCCAAACCGCAGCCCGTCCTGGCCGTCACCGCCGTGGACAAGGATATTTACCGCGCCTGCTCCGCCGCCTGGAACAAAGCCCTTTCCCTCCCCTTCATCAAGGGCAGAACCTTTCCCCGGGAAAAGAAGGTTTATCCGGAACCCTTCAAGTACCTCGGATGGTGCAGTTGGGAGCAGTATAAAAAGAACATCTCCTCCAAGCTGCTTGAAGAAACGGCCAGCCAACTGGAGGCCTCCCCCATCCCCGTCCGGTGGATGCTGGTGGACGACGGGTTCCAGACCCAGGAAGGGCTTAAGTTGATCAGCTTCCAGACCCGCCAGGACAAATTCCCGCAGGGCTGGCAGCCCCTGATGAAGCACAAAAGCTCCAAGTTGAAATGGATGGGCCTGTGGAACTGCTATTACGGCCTCTGGAACGGCATCCACCCCAAGCACCGGCTGGACGCCCAGACGGCCCGCGGGCTGGTCAGCACTACCAAGGGGAAAATCCTCCCCGGTGACGGCCCCGGAGGAGCCGGGGCGTTTTACAACCCTTTTCTCCAATCCGTCAAGGACGCCGGGTTCGACTTCGTGAAGATCGACGTGCAGGCGGAATACCTGAAGCATGCGGACGGCCTGGACAACCCGGTCCGCCACAACACCAAGTGTTCGGAAGCCTTGGAACAGGCATGCCGGAAGACGGGCCTCAGCCTGATGAATTGCATGGCGCAGGGCACCGTCAACATCCAGAATACCCGCTACAGCGCTATCACCCGGTGCAGCATTGACTACAAGCTGGGGGATGAAGCCATGGGCAAGTCCCACATCCTCCAGTCCTACGCCAATACGCTCTGGCTGGGGCAGACCGCGTGGCCGGACCATGACATGTTCCATTCCACGGACCCCACCAGCGCGCGCCTCATGGCCGTTTCCAAGGCCGTATCCGGGGGCCCCGTCTACCTTTCAGACCCGGCTGACAAGCTCAATCCGGAAAACATCATGCCCCTGGTCTGGTCCGACGGCCTTCTGCTGCGGCCGCTGGCCCCTGCCGTCCCCCTGCCGGATTCCGTCTTTCTGGATGCGCTGAACGAGAACCGCCTGTACCGGGTGATCGCCCCGCTGCCCGGCCAAAGCGCCGCCGTGGTGCTGTACAACCTCAAACACCCCTCCCCGGCGGAACCGGTGCAGGGGAAAATTTCCCTGGGGGATTATAAAAACGCGGCGGCCCTGCTGAACGGCAACGCGGCGGAAGCCTATGCCTCCATTCCGGCGGAGGGAATCGCCGCCTATTCCGCAGAGGGAGGCCGCGCGCTGACCCCGGCACAGCCGGACCTGGACGTGAAGCTAACGGGCTTCAAGGACCGCCTGTTCATCATGGCGCCCATCGTCCGGGGCTGGGCCGTCATCGGCAGGGGGGACAAATTCCTCTCTCCCTGCGCCCTGGCCGCCGCTCCGGAATACGGGGCGGACAGCCTCCGCTTCCGCGTGAAGGAATCCGGCCCGGTCGTCGTCTGGCGCGGGAAAAGCCCCGTGAAGGCAGGGAACGTTCCCGTCAAGAACCTGGGCAACGGTTTTTATGAATTGCAATTCCCCGTTTCCGACCGCCCGCTGGACGTTACCGTGACAGCCGAATGAGCGCTGCCGTCCCTTCCCAACCCTCTTTCCTTCCCCCCATGCATCTGCTGCGCCCGTTCCTGGCTTTCGCCCTGCTGTTCCCGTTCTGCTGGCACATCCCGTCCTCCGCCGCCGCTCCGGCGGGACTTCCCGCACCGGAACCCGCGGAGGCCAAACAGGCGATTGAACAATTCCTGGGCCTCACCGCCATCTGGATGCTGGAAATGGAATGGACCCACGCCTATGCCAATAAAACGCCCAAGGCGGAGGACTTCCGGAACGCCATGCTGGCGGCGGGCCTTCAGCAATGCCCCGCTGATTTTCAGGAAGCATGGCTGCGGCAGACGGACAAGCCGGGGCGCAATTACGCGGCGCCCGTCCTGCGTAAGTACGGCGTCAGCCTGAAGGACCTCCGGGAACGGCTCCAGGGCAAACTGTTCAAGATCAATTCCCGGGTGCATCCGCCCATTCCCCTTTACGACGAGGATGAACAAATCCCCCGCATGGATCCGCGCACCTGTGGCGACCCCAAGGCCATCCTGGAAGCCCTGGCCGCCCTGCGCGCCCAAGTCATGGGCCTTACCCCGGACCAACTGGCCCAGGCCAGGCAATCCATTGAACGGGTCATGCTGGAATTCACGCTGGCCTACATGGAAACCGCCATCTGCATGAACACCGCGGGCATCCGGGAAAGCCAGGTCAGGGAACTGTTCGCCCCCATCAGGACGGACGGATGCCCGGAGGACTTCCGCCGCGCCTGGCAGCACGACCTGCCTTTCTTCCTCAAGGGCCGCTTCACGGGACCGGAACTGACCCTCTCCACCGTCTGCAAGAAATACGGCGCCAGCGAGCAGGAGGCATTCCTCAAGGTCCGCAAAAAGATGAAGGAATGGGATATCCAGCCGCCTACCCCGCAGACGCAGCCCGCCTTCCGCCGGGACATGCAGGAAATCCGGGAAAACATGCTGGGCGGCCGCTGACAGGAAAGCCCCACCCTTGCCGCCGTGTATTTCACGGGCGGTATTCTCCGGTCAGCCCAGCAATCCGGCGTCCATTCCCTCGTTATATTCCCAAATGCCCTGCTCCACCATGAAGGAACTCCAACTGTTGAGCAATTGCTCAAAATAGGCGGCATTTACATTGAAATGGTAAAACGTGTGGTCCGTCACGTCCAGAAGCTCAAATCTGGAGCGGTTTTTCTTTTTCCGCCACAGCTCCGCCAGCCGCTCGCTATTGCGCCACGGCAGCAGCCTGTCTCTTCCGCCATGGCTCGCGAACAGGGGAGGCAGCCCTTTCTGCACGCGCCGCAGGGGATTGACGGCATCCCGCTGGTCAGGGGGCATCATGCCTCCCAGTTTAAAGGCGGACTGCGCCGCCAGATCGCACACGCCGCGGAACAGGGCCACGGCGGCAGGACCGGGCGGAAGGGGAGCCTTCCTGCGGAACAGGGACCAGCGCGCGGGATGGTCGGGGAGGGCCACATGCAGGGCCATCAGTCCTCCCGCATCGCTCCCCGCTACGGTAATGCGGGCCGGGTCCAGACCCAGCAGGGCGGCGTTTTCATACACCCAGGCCCAGGCTTCCCGGCCCTCTTCCAGAATATCCATCGGCTCCACCTCATAAGCGCCGCGCGTACGGAACATGGGAATAATCCCCACAATTCCCTGCTGGGCAAGGTGAAGCGCCCATGGCACAAAATCCCCCAGGCTCTTTCCCACCCACATGCCGCCGTGAAAAAACAGCACGGAGGGCGCGGAAGCGCCCTCTCGATGGCCAGGAGGAAAAAAGACGTAGGCCATCAGCTCCTCACCGTCTGAAAACCGCCTCCACACAAAGCCGGGCTGTTCCCGCAACAGTTTCCTGTACCGGGCTTCCGCCAGATGATCGGCTTCCGTGAACAATTCCATAAGAACGGCTTCATGATGCAATTGTGTTGCACTCCGCGCAAGTTTGATGTCTAAATAATCGTGTAATGACTTTCCGCTCCATTCTCACCATGGCCTGCTGCGCCGCAGCTCTTCTCGCCCCCGCCTCCGCCGCCCCCCGGCCCGGAGACGCCAAACTGAGGGATGATCTGGACGTAGCCTACAACACATGGCGCCTGCACCTGCTGCGCGGCAACTATGACGGCTGGAGAGCCACCACCTCCGCCTACCGCCAGGTGAAAGTGCGCAACCTGGCCGTCTCTGAAAAACGCCCCTTTCCCGCCTCCCTGTTCCGGCAGCCCATGGCTCCGCCCGCGCTCGCCCCGCTGATGTACGTGGGCTCCGTGGTGGACGGTCCCACGGCCGCGGCCACCTACTACGGCAAGGTGGACCTGGGGCTGGGCCAGGAACCGACGGACTCCAACGCCCTGGTCCTGCTGTTCACCCACGAAAACGGCAAATGGAAATACGACCAGGCGCGCTTCTTCAACCTCACCCGCCTGCCCGCCGTCAAGGAATGCCTCAAGCGCGGCGACGCCACCGTCCTGATGGAGCAGGACGGCTTCCAGCCCCTTGGAAAAATTCCCGCCGTGCCGCCTGTCTGCCCGCCGCCCAAATACATCGCAAAAATTCTGGTGGACTGCCCCGGCCGCACCGTCAAGGCGAACGTAAACAACATTTCCCCGCATGAATTCGACAACACGCGCCTGGCGGAAATCATTTCCGGCGGGCTGAGGGACGGAACCAACTCCCTCACGCTGAACTTTTCCGACAGCCCTAACGGCAAAAAGGGCGCCGTTCTCGTGGAGGTTTACATCATGCCGGAAATCCCGGGACAACTGCCCGCCAGGGCCTTTTCCTACTTCGTCCCCCCCCAGGCGCACCCCAAAAGCGGCCCCGTTCTGATCAACGTCACTCCGGAGCTGCTGAAGACCATGGACCCGAAGAACACTCCGCCGCAGGCATCCGCCGGCAAATAAAATCGTCATTCTTCAACGTTTCCGCCGCGGGTCCGGTCATACCGCCATATGACAACTCAACCTCAAGTCAGCAGCTCCGCGGTATCCGGCAACTCATGGTGGATGGGTATCCTTGGCGTCATCGAGCTATTTCTTGGCTTCATCGCCCTGGCCTCTCCCTGGATTGTCGGGGCCAGCTTCATCTGGGTGATCGGCATCATGCTGATGATCCTGGCCGTCGTCCGGCTGGTCCAGGTCTTCACCGTCCCGTCCTCCCGCTGGTGGAACCTGGTGACGGCCATCCTGTACGGCATCGCCGGCTGGTTCCTGTTCCGGGACCCCAATATTTCCCTGGCCATCACCACGCTCATCATCGGGTGGGGCCTGGTCATCGCCGCCGTCTTCCAGGGGGCCATCTGGCTCCAGACCCGTTCCCTGCCCGCCAGCGGCTGGCGGCTCTTCAACGTGATCATCACGCTGATCCTGGGCCTCATGGTCATCTTCGGCTGGCCTGAATCCACGGCCTGGTTCATCGGCACCCTGATCGCAGTGGAACTGATCTTCTCCGGATGGACGCTGCTCCTGTACGCCTTCAGCGGCAACTCCGCCCGCCGTTAATCCCGACGACAGCAATGACCCTCACCCAGGAAGAAACCGAACGGTACGCAAGGCATCTTTCCCTTCCGGAACTGGGCGAACAGGGCCAGCAAAAACTCAAACGGGCGCACGTCGCCCTGACGGGCCTCGGGGGGCTTGGCTCCCCCGCGGCCCTTTATCTTGCCGCCGCGGGCGTGGGGCGGCTGACCCTGATCGACCCGGACGAGGTCTGCCTTTCCAACCTCCAGCGGCAGATCCTGCATGCCACGGATGCGGCGGGAACGGCCAAGACCGCCAGCGCCGCCAGGCGCCTGTACGCCCTGAACCCTTCCGTCCACATCAACACGGTCCACAGGCGGCTCACCCCAGACAACGCCGTTTCCCTGCTGGAAGGGTGCGACCTGGTCCTGGACGCCTCGGACAACTACGCGGCGCGCTTCGCCATGGCGGACGCCGCTTGCGCCCTGCGCCTGCCGCTGGTGCACGGAGCCGTGAAAGGCTTCATCGGCCAGGTGGCCGTCTTCGCCCCCCACCAGGGCACCGCGTGCTACCGCTGCCTCTTCCCGGCAGACACGCCCATGCAGGAGAAAGACACCGCCTCCGCCGCCGGCATCCTGGGCGCGCATGCGGGCATCATCGGCTGCATCCAGGCCATGGAAACCCTGAAATACCTGGCCGGCATCCCCTCTCCGCTGGTGGGAGCCATGCTCTCCGCAGACACGCGGCGCATGCGCTTCACCACCATTCCGCTGGCAGCCAATCCCGCGTGCAGGTGCCGGAAAAACGGGGACCGCGGAGCCGCAATGAAAAATTGACGGCCATGGGGGCATCTGGCATCATTCCCGCCAGATATGAATCATTTAACACGCGCCAAATCCGTTTTTGAAATGGAGATTGAAGAGCTGCGCGGCGTCCTGTCCCGGCTGGATGACAATTTCAACCAAGCTGTGGAACTCATGTCCCAGGCCCTGGACCGCGGCAACAAGATCGTCATCGTAGGCGTAGGCAAATCCGGCAACATCGGAGCCAAAATCGTCGCCACCCTGAACTCCACCGGAACGCCCACCGTCCTGCTGGATTCCCTGAACGCCCTGCACGGGGACCTGGGCATCGTCCAGGACGGCGATGTCTGCATCGCGATGTCCTTCTCCGGGGAAACCTCGGAACTGCTGGCCCTGCTCCCTTTCATCAAACGCTTTGAACTGCCCATCATTTCCATGACGGGCAATACGGCCTCCTCCCTGGCCAAATACTCGGACATCGTGCTGGACACGGGCGTTTCCCGGGAAGCCTGCCCGCTGAACCTGGCCCCCACCTCCAGCACCACGGCCATGCTCGTCATGGGGGACGCCCTTGCCATGGCCCTGGTGGAAGCGCGCCACTTCACCGCGCGGGACTTCGCCAAACGCCACCCCGGCGGCTCCCTGGGCCGCGCGCTGCTCACCAAGGTGAGCGACATCATGCGCCGGGGGGAGGAAATGGCCATCCTTCCGGAAACCGCCTCCGTGAACGACTGCCTGAAGGCGATGACCACCGCCCACACCGGCGCCTGCATCCTGCTGACGGCGGACAACAAGCTGGCCGGCATCTTCACCCACGGAGACTTCGTCCGGGCGTACGGAGCCAATCCCCTCATCGGGGAGCAGCCCGTCAGCGGCCTCATGACCCGCAACCCCATCTATGTGATGGAAGACGACCTGGCCGCCGAGGCGGTGAAGGCCGTCAGCAACCGCCACATTGACGACCTGGTGGTGCTCAACGCGGAAATGACTCCCGTGGGCATCGTCGACCTTCAGGACCTTGCCAGGCTGAAACTGGTTTAGGCTCCCTCCATCATTCCTTCCAGGCATCCGTGATTCAAAAGTAACAAATCAATCACGGACGCCTTTTTCATTGAACGGAAGCTTTCATTTTCACAATCTAATTTCCATAAACATGTTCCTGAAATTTACGATCACCCTGCTTGCCTGCTCCTGGGGCTTTGCCCATGCGCAGGACGTTTCCGCCCCGGCGGGAGATCCGGATGCGCCCGCACCAGAGGAAGCCCCCCGGGAAGTCCCCCTGCCGGACGGCAAGACGGTACCCAAATTCGAACCCCTGGACGAGCACCGCATCAAGATAGGCAACGTGATCGTGAACCACAAGGAACGCACCGTCAGCTTCCAGGCTCAGGTCAACATGCAGGCGGGCATTCTGGAATATATCTGCTGCATGCCCAACGGCAAGCTGCATGAATCCCTGCTGGTGACGGAGGCGGACCCCCTGCACATCAGCCTGGGCATGACGCTGCTCAAATTCCACCGCTTTGAAAAATTCTTCCCGGTGCGGGATGAAAACTTTGAATGGCTCCCCTTCACGGAGCCCAAGCCCGCGGACTATGCGGACTCCTACGTGCAGGTCGCCATGACCTACACGGAAAACGGCAAGGAGCAGAAGAGCGACTTTTCCGACATGGTCGTGAACTCCCAGACCCGCAAGGGGCTGGACCCCAATGACTGGCTTTACACCAACTCCTTCTTTTACGAAGGGGCCTACCAGGCCAGCCTGAGCGGAGAAGTAATCTCCATCTTCGCGAGCCGCACCTCCCCCATCAACTACATCGGCGACTTTCATGACGGCGTCAACGACACGGGCTGGATCGTCAACCCGAAGAAAAACCTGCCCCCCGGCACGAACGTCACCGTCACCATCTCCCAGAAACCGGTTCAACCCAAGCAATAGCACATTATGTTCAAATCCGCACTTTCATTAACGCTGGCCGCCGCGCTGGGCACAGCCGCCTTCGGCCAGACCACCGTGACGGCCGTTCCCGGAGAAGCGGCCGCCTCCAAATACGCCTCCATCAGCCAGGAAATCCTGCGCGCCATTGAAAAAGGGAACGAATACCTGAAAAGCAAGCAGAACCCGGAAGGCTACTGGGCGCAGCCGTCCTATCCGGCCCTGACGGCCCTGGCGGTCACCGCCTACATGCGCGACCCCGCCAACCAGGGCAAGCCCATCCCGGAATACATCCGGAAGGGGTATGACTTCGTCCTGAAATCCCAGAAGGAGGACGGCTCCATCTTCAACCGCGGCATGTCCTCCTACAACACCGCGGTGTGCATGATGGCCCTGCTGGCCGCCAACAAGGAGGAATACGCCCCCGCCATCCTCAAGGGCCGCGCCTACCTCATCAAGCAGCAGAACCACTTCGCTCCGGACAACCCCTACAACGGCGGCATCGGCTACGGGGATAAAAAGGCCCCTCCCATTGCAGACCTTTCCAACACCTCCCTGGCCCTGGAAGCCATTTACTACTCCCAGAAGCTCGCCAAGGACGGCAAATACGGGGAACAGCCGGACCTGGACTGGAACGCCGCCACGGAATTCATCAACCGCTGCCAGCAGAACCCAGCCGTCAACAAGGAACCCTGGGTCTCCAGTGACAAATCCCAGCTCGGCGGCTTCGTGTACCGCCCGGGCGTCGCCAGCGCCAGGGACAGCAAAAGCGCCGCGTTTGACAAGGCGGAACCGCCCAGGGCCTACGGCAGCATGACGTACGCGGGCATGCAATCCCTCATTTACGCCAATGTGGACAAGAACGACCCCCGCGTCAAGCTGGCCCTCAAATGGCTGGAAAACAGCTACAACCTGGATGAAAACCCCGGCATGGGCGTCCAGGGCCTGTACTACTACTACCAGGCCATGTCCAAGGCTCTCAGCGCCATGGGAATAGACACCCTGACGCTGGAAGACGGCCGCAAGGTGGACTGGCGTGACGAACTGGCCAACAAGCTCATCTCCATCCAGAAGAGCGACGGCTCCTGGGTAAACACCAACAACCGCTGGTGGGAGGCGGACCCCGTCCTGGTGACCTCCTACTGCGTGCTGGCGCTGGAACAGCTTTACCATTCCATTCCCCGGTAACGGACGCGCCATCCTGACTTCAAGGGCCGGAGAGGGAGGAAATGACCTCCTTCTCCGGCCTTTTCCATGCCCGGAAATGAACGTCCCATGGAATAAAAGGGTCTTTTCTTCAACCATTTCAAATTCATGGACACCATTGATTCCATTACCATTATTGCGGCGGCGTGGGGGTTGCTGGTCCTTCGGCTGACGCTGGCCCTGATCCTGTGGCCGCACGGAGCCCAGAAAGTGCTGGGCTGGTTCGGGGGAGCGGGCTGGGACGGCACGTACCAGGCCTTCACGGAAAAAATGGGCATTCCCCCCTTCCTGGCCAAGGTGGCTATGCTGACGGAATTCTTCGCCCCCATCTGCCTGGTGCTGGGCGTCTTCACCAGGATAGCTGCGCTCGCGGTCATCATCATGATGGCCGTCGCCATGACCAAGCACGTTAAAAACGGCTACTTTGCCAACTGGTCCGGGAAAAAAGCCGGGGAAGGCGTGGAATTCCACCTGCTCTATGCCGGCTCCGCCCTGGCGCTGCTGCTGACCGGTCCCGGCCCGTGGTCCGTGGACGCCTGGTGCATGGACATCGTGCACGTCATCTTCGGCTGACGGAGGCAGGTCATGCCCGGCTGGGCATAGGACGTACTTTCCGGTTCTCAAATCCGCCGTACTCTGGTACTTGTGGGGGTGCAGCCTTCCCCTTCGGGAAAGGCGGCTCCTTTTGCCTTTCCACCTTCTTCCGCCATGACCAGCCTGAAACGCTCAAAACTCCGGCAGTGCACCAACTGCGAATGCATCATCAACGGAGTATGGGACTGGGTGGTGGAATGCGCCCGCGAGGCGGCTGAGGAAGAACCCGCCATGCGCGGCATTCTGGACGACGTCTGCCTGTCCCGCAATTCCCTGGCCACCTCCATCTCTGCCCGGCTGGCACGCAAGCTCTCCCGCCGGGACATGCCGCGGGAACTGATCGAACCCCTCATCCGGGAGGCGCTGGCGGAAAACCAGAACATCCTCAGCCAGATCGCCAACGACCTGATCGCCATCGTGGACCGGGACCCCGCCTGCCGCACGCCGCTGGAACCCCTGCTCTTCTACAAGGGGTTCCACGCCATCACCACGTACCGCATCTCCCACTGGCTGTGGCAGCACGGCCGCACCATCATGGCCCTTCAGTTCCAGAGCCTGGCCAGCGAAGTCTTTGCGGTGGACATCCACCCGGCGGCCACCATCGGCTGCGGCATCCTGCTGGACCACGCCACCAGCTTTGTAGTGGGGGAAACCGCCATCATCCGCGACAACGTCTCCATCCTGCATGAAGTAACGCTGGGCGGCACGGGCAAGGAGGAAGGAGACCGGCACCCCATTGTGGAATCCGGCGTCCTGATCGGCGCGGGGGCCAAAATCCTGGGCAGGGTCACCATCGGCGCCTGCGCCAAAATCGCCGCCTGCTCCGTCGTCCTGGAAAACGTCCCTCCCCATACCACGGTGGCGGGCGTTCCCGCCGTCATCGTCAATGACTCCATTCCGGACAACCCTGCGCTGGACATGAACCAGTGCCTTTGTGACTAATCCTGCAACGGATTAGGAATCCGTCAGTTACTGCTAAAAACACGGCAAATCCCAAGCCCTGCAAAAATCAGGGGAAAAAGCAAGCTCCAAAAAGACCAGACGTGTCACAATGATTTCAATCTCAATGTATTGAAATTTATAATACACTAAACTTCAACATTTTGAGTTGAGGCCGGATTCCTAATTCGCATACTGCTAGGATATGCGTTTAAGATTACCCTTCTCTCTAAGGTCCGTCCTGCTTGCGTGCAGCGCCCTGTTCTCTACCGTGGCCTCCGCCTCTGTTTCAGACGGAAACCTTGGCAACGTCATGTACGTAGGGGACTCCATCACCCATGGCGTCAACAGCGGCTCCTGGCGCTGGGCCATGCACAAAATTTTTGCAGACAACGGCATCAGCTATACCGAAAAAGGTATCATGACCGGCAACTACAGCGGCGGAGTGGCCGCGGGAACCTCCTACGGCGGCAGGATTTTCCAGAATCTCCATTCCTCCGCGGCCAGCGCGCGGGCCTATGAAATCGCCGGCAGGGCGAACAGCAGCAGCTACGGACGGTTTGACGGCTCCAACATCAAGAACTGGCTGGGCCTGAGCACGGAAAAAACCCAGGGGGGAACCTACACGGGCCAGACCTTTACCGGGGCCGACACGCCGGACACGTTTTTCCTGCTCGCCGGCACCAACGACCTCCTTTCCGACAACAACAACAGTACGCTGCACCTGCGGCTGGACGGGGTCACCTACCTTCTGCTGAGCGACATGGATTCCATCGTCTCCTCCATCCGCACCGCCAACAGCCACGCAAGCATTCTGGTGATGACCATCCCCTGCTGGACGCAGCATTCCAACGGGAACCTGGCTGAAACGCACCAGGCCGTAGCCACCTACAACGAATCCCTGAAAGAATGGGGCGCAGAAAACGCCGCCAACGGCGTCAAAGTCATTGACATCAATGCGGGCATCATTGACGTGGCCTCCTCCACCCCTTTCTACGGGGTGCGCTCCATGTTCCACAATCCCACGGCGGACGGGCTGCACCCGAACGCCCAGGGGGACCTGCTGATGGCGGGCAACCTGGCCAAGGGCATGGGGTACGCGGGGCGGTCCGCCGGGCAGGAAAGGAAAGCCGCCCACGAACTGGGCGTCAACTTCGGCCAGACGCCCTCCATCACCCAGCAGACGCTGACGGCCAAGGGCTTTACCGCCAATAACGTCACCATCTCCAACAACACGATCAACTTCAACAAATCCGGCAGCAGCACCCTCACTTACAACTGGGGAGCCTCCCAGGGGCAGGACAAGGGCTACACGGTGGATTTCACCCTGCGCCTGGGCAACGGCGCCACGGGCGGCTGGGACACCACGAACAACTTCTCCCTGAATCTGGGCAACGGAACGCTGAACATCAATGAAGCGTACATCCAGTGGGGAAGCACCATCCTGTACTCCAAAGACATGTCCGCCAATGCGGATTCCATCCGCGTGGCCTACGTGGCGGGGGACAACGCCCACGGCCTGAACGCGGGCTACTATATCTGGCTGGGGGACGTCCTCATCGGGGAGGCGCAGACGGCGGCGGGGGGCAGCTCCTCCGGCCTCACCTTCAGCTATTCCGGCACGCTGGACGCCATCCTGTCCAATCTGGCGCTGGACGGCTCCCTCTCCTACGCGCCCTCCACCAGCGGCATCACCGGACCGGAAGCCCTTTATCTGGCAAACGGCGGAGCTTCCTCCGCCCTCAAGCCGGGCATGATCGAATGGACAACGGGCGCCGCCGCCACCGCCGTGGCTACGGCCGGGGCCAATGCCACGTATAATGCCCGCAACGGCACCAACTCCAACATTGCCAGCATCACGGGAACGGGAAGCACCAAATTCATTTACGCCAACAACGGGGCCTATGGCAGCGCGGACAGCCGCCAGGACCTGTGGGTGACGCTGGGGGAAGGCGTCAGCAGCGATAACGGCTGGATAGGAGGCCACACGTCGGGCGACCTGTACGGGGACATCCACCTGCGCCTGGCGGAAGGGGCCATTGGCAAATCCACGGTATTCGGCACTGTTAACGGGGGCACCGTCCACGGGGATATTTACCTGGAATTCTCCTCCTCCACCGGGACCTATGACACCTCCTTCACCAACGGGGAGGCGGACCGCACCTCCGTGGCGGGAGCCTATGCCACCGCCGTGAACGGGGACATCACCATGGTGTTCAATGACGGCGTGTTCTCCCACCGCATTTTCGGCGGCCTTTACACGGGAAACAAAACCATCTCCGGCTCCACCTCCCTTTACATCAACGGCGGAACGTTCATGAACGAAATCTACGCCGGGAACAAAACGGACGGCACCATCTCCCAGGGAACCAGCCTGACCGTCACGGGCACGGACGCCATTCTGGGCAAGGCTGACGGGGACAACTGGACATGGACGCTCCTGTGCGGCGGCAACAAGGCCAGCGGCACCATCAACGGAGGCACCGCCATCACCCTGAAGGACATTGCCGCCACCACCGGAGACGGTTCCGAACACAAATTTGACAAATACGCCGGCACCATCGACGGCAAGGGGGGAGGAACAGTGAACGGGGAGAAGAAGCTCGTCTTCGACCACTACACTACCAGCTTCCTCGGAACGCTCCAGAACTTTGACAAGGTGCAGGTCACCGGAAATTCGGACCTTGCGCTGGACAAGGCCCTGGGCAATACGGTCGCCTCCCTGACCGTGGATGCAGGCTCCGCCCTCCGGTTCAACCAGGACCAGGGAGCCACGCTGGACATCACCAACAACGGCACGATTCGCACCTCGCACAACCTGACCCTCAAATCCGCAGACACCGGAACCGGAACCTATTGGGTGGAAGGAGGAACGCTGGACCTGGCCGGGCAGGCCGTCTCCGGAAAAATATCCATCTCTGCGGGGGCACTCGCCAATACGGCGGGACTGGGAGCCGGGAGTGTCTCCGTCTCCGGCATCACCGGGAACGTCAACCTGGGCGGACTGGACGGAAGCAAGCTGAACTCCATCAACATGGGCAGCGGCACAGGAACCATTTCCGGCCTGACGGGCCATGCGGACCTGTCCGGCTCCGACACGCAATTGAGGCTTTCCGCCGCCAACATGGGCGCGGACGGCACGGGAATCATCCAGTTCAATGACGCGGCTAATTCCACTCTGACCCTGGGGAACCTGACCCTGACGCTGACGGCGGATGCCGTGGCGCTGCTCGCCGCTCCGGGGGACTACGCCTTCCACGTCACCAACGCCGCCCTGCACGCGGATACCAACCACATCACGCTGAGCGAATACAACGGCATGGCGTGGGACATTACCCGGACGGAAGGCGGCCAGGTAATCATCTCCTTCGGCCAGCTGGACGCCATGGTCATTGACAAGGGAGCTTCCAAAAACGTCACCTCCGCCAGCACCCTGGGGGCAACCCCCAGCGTCACCAACAACGGAACGCTGAACATCGACCTGTCCGCGGCCACTGCGCCGGAAGACAAAACAACCACCATCCGCTATCTGGCCGGCACGGAAGCCGGTGCCGTCGTGAACACGGGAACGGACAGCGACGTGATCATCACGCTGCTGAATGAAACCTCCGCAGATCCGGACAAACCAGGCAACACCGCTTATGCGGGCTCCATTGAAGGAGCGGCGCAGCTCGTCAAGGACGGTGAACAGAGGCTGACCATTGACGGCAGCGTGACCGCCTCCGCTCTGGACGTGCAGCAGGGAGAGCTCGTGCTCCAGAACACGAAGGAAAGTTCCATCATCTCCGGCGCCCTGAACGTGGAACAGGATGCCGCGCTGACGCTGAACTCCGCCTCCCTGGCCGCCGGGGATCTGGCGGGCTCCGGCTCCATCACCCTGAACGGGGGCGCCCTGCTCACCATCGCCAGAGACACGCTTTCAGACCTGACGCTCCACGCAAGCGTCACCGGCTCCGGCACCATGAAACTGGACAATTGCAACCTGATTCTGGGCACGGACAGCAATCTGGGCGAAGACGTGCTGCTCCATCTGGGGGGCGGCAGCCTGCGCCTGCAGGACGGCTCCACGATCGCGCTGGAAGGGCTCCACCAGGAGCAGGAAAACGGCGCGCTCCACCTGGGGGCAAACGGACGTCTGGAACTGGCCTCCAACGACGGGAAAACCTACTCCTTCAAGGGGGATATCACCGGCACGGGAGCCATCACCCACCGGGGCGAAGGCACGCAGATCATCCTTTCCTCCGGGAATGGCGGCGTGGACGTCAGCCATACCCGGGCGGGTGGCCACCTCGTCCTGGGAGACAAGGACCTGGCCGCGGACGGCTCCATGACCTACAGGGACATTTCCATCGGCAGCAACACCCGGGACGCCTCCGGCCTGGACGCCACGGCGGACCTCTCCCTGATGAACAATACCACGGCCAACACGCTCTCCATCGCCTCCAACGGCAAACTATACCTGGGCGGCAATCCCAACCAGCGGGCGGTCCAGCTCGTGCTGACCGGCAGCAACGGCGGAGTGGCGGCCGATCTGGACTCCGGCGCTTCCCTGGACCTCACCGTCAATACGGAAACGCTGGCCCGCAGCGCGGACAACGCCTGGGCCGCCGTGAAGGCGGAAAACGGCTCCATCCGCATCAACGGGGCGGACCCATCCATCAACGTCAACATTTACGGCCTGGGTACCGCGGGAGACTGGGCCATCCTGCCGGAATTCACCATCAACGCCTTCTATGCGGAAAACGGCCTGGCCACGGCAAACGGGGAAACCTGGACGGCGGACATGGTGAACCTGACTTATGCCGGCTTCGCCAACCTCGTCTATGACATCAGCAAGATACTCTCCGACGACGGCAAGCTGTTCCAGGTCCACTTCACCAAACTGGGAGACAGCCCGCTGAAGGACTTCGCCTCCACGGAAAACCAGAGAGCCGCGGTGGACAGCCTGTGGGCCGTCACCTCCTCCCCCGGAAGCATCACCCCGGCCATGATGGAATTCCTCAATGCCGTGGGCACCGCCCAGGCCATGGGGGACACGGGCGCCCTTCAATCCGCCCTCTCCTCCTATGCGGGCAGCGGCGTCACCGCCCTGCACTCCGCCCAGAAGGGAGCCCTCCGGGACCAGGTGCTCCACCTGCGCAACCGCCTCTCCCAGATGGGAGCCTCCCCGCAGTACATCAACGATGACCTGCCCTGCTTCAACGCCTGGATTGAAGGGGAAGGCGGCTACCGCAAACTGGATGACCGGATGGACGAATCAGGCTACAAGCTCAACACCTGGGGCGGCACCTTCGGATTTGACGTAACGTGCAGCGACAGCTTCGTATGGGGAGCGGCCTTCTCCGCCAGCTATGGCGACCTGGACGCCTACATGGCGAACGGAGACCTGGACTCCTACTACGGCAATCTGTTCTTCCGCATCCAGTCGGGCCGCTGGGCGCACAACGTCATCCTCACCTACGGATGGAACGACGCTTCCCTGGACCGCACCGCAGGCATCCCCGGAGCCGGCATGTACGCCATGCACGGCAGCACCAGCGGCAGCAGCTATGGCGCCTTTTATGAAGGCACGTATGACCTGTACCTGGATGAAAATAAAACCTCCGCGTTCCAGCCCCTGGTGAACGCCTCCGTGTACAAGAGCCGGATGGACGGCTTCACGGAATCAGGGGGCCTGGGCATGAGCGTGGACGACATGGATTCCACCTACGGCACCGTGGGACTGGGGGCGAGGCTCCGCGGAGAGCTCTCCAGCAACCTGACGGGCCGCGCGTCCATGGGTGAACTGCGGGTGCAGGTTGTCCAGCTCCTGGGCGACCGGAAAACCACGGCAGCGCTGTCGCCCGCCGGCGTGCCCGGCGCAGGATTCCGCGTGAACGGAGCCAGGGAAGGAGCCACCGGCGTGCAGGCAGGCGCGGGCATCACCATTCCGGTGGGTTACACCAGCTCCATTTTTGCGGATGTCAATGCGGACTTCCGCAGCCGCGCCACCAGTTTCAACGGAAGCATCGGCTACAGGCTGACTTTCTAACGGGACTTCTTCAGGGGTGTGTACAAGCGGGGAGCATCGCGGCCATGCTGCGGTGCTCCCTTTCTGATTGCGGACGTGCCTGTTCAGGCGCGGTCTTCCCCCGGAATCCGGGAAGGGTCCTTCATCTGCCCGCTGCCTTCAATGACGTACTTGTAGGAGGTCAGCTCGCGCAGAGCCATTGGCCCGCGGGCATGAAACTTGTCCGTCCCGATGCCTATCTCCGCGCCGAAGCCGAATTCCTCCCCGTCGCTGAACCGCGTGGAGCAATTATGGTAGACGCACGCGCTGTCCACCCGGCTCATGAAATAATCGCGGGCCTTTCCATCCTCCGTGATGATGGAATCACTGTGATGGGAACCGTAGCGGTTGATATGCTCCACGGCATCCCGGACGCCGTCCACCACCTTCACGGAGAGAATCAGGTCTTCATACTCCGTAGACCAATCCCTTTCCTCCGCAGGAACGGCCTCCGGACCGAAAAACGGCCTGCTCCGCTCACACACGCGGCATTCCACGGCACGCCGGCGCATGCGCTCCGCCGCCATCGGCAGGAACCGTTCCGCCGCGGCGGCGTCCACCAGCAGGGTTTCCGCCGCATTGCAAACGCCCGGGCGCTGTGTCTTGGCGTCGTCCAGCACGTTCACGGCCATCTTCAAATCCGCTGCGGCGTCCACATACACGTGGCAAACGCCGTCCAGATGCTTCAGCACGGGAACCCTGGCGTACTCCGTCACGGCGCGGATCAGCCCCTTTCCACCCCTGGGAATGACCACGTTCAGGAAAGAATCCAGCTCGCACAACTGCCGCACCTCATCCCGGCTGCCGGAATCAAGAAGCTGCACGGCGTCCGCGGGGACGGCGGACTCCTTCAGCGCGGCGCGCAGAACCTCCGCCAGAACCCGGTTGGTCCGCAGGGACTCGCTCCCGCCGCGCAGAATGACGGCATTCCCGGACTTCAGGCACAGGGCGGCGGCATCGCAGGTAACGGTGCCGCGGCTCTCGTAAATAAAACCGATGACCCCCAGGGGAACGCGCACCTGGCGGATATGCAGGCCATTGGGGCGCGTCCACTCCCGGATGCATTCGCCCACGGGATCAGGGAGGGCCGCCACCTGCTCCATGCCGCGGGCCATGTGCTCCACGCGCTCCGGCGTCAGGAGAAGCCTGTCCAGAAACGCGGCATTGCGGCTGCCCTTCCGGGCCTCTTCCATATCAAGGCCGTTCTCCCGGACAATCTTTTCCGCGGCGCTCCGAACGCCTGCGGCCATCAGGCGCAGGGCCTGCGCCTTCTCTTGCGGCTCCAGGGCAAGCATCTCCCGTGAAGCCGCCAGCGCGGCCCGTCCCACCGGTTCAAGAGGATTCTCCATCTTCATAACTTCATCCCTTCGGTACAAAATACGTTCCGGCTCCTTCCGCCTTCCCCTCCAGCAGCAGCGCGATGCGTTCCGGATGGCGGCCGTGCAGCATGTAAACGCCCGTCCCCGCATTCACGGCCTCCCGGATGGCCTGGAGCTTGGCGCTCATGCCGCCCATGGAAAAGCGGCCCCGGTCCTCCTCCGCGAACGCCAGCACGGCATCCACGTCCTCCACCCGGGGAATGATGGCTTCCCGGCTGCCTCCGGGGGGATACAGGCCGTCCACGCTCGTCAGGATGAACAGCGCGTCAGCCTCCACCAGGCGCGCCATGTGCACGGAAAGAATGTCGTTATCCCCGAACTTCAGCTCTTCCACGGATACGGTGTCGTTCTCATTCACGATCGGGATGATGCCTCCGTACTCAAACAGGCGCAGCACCGTAGCCTGCACGTTGTGGCGGCGGCGCTTCAAATCCTCTGCCGTCAGCAGGAGCTGGGCCACATCCACGTCAAAATGGTTGAAAAGATTCTCATACGTCTGCATCAGCCGCGTCTGCCCCACGGCCGCGCAGGCCTGCTTCAGGGACAACTCCTGCGGATAGGACGGCAGCCCCAGGACGGACACGCCGGACCCCACAGCCCCGGAGCTCACCAGCACCACCTGGTGGCCCTGCTGCATCAGATCCGCCAGCGCGCTGACCAGATGCACGATGGAAGAACCATCCAGCTTCCCGTTCTCACGGGTCAGAACGCCCGTTCCTACTTTAACTACGATTTTCATGTACTTCTGCCCTCTATGATATAACAGGCTCTTTCCTCACAGAAAGCAGAAAACGCGTTCTTCCCGCAATGCCGCGGTTCCGCTGGCCGCGCAGGGATTCCAGCCATGAAAAAACCTCATTTCCGCGCGAACACGTCCCTGGTGCAGTCATCATTCCACACGTATTCGAGCTGCTCCGCTATTCCCTCCGCCCGTGACCTGCCAAACCGGTCGCTCACAAACCCGAGGGCCATGTCCATTCCGGCGGAAACGCCGGAGGAAGTATAAAACTTCCCGTCCGCCACCCACCGGGCACGTTCCTCCCAGCCGACTGCGCCGCGGACGGACTTCACCCATGCAAAAGACTTCTTGTTGGAAGTTGCCCTTCTGCCGTCCAGCGCGCCGCAGGCGGCCAGCAGCGCGGCCCCCGTGCAGACGGACAGGCAATACTCCGCATCGTCCGCCATGCCCCGGAGAAAATGCAGGAAAGGCGGAAAAACCGCCAGGCGGCGGGTCCCCCTTCCTCCCGGAACCACTAAAATTCCGCAGCCGTCCGCCTCCGTGGCTGGTTCAGTGACAATTACCGTCTTTTGAGCACTTGCGACGGTTCCGCCATGTTCGGAAAAATAACGCAGCCGGTATTCCTCTACTTTGCCCAGCACTTCCACCGGGCCGAATGCATCCAGCGTCTCAAAATCATCAAAAAGCAACACATTCACATCCACCAGGCCACATTACCCCATCCGTCCTCCCTCCGCACCTGATATTTCACGATTCCGTGTGCTGCCTGCCGGAATTCACGGCCATCAATCCCCTGGCTGCGTCAAACGGGTAAAAAACGGGCGGAAGCCTCCCCTTCCGGAGAAACTTCCGCCCGGAACACCCAAATTTGATTATCCCTTGAACATGCCGAGGGCCTTGGCCACTCCTTCCCCGTATTCGGGGTCGCACTGCATGCAGTGGTCGATGTGACGCTGCTTGATAAAGTCCGGCGCGTCGCCCATGGCGCGGGCGGTATTGCCGTACAGGGCCTCCCTCTGCTCCGGATTCATCAGCCGGAACAGGGCGCGGGGCTGGGAATAATAATCGTCGTCATCCTCGCGGAAATCCCAGTGCCAGGCCGCGCCGTCCAGCTCCAGCGGCGGTTCCCGGAACTCCGGCTGTTCCTGCCACTCCCCGTAACTGTTCGGCTCATAGCCCAGCGTGCTTCCCGCATTGTCGTCCACACGCATCATGCCGTCCCGGTGGTAACTGTGGAACGGGCAGCGGGGGGCGTTCACCGGAATCTGGTTATGGTTCACCCCCAGCCTGTACCGCTGGGCGTCCCCGTAGGAGAACAGGCGCCCCTGGAGCATCTTGTCCGGGGAAAAGCCGATGCCGGGAACGACGTTGGCCGGGTTGAACGCCGCCTGCTCAATCTGGGCGAAATAGTTGTCCGGGTTCCGGTTGAGTTCCAGCACGCCCACCTCCATGAGGGGGTAATCCCCGTGCGGCCATACCTTGGTCAGGTCAAACGGATTGAAGGGGCATGCCTTGGCCTGCTCCTGGGTCATCACCTGGATGTACATCGTCCAGCGCGGGAAATCCTTCCGCTCAATGCTCTCATACAAATCCCGCTGGTGGCTCTCCCGGTCCTTCGCGATAATCGCTTCCGCCTCCGCGTCCGTCAGGTTCTTGATGCCCTGCTGGGTTTTCAGGTGGAACTTCACCCATACCCGCTCATTGTCCGCGTTCAGCATGCTGAACGCATGGCTGCCGAACCCGTGCATGTGGCGGTAGGAGGAAGGAATGCCGCGGTCGCTCATCACGACGGTGACCTGGTGGAAAGCCTCCGGCAGGGAAGTCCAGAAATCCCAGTTGTTCCGCGCGCTTCTCATGTTGGTGCGCGGGTCGCGCTTGATGGCGTGGTTCAGGTCCGGGAACTTGAGCGGATCCCTCAGGAAGAAAACCGGGGTATTATTGCCCACTAGGTCCCAGTTTCCCTCCTCCGTGTAAAACTTGATGGCAAAGCCGCGGATGTCGCGCTCCGCGTCCGCCGCTCCCCGTTCCCCGGCCACGGTGGAAAACCGCACCAGCAGGTCGGTCTTCTTGCCAATTCCGGAAAACATGGCAGCCTTCGTGTAACGGGTGATGTCCCCCGTCACGGTAAACGTGCCGAAGGCGCCGGAGCCCTTGGCATGCATGCGCCGTTCCGGGATCACTTCCCGGTCGAAATGGGCCAGCTTTTCCAGGAACCAGACGTCCTGGAGCAGCATGGGGCCGCGGGGGCCGGCCGTGAGCACGTTTTCGTTATCCGGAACGGGCGCTCCGACGGAGGTCGTTAAATTCTTTTGGTCACTCATGGTGTCTTTTAGTTAGAATTATTATAAACTAATTTTTTCAAGGGTGTCAACAAAGTTTCTTTCAAATCCCGGAAAGGCAAACAACTTGCTTGCGGCCTTCCTCCGCGGGACGGGAAAACGGCGCATGGCGTACCCCATGAAGCCAAGCCCTCCCGGCGGCTGCCTCCAGGCAACGGGGCCAAGGCCATTGCGCCATTTTCCGCTTGACCCTGAATGGAGAATCCGGGAGAGTGCCTTTCTCGATGAAGAATCGGGGCTTTCCTCATGAACCGTTTTCTTGCAACAATCTATTGCAACCTATCTCTTTCTCCGCAAACGAGAAAGAAGCGCCGCGTCCGCCTGGGTTTGAAGACGGGAGGGGAAGGTTATGTAAACCCGGTAGGAAACCGCATTTTTCTCATTCTTCCTTCCGGCGAAAAACAGCTTGTCGAGCCGTACCAGATACCGGGGTCCGTCCGGCTGAACATTGAGGGAGAGCACAACACGCTCATCTTCCATGCTCCGCTCTCCTTAAACAATATCTCCATCCACATCTGGAAACATGTCCGCGGCGCGAAAATCGAATTCGGCTCCTCGTCGTCCGGGCACAGCCACTGGAACAATGTCAGCATTCTGGCAGCTGCATCCGGAAGCGCCCTGTCCATCGGCCATTCGACGAGCATCGAAGGATTAGCGGTCATGCTTGTGGGCGGCAAATGCCACATTGGCAACGATTGCATGCTGTCCTCCGGAATCACCATCTGGGCAAACGACTCCCATCGCCTGATGGACGCCGACACGGGGGAACTGCTCAACGACCAGCCGCAGGGCGTCCTCATCGGCGACCACTGCTGGATCGGGCAGGGGGCAACCTTCACCAAAAATGCCATCATCCCGGCAAATACGGTTGTCGGCCTGCAATCGGTCGTCACCAAATCCTTCCGGGAGGAATTCACCGCTCTGGCGGGAAACCCGACCAAGGTCATCAAAAACGGGGTCAAATGGAGCCGTGAAAGAGAAATGGGCTAAGGACGCCCAACACGTTCCTCCGCAGCTTCATGGCCTGAACCGCCTGCGCATGCCGGGCCATGTGCCGCAGGGGGCGCCGCGGCATGCGGACCGGAGATGCCCGGCGCTTCCATCTTCAATGCTTTTCCCCCGCTCCGCCCTGTTGCCGGAGACGCATTTTAGGCTTCCAATATGGGGCTGATCTGCTCATATTGCCCGGGCATGAATCTTGACCTTCTCCAAAAAGCCGCCAACCAGGCGCGGGGACTTGCCATGGATGCCGTTCACGACTGCGCATCCGGCCACTTGGGCCTGCCGCTGGGGTGCGCCGAAATCGGGGCCGTCCTGTTCGGCGATCTGCTCAACATCTGCCCCGCGCAGCCCCGCTGGCTCAACCGTGACCGCTTCATTCTCTCCGCCGGCCACGGCTCCATGTTCCTTTACGGCTGGCTGCACCTGTCGGGATTCAACATCGGCATTGAAGACCTCAAGGGCTTCCGCCACAAGGGCTCCATCACGCCCGGCCACCCGGAATTCCGGGATACGGAAGGCGTGGAATGCACCACGGGGCCGCTGGGCCAGGGCATTGCGAACGCCGTAGGCTTCGCTCTCTCCGCCAGGCGCGCCGCCGCTCGGTTCAACAAGCCCGGCATGGACATCTTCACCCAGCACATCTTCTGCCTCACGGGGGACGGCTGCCTCCAGGAAGGCGTGGCCCGCGAATCCCTCGCCCTGGCCGCCGTCCTGAAGCTGGACAACCTCATTCTCATTTACGATTCCAACGACATCACGCTGGACGCCCCTGCGGAACGCACCCAGCTTGCCGACCCGCGCGCCGTGTATGAAGCCCTGGGCTGGGACGTGCGCCAGATCGACGGGCACGACCTCAAGGCCATCGCGGAAGCGGTGGAAGCCGCCAAAAACGCCAGGAACGGCAAGCCCCAGCTCATCATCGCCAAAACGGTGATCGGCAAAGGCATCCCCGGCATTGAAGGCACCACGAAGGGCCACGGGGAAGGCGGAGCCAAGCTCCAGGAAGAAGCCCACGCCAACTGGAGCATTCCTGCCGGGGAACGCTATTACGTCTCCGAAGACGTCCGCAGCGCCTTCACGGACCTCAAGGCCAGACGGGAAGAAGCTTTCAACGCCTGGAACGCCACCTACGAACAATGGCGCCGGGCTTATCCGGAACTGGCCGCGGAACTGGACTCCGGCATCTGCGCCTGCGCCAGGGGCGTCAATCCCGCGGACTCGGACAAGGCCATCCCCGCCTTCCCGCAGGACTACAGCGACGCCACGCGTTCCGCCGGAGCCGTCGCCATCAACGCCATCGCCAAGGCGGACCCCTGGTTCCTGACCACCAGCGCGGACCTGTACAGCTCCAATAAAAACTACCTTTCCGGCGCGGGGGACTTCTCCGCGGAAACCCCGGAAGGGCGCAATTTCTGGTTCGGCATCCGTGAACATGCCATGGCCGCCATCTGCAACGGCATCGCCTATGACGGCCTGTTCCGCGTGAGCGCCGCCACGTTCTGCGTCTTTGTGGACTACATGCGCGCCGCCATCCGCGTGGCCGCCCTCAGCGGCCTGCCCGTCACCTACATCCTGACGCACGATTCCGTGGCCGTGGGCGAAGACGGCCCCACCCACCAGCCGGTGGAAACCGTCTCCGGCCTCCGCGTCATCCCGAACCTGGACGTCATCCGCCCGGCGGACCCGGAAGAAACCGCAGGAGCCTGGATGGCCGCCATGCAGCGCGCCGACGGCCCCACCGCCCTCATCCTGACCCGCCAGAAGGTAGCGACCCTGAACAATATTCCCGTGGAAACGCGCCGGGAAGGCGTGCTGAAAGGCGGCTACGTAGCCCGGAAGGAAAAGGGAACCTTGAAGGCCATTATCCTTGCCAGCGGTTCCGAACTGGAACTGGCCCTGAAGGCGGCGGAAAAAACCGGAGAAGGAATCCGCGTGGTTTCCATGCCCAGCTTCTTCCGCTTTGACAAGCAGTCTGCCGAATACCGGGAAAGCGTGCTTCCCTCCTCCTGCGCGAAGAGGGTTTCCGTGGAAGCCGGCGTCACGGACCTCTGGTGGAAATACCTGGGCTGCCAGGGCGAAGCCGTGGGCATCAACCGCTTCGGCTTCTCCGCACCCGGAGCGCAAGTTCTGGACGAGCTCGGCATGAACGTGGACAACGTCGTTGCCGCCGTCCAAAAGGTGCTCTCCAAATAATCTGCGGCGTTTAACCGCCATTCCTTTTCAGGGGCTGTCCCGCATCCGGCGGAACAGCCCTTTTTCATGACCCGCCAGAACATCCCCCGGAAAAGGGTTGATGAAACCCCACCCAACACCCCCTCTGCCCGCAAGCTCCGTCTTTCTCCGTATGAATATGAACTGGCCAACCCATTAAACCCGGCTATTTCCACATGCCGCGGGGATTGTGCCTCCGGCATCCCGGAAAGGAAGGCCTGCATCATTCATCCTCTGGATCCACTCACCAGGCGGTTCAGGATAAAAAATGGACAGCCTTCACCTTATTCCCGCGACACCTTCAGCCTCAGGAACCGCCGCGTCGGCGCGTTGCCGTCAATCACTATGGGATCAAGGTATTCGGCACGGTCTCCGGATGGCTCGACCGTCGCTTCCTCCCTCCAGGTAACCAGGTCTTCCGTGCTTTCCACGCTGAACGTCACGTCCGTGGCCGCCGTATTCACCGGCCATTCCAGCACCAGGCGGCATTCCCCGTTTTCCTCCCTGACCGCCAGCCTCGTGACGCTTCCGCAGGGCTTGTTCGGGTCCAGCCCCGCGGCATACTTCATCAGGTTGGTGATGCCGTCGCCCGCGGGACAGGCGTCCGGGACAGTCTGGTCCTCCGGCGTTCCGTCGGCAAAATGGTCCTTCTTCCATTGGTCATACGGGGAAGGCGTACGCGTCCAGGCTAGCACCAGGGCGCTTTTTCCCGCCGTATTCTCCTGTTTCAGGGAAAAAGAACCCTCACTCTTCCAGGCTTCCGCACTGGCGGCGTCATAGGAAACGGAGGGAAGAGCCGCCATGGAAAGAGTGGTCCCTTCCACCAGCTTCCAGCTCTGTTCCTGTTCCTTCCCGGCCATGGCAGGGAGAGCCACGCGGATTTCCGCCGTGCTATCCAGAGACACTGGCCCCTCCGCGCTCCACTTGGCCTCCTGGCTAGGGTTCCGGGGGAGAGAGAAGGACAGGCATGCCCCTGCGGCCACGTCCAGCCGCGTCATTCCGCGCACGCCGGCGTTCGTGCCGAGCCGCACCGTTCCGCCTTCCACGCTCACCGGAAAATGGCACAAGGAAATGCCGCCTAAGCCCAGCGTTCCTCCCCCCGTCTTTCTCAGGCTGGAGGTGGAGGAATACCCGGCGAAGGAATAAAGAGGGTCTTCCATGCTGACCAGGCAATCCGGGTCCGCATGCATCACCAGGCGCACATGGCCCATGACCGTGATGGAATTGGGCACGCCGCCCGTGGAGGCTCCCGCGGAACGCCCCCGGAAATTGCCGCTGAAGGAAACGGGGCGGGAGGAATCCGTGGACCGGAGGTTGAGCACGGTGGGAGCCTCCGCGCTGCCGCCGGAAACGTAAACGGCGCCCCCCAGGTTTCCGGCGCTGTTTCCGGTAAAGGAACAGCCGCCTTCCACGTTCACGGTGCGCTCCTCCTCCCCGTCATTGGCATCCAGGCACAGGGCGCCCCCGTTGTGGGCCGCCGCGTTGCCGGAAAAGGAGGAACCCGCCGCTACCTGCACGTTCCCGCGGCTGTAGAGCGCGCCGCCGCTGCCACCCTCCGCCCTGTTGCCGGTAAAGGAAACGGCGGCCTGCTGGACTACGGAACCTGCGTAAACCGCTCCGCCCTGGGAGAAGCCGCGCACCGTGTTATTTTCATAGGAGGCGGAGCCGGAAAAAGTGACCTGCCCGTAATCCAATATGCCGCCGCCGTTGCCCGTCTTGTCCGCATTGCTGGAGCCGCCGCCGGCATTGACCAGCACATCCGCCAGCAGAAGGGCCCCGGAGAGGAAGGCGGCGGACCCAAGGCCAATCCTGAGAAGACGCAGACGACCGGGAAGAACGGAAAAACAACGTGTTTTCTTCATGAGTCTTGTCCAGTTGGTGAAAAGTTTATTGCCGGATGGGAACGAAGGAGGAAGCATCATCCGGGTCCGTTTCACCGGGATCGATGACGCCGTTGCCGTTGGCGTCCTCCACAAGGTCGGGAACGCCGTCGCCGTCGGAATCCACGTCCGGGAAATCAGGCATGCGGATGTAGGCCGTCCCCACCGCCTGGCCGTTCCTGGTGAGGACGGGATATTGCGCATCCGCCTGACGGAGTTCCCGGATCAGGGAGCGCGCCATGCGCATCAGGCGTTCCTGCTGCGCCGGGTCCTGGGCCAGGTCATTGCTCTCTCCGATGTCGTCTTTCAGATTGAAAAGCTGCCACGGGAAGCGGCCCGCGGTCCTGTAGCCGTTGCCGGAATACAAATCCGTATGGGCGTACTGGTCCATGTAATTGTAAATGACCTTCCAGTCTCCTTTCCGGTAGGTGGAATAGAAATTGGCGTAGGAATGGTGGTGCGGGAAATGCTGGAATATCTTCTGGGTGCGGTGGAAGGAAGAATCCCCCCGGAAATAGGGACTGATGTCCTCCCCGTCCACCTGATGGCCCACCGGAACCTTCAGCTTCAGCATATTCAGAATGGTGGGATAAATGTCCCAAATCGCCACGATGTCATGGTTCACGGAATTCTGCGGAATGGGATATTCCTGCTGGATGGGGCTGGAGGAATCGACCTCCGCCCAGCCCACGATCATCGGGATGCGCGTTCCCCCTTCGTAACGGCTGCCTTTGCGCCCTCTCAGAGGAGCTACGGCGCTGATTTTCTCAAGCCATGGAATATCTCCGCTATAGCTCTGCTGGATGGGAGCGTCTCCGCCGTTGTCGGACATGAAAATGACCAGCGTCCTGTTGGCCACGCCCAGTTCCTTGAGGTAATCCATCAGATCCCCCAGGGATTTGTCCATGCCGCCGATCAGGGTGCCGAAATTGCGGAGATTGCCGCCAATGGAAACTCCCGGTTCAAAGGACGTGCCCGAGGGATAAGTATCGTAGTCCCCGTTGGGGTCCGGCTGGTCGTGCCGCTGGTGGACGGCGTAATGGGTCATGTACGCGAAGAAAGGCGCATTCTCATCCACGGCGGCCTTGATCTGCTTCTTCATCTCCAGCGTCAGGGCATTTGTCAGGAAATTCCTCTTCCTGTCTTCCGTCGCAGTGGTTCCGTAATATTCCTCCAGGTCAGGAACATGGGTGTTCCCGGAGCCGAACTGATCCTCTCCCCGGTAGGAGGCGGGCTGTCCGGCGGAGCAGCCGGCTATGTTGACGTCAAATCCCAGGTTGGCTGGATTGGAATAAAGCTGGTTGGACGGGGCGAAGTGGGCCTTTCCCACCGTGATGGTCCGGTAGCCGGCATCCTTCAGCACGCGGGGGAGAGGAATTTCCTGCTGGCTCATCCCTGCCATGTTCCACTGGGGAGCACGGATGTGGGGAAGACCGCCGCTGTATTCATTCAGCGTGGGGGCATTCACGGCCGTCCAGTTGGTGACCCGGTGACGGGCGGAGGTCTTGCCCGTCATCAGGGACGTGCGGCCCGGAGAACACAAAGGGCACGAATAGGCATTCGTGAACTTCATCCCCTGCGCCGCCAGCCTTTCCATGGAGGGCGTTTTATAAAAGGCGTTCAGCTCCGTAACGACGGGCTGGCCGTCCTTGTAATAAAATGGCACGGACGTATCCTGCCAGCCCATGTCGTCCACCAGGAACACCAGGACGTTGGGCGTGTTCTCCGCCAGCACGGAAATAATCAGGGACTTGCTCTTCTC
The DNA here is from genome assembly GCF_023516715.1 of Akkermansia massiliensis. Classification (NCBI taxonomy): domain Bacteria; kingdom Pseudomonadati; phylum Verrucomicrobiota; class Verrucomicrobiia; order Verrucomicrobiales; family Akkermansiaceae; genus Akkermansia; species Akkermansia massiliensis. Next base: position 1,035,915 of record NZ_JAMGSI010000002.1, on the reverse strand, counting down.
CGTGCCGTCCGCCGCGGTCAGCGTCAGCGTGTACTGCGTCGTCTCCGCGGGAGACACCTGAACACTGCCGGCTCCCGCCGTGCTGGTGATGGGAATCTCCGCGCCATTGGCGGTCAGGGCGAGGCTTTCCGCTTTCACCGTGCTCCATGTCAGAGTGGCTTTCTCATCACTGCCGGGAGCAACCCTCTTTTTGTCGGATTCAAAGAGAAGGATTTCCGGTTCCTGCTTCCTGACGGTCACCGTCACTTCTTCCTTGGAAACGGTTCCGTCCTCACAGGCGGCGCTGAGAATGTAGGTCGTGGTGGCATCAGGCTTTACCGTGACGGAACCCGTGCCGTCTTCCGTAGTGGCCGGAATATCCCGGCCGTCCCTGGTGCTCAGCGTGACCGCTCCGCACTTCCAGGTTTTCCAGCTCAGGACGGCTCCGGAGGTTGAATCTTCCATGACCTCTGAAGGAGTCGCCGTAAAAGTCACGATGCCGGGAGAAGGAGCCGTCAGGCGGACCGCATTGATGGCGGAACGCGTTTGGGAGGCCCCGTTGCCCGTAATGGTAATCGTTCCTCCGGTGACCGGCACATACTTCAGCGTCAGCTTGTTGCCTCCTTCCTGAAACGCGCCGGAAAACGTGCCGCGGTCCTGGATGGTGCCGGTGAGGCCGTTAACCGTATAAAGCATGTCCCGGTCCGAGTCATTGCAATCCCCGTAAATTTCCACATGGCAGTATTCCGCCATGGAATCGGGAAGCCGGGAAATCACGACGTTTTCCGTTCCCCGGATACCGGCCCAGGAATCCATGAGCAAATAATCACGGTTCCTGCCCGACGCAAAAATGCCGTTACTGGCGCAATAACCCGGATTGATGGCGCAGGAGGCTTCCGTGGACACTCCCGCCGCAGTTTTCAAGGAGGAAACGGTCGTAGCGGCATTCGCCGCAGGCTTGATGAAATTCCATGTTTTTCCTTCCTCCGCCAGGGTTCCGGGCTCCGCCTGCCGGAACGCCGCCTCCGTGGCCGCAGTTCCGTTCAGCACTCCTATCCCTATTTCTTCCGCATGCGCCAGGGAGCAGGCGGCCAGCACAGCCGGAACCCATCCGCACCAATTCAGCTTTCTCATGGTGATTTCCTCTTCCGTAAACAGGAAGGCGCCGACTGTTCCTTTCGCGAACGGCCGGCGCCTGCATGAAGAACAAACGTTACGCGCGCCTGCGGCGCATCAGCAGAGCGCCCAGGCCCAGCAGGCCGAGGCTGGCCGTGGCCGGTTCCGGAACGGAGGTCAGCGCCAGGGCATTGATGTTGCCGGTACCTCCCTGGGACTGGATATCAAGCCGGGTGCCATCCGCCGCCACGTCAAACGTGTAAGTAATCAGCATCCAGTCCCCGGTATGCGTGTTGCCCGTGACGGTGGCGCCGTTCAGCGTAGCGCCGGACCCGGTGGAGTAGTCGTCCAGGCTGGCGGAAATGTTGGAGATTCCGGTGCCGTCAAGGCTGAAGGAAGAAGTGTTGCCCGCACCGTAATTGTTTCCGCGTCCCACCAGCATGGTCAGCGTGTAGGTGCCGGCGGACAGGTTGTTCAGGGACATCGTGAAATTGCCGTTCGCGGAGCCTATCGGATTGATCGCGCCCCCCATCGGATTGCCGGTAGTCATATCCTGGCCGAAAACATCGTAAAACTTGTTGCCCTGGCCCAGGGCGGACCCTTTGGCAGCGGCATCGGTCATGGCGCCGGGACCTCCGCAGCAGAGTCCTCCCGTCGTCAGGGTGATTCCGGTGCTTCCTCCCCCCGTAGTGACCAAGGTTCCGGAAGTATAGGAATTACTCTGTCCCGTGGAAATCTTGTTCACTTTCTGTCCGGGTTCTCCCAGATACGTGCCGTCCACAACGGCGGTGCCATTGCCTGAATTGATCCCGAACGAGATCAGAACGGTGGAGGCTTCGGCCGCCACCGCCGCCGCAACCATAGTTGCCAGAATGAATAATGTTTTCTTCATGGTGTCAATGGGATATGTGATTGGAAATGATGAAACACCGCTTCCATTTCTTGACAAATAACGAATTTAGAATCCGTTATGAATGTTAGAAGAAAATCTGAAAAAATATACTGCGCATCTCATTGAAAATAAGCCGTTTTATTTTTTGTGCCTTGAAAAATGAATCTTTGCCGGAGAGATTGTCCAGCCCATTCAAACAATAGTCTGTTTGATTAAGGTATTCATACTAATGAAATAATAATCCGAACTCTGGTCTTTTTTGTTGACCACGGATTCTAAATCCGTGAAACAATGGAAAGTTTTTCCATGAACAACAAAAAGGCCTTAGTCAAAAGGGAAAGCAACTCTCTTAAAAATTAAAAAGCGGCTTCAATCTTCGTAATGGTGAACACTTTCTTCTTGTCGCCGTCCATCGGCACGATCTTCACCTGGTCTCCCACGCTCCTGCCCGTCAGCTCCTTGCCAACCTGGGAAAGATAGGAGACAATGTGCTTTTCCGGATTCGTATCCCACGCGCCCAGAATGGTGTACACCACGGCATCCCCTCCGGCCAGGGGCTGGAGGGTCACCTTCATCCCCATGGCGGCCTTGGAGGTATCCGTCACGGCAAAGTCCGTGCCGCGGGCCAGGGCCAGCGCCTGCTCCAGTTCGGAACGGCGGCGGTTGAGCACCTTTTCCACTTCCTTGGCATCCTGGTAGCCGCCGTTTTCACGGAGGTCTCCCTCCGCACGGGAAATCTTCTTGTTGTGCAGGTTTTCCGGAATCTTCACATTCACCAGCTCTTCCAGCTCCTTCTTGCGGGCTTCCAGGCTGTCCCAGGAAACGAAAATCGGTTCCGGCTTGTCGGAGGTATCCACCAGGGCGTCCAGCACGATGGCGTGCAGGTCAGGGAACACGCTGATCACGCGGGCCATCAGCGCACCGCGGTCCTGTTCGGAGAAGGCGGAGGTATTGTACAGCATCTTGGCGAACTGGCGCACTTCCGCCACGTCCTGCCCCTTGATCATTTCCTGGATGATGTTCTTGTCCTCCATGAACAGGTTTTTCAAGCGCAGCATGCGGTTGGGGCCGCCGTCCATGTGGTCCTGTTCAATCAGGGAAAGCATCGCAATGCCGACGGGAAGGCCGAAGAGGGGCTTGGAGGCGTCATGCCGCTGGCGGCATATCCAGATGAGGGATTCAGCCGGAAGAGTCTGGCGCAGCAGTTCATGCTTCAAATGCTTGACCAGGGCCTTGTCATGCCCTTCCTCTATCAGGAACTTGGCAATCTCTCCCACGGCGCGGGCGCCGCTCGCGTCAAACAGCTCCAGCGCCTTCTGCGTCCACTCTTCTCCAAAGACGGCGGGCAGCGTAACGTACACGCGCTTCTGGCGCACGGCGGGCATGGAATTGAGCACTTCCGCGAAGCGTTCCACATCGCCGATATTGGCTTCTACGATGGAGCGGAGGGGGTAGACGGCCTGGGCCGCTTCCGTGTTCTTCACGGCGGCGATCAGGTCGTCCCGGAGCACGGCCAGCTCCAGCACCTGCTGAAGAGCCAGGCTTCCGCCGTTGCGCACGTCGGCGTCCACCGCCTGAACCAGGGCGTTGACGGCGTCCGGCTCCGTCATGACCGTTTCCATCTTGATGCCGTCCAGCACGCGCACCTTGGCTTTCAGGTCCGCGGCCTTGTTGTAATCCTCCAGGGCGGCCTGGGCGCGGGAAAGAATATTCGTGCGGAGCGTGATGCGCTCTCCCTTGCGGGTAGGCATCATGAACTGGACGTTGGAACGGAGCATGGCGCGCACCTTGTCCCACCAGTTCTTCCATTTGTCCGCGGCAATCACGGTGCCTTTCAGCGCAGCTTCCAGCTTTTCCGGGGTAAGGGAATTGCCGTAGCCCTGCAAGGTGACGCGCACCAGTTCCACCGGATCGTCCACGGACAGGTTGATCAGGGATTCGGTATCTTCATAACGCCTGGCCAGGAAATGGTCATCATGGAGGAACTCCAAAATTTTTGGAGCAAATTCCAAGGCAACTTCGTGTTCCGGATTTTCCTCAAAATCAATAACCAGCTTTTTGGCGGCCAGGTTCCAGGAAATGACTTTGCCGGCGCCCCAGGTGGTATGGAAGCAGTAACGGCCAGGTGCGATGCGATCAAGTTTTTCAGCGAGAGAGGGGGTGATTTTCCCCAGAGACAATAATTTCTCCAAGTCGGCGTGCATACTAAAGTGCATGATACGCGCACCCCTACCGGTATCAAGACTAAATTCCCGTAGAGGCACACGGCCAGTGCATCAAGGGCTGCCTGAACCCCTTCCGCCTACCAGTCAAAACGGCTCCCATTGATTCCAAAGCACTCTTTGCGGGGGTACCCTCCCGCCGGCGGAGTCTTCCCCCGCAACACATCGTAATGCTTCATGATATACCCCGCACTGTCCTTCACGCTTTCGTCCTGGTATGCGCTGTACGCACACTCCAGCAGCTTCTCCACGGTTTCAAACCCCTCGTCCTGCGGCATCAGTATCCTGGTTTTTCCGTCCATCCCGCGGATGATCACCATGTCCAGGGAATCCGGGTCTGAATCCCCCGCCGCCTTCCCGGCGGCAATCTCCCCGGAAGCGGCATGGTCCAGGACCCGGATGATCAGCCGGGACAAACCCTTCCCCATATCCATCCACCCCCGTTTCACCCTGGGTGAATAATCCCGGCCCACGCCCCCGGCATCCATCCAGAATGGTTCGCCTTCATAAGGAATAAGGCGCCTTTCAGGAGTTCCTTCAAAAAACCAATTGCAATACATCTGGGCAGGATTCAAATTCAGGGAAGAAGCCCGGACTATCAGCGTTCCGTCCAGATAAAAACCGAACTCCTAGTCAAAGGACCCCAGGTAAATGCAGGCATACGTAAAGGGGGGATTTTCCGGGAAAAGCATTTCCCAATAAACGCCGGCGTCACCCCAATAGGCCTCTTCCCAAGCGCATGCGAAATATTGGGCCGGGTAAATGAGAGTCATTCCTTCTTCTACCTCCTCATCTGCCGCCGATGGAAAAGGAACCAGCGAAAAAGTCATCCAGAAGCAGAGCAGCAGTTTGAACATCAGTATTTTTTTAAACCAGTAGAATACCATGGGCAAGTTAATAAAGGCAATTCATCTCCGGCCCTTCCGCTGCGGAGCCCTAGCCCGGACGTTTCCGGAAAAGACACAGGGAAAATCCCCCCGGCCCCGGATTAAAACCACCAGGCCCGGCCACCCCTGCTGCTCCACAGGCCGCTTTCACGGCGATATTCCCGCGCCCCTTCCTCCGGCGTTCTTCCCTGCAGCACGGCACGCTTCTCAATAATTCCCTTCAAATAATCCTCATCGCAAGTGAACAGCAGGTCCATGGTATACAATAAATCCATCAGCTCCACCACGGTTCCCAAATCAGCATCAGCGGCAGACATGATCCTCTCCGTTCCGTCAGCCCCGCGCACGATGCAAAAGCCGGTATCGTCCACGTGATGAGCCGTTCTCCCTTTTCCGGACACCAGCTCTCCCCTGGCAATCCCGGTGAGCAACCCTTCCATCATGCCGCCTATCTCCCTCCCGACGATGAGCCACTCCCTCTTCACCCTGGCTTCACAATCCCCCTCCGCATCCGGAATGCCCTCATAAGGGAATAACTCCCTTTCCGGTACCCGGTGAAAAAACCAGCTGTCATAAACCTCCCAGGGATGATGTGACTGGGATTCCGCACGCCCCATGAGGGGGCCATCCAGATAAAAACCGCAGATGCCGCGCCCGGGAAGCAAACAGCACACGGCGGGCTTCCCCTCCGTCCCCGCCGGGAACAAATCCTTCCAAAGGGGATTTGTTCCCAAAGGCTTCAGAAAACGCTCCCGGAACCCACGGACATATTTTTCTCCCGAATACGGGGAGGGCGCTTTTTCTTCCGGCTCCTCTTCCGCAGCTGCAAACTCCCCGCGCATGCTTTTTTCCCGTTCCCGGGCGGCCTCATCCTGCTCCATTCGTTTCCAAACCCGTTTACTGAATCCCTCCACCCATTCACTGGACACCATGGGAGGCGGCTCGTCACCCGCTTCTGCGGCATACTTCCGGACGGCGGCGCACTGCTTCATCACCCATTGCTCCCCTGCCGGGGTCAAATCATCCATCATGGCCATGTCTGCCAATCCCCAGGCCAGAAACCTCATGGCCGGCCTCATCCTGCCTTCTCCCCGGCACAGGTCTTCCGCCATAGCGCCGGACTCCCCGCGGAAGTAGCAGTAATTCCCGTCGCACCCGGTCACGTACTGGCGGTACAGGTCCATGGGGAAAGTTCTGCGAGTGACCGCTTCATCCCACGTTTTGCGAAGTTCAGCCGCTACGGCAGGGTTTAATGCCGTCCGGCCTCTTTTAACAAATAAGCGACTGTAAAGAACAGGATTGACCACGGCCTCCACCCAGGCGGCAGAGAGCTCACGATATTCCCGGAATTGGAGGAAATTCAGAACCATATTTCTTTTACGCCCGGCAAAAGGGTCTTCTTCCGTTACGGTATCGGCAACACAGTCCCATCCCTCCAAAAGATTCCCTAAAACGGGAAAGTGCAAGCAGGTCAGCAGCACGGCAGCCTGTTTCATCCCGGGACTCCGGAAATCCGCCACCGGAAACTGGGATAGCATCTGCATGCTGCATGGCCCGATGGCTCTGGCCCAGCACAGTTCGTTCCCGTCCAGATAAAAGCCGAATTCACGGTCAAACGAAGGAAGGTACAGGCACGCATAGGCAAAGGGCGGATTGTCCGGAAAAAGGGTCGTCCAATAGCGGCTGTTCTGGGATTCCACGGCAAAATACTGAACCGGGCATCTTAGAGTACTCCAACTTTCAACATCGGAATGGCAGGTGTCCTCCGCCCGGGACGGAAGTGTGAGAGCGAGAGCCGTCCAGAAACATGCAGCCAGTTTGAACATCAATCATCTTCCTAACATCCGCGGAAACAGGTGGCAAGTTGATTATGCTTTTTTCATTCAGAAGAATAATGGCCGCCGGTTTGTGCCGGATTTCAGACATTCACCTCCGTGGCTCTCCGGAAAAGACCCGAGTCCAGAGACCGGAAAACCGGGTTTGCCCGGTTGGATGGCCCTTGTCAATTCCTTCCCCATGGGATAGCCGCAAGGGCGTGCGGAGGCGCCCCCTTCCTTCGTCCAGTTGCGGCTTGACCGTGCGGAACGTCTGGCGTAACATCCCCGCACGCATTCAACCCTGCGCAACACGTATCATGGAACCTATTTACGAAGGGAAGGCCAAACGCCTTTATACGACTGACAATCCCAACGTCCTCCGCATGGAATACAAGGACGACGCCACCGCCGGAAACGGAGCCAAGAAGGCCCAGTTTGAAAACAAGGGCAGGATGAACAAGGCCATCACCCTGGTCATTTACCGCATGCTGGAAAGCAAGGGTGTGAAGACCCACCTGGTCGCGGACGTGGACGACATCAACATCGACGTGAAAAAGGTTTCCATCCTTCCCCTGGAAGTGATCGTGCGCAACATCGCCGCCGGCTCCTTCAGCCGCCGCATGGGCGTCAAGGAAGGCACCCCCTTCAAGAAGCCGATCGTGGAGTTTTCCTACAAGGACGACGACTTGGGCGATCCCTTCATCAATGATGATTACGCCCGTGAACTGAATGCCGCCACGGAAGAGGAATGCGCCTTCCTGAAGGACCAGGCCCGCATCGTGAACGACGTGCTGATTGATTTCTTCAAGCAGGTGGGCCTGACGCTGGTGGACTTCAAGATTGAATTCGGCCGTCTGGCGGAAGATCCCTCCCAGATCGTGCTGGCTGACGAGATTTCCCCGGACACCTGCCGCCTGTGGGACATCAAGACCGGCGAGAAGATGGACAAGGACCGCTTCCGCCAGGACCTGGGCAACGTGATGGAAGCCTACGAGGAAGTCCTCTCCCGGCTCCAGAACAAGGCCTGAGCCCTTTCCCCTTTCATGGGAGCCGGTTGTCCGACCGGCCCCCATTTTTCATTTTACCAACATTCTTGAGCGATATGACCCTCCACTTTGAAGTTATCAGCCGGTTCCAGGCCGCCGCCAACGCGGACGCCCTGCTCTACACTCCCCTGAATGCCGGCCTCACCTTCCGCCGCAGCCGCGTTTACACCGTAGAAATCAGCGGGGACGAACAAAAAGCCCGCGAATATCTCCTGAGTGTACTGGTGGACCCCATCTCCCAGGAATGCACGGAACAGGCCGCCCCCATCCTGAAAGACTCCCTGTTCACGATTGACTACGGCATGAAGGCCGGCGCCCTGGACCTGGAAAAGGAAGCCATCCTGCAAAACTACCGCGGCCGCCAGAACATGGGCTTTACCCTGGACGGCCTGAAAATCACCCAGCGCGTGTACGTCTTCGGCCAGGGGGACAAGGAAGCCCTGGCGGCGCGCTTTGCCAAGGACGTCTGCAACCCCGCCATTCACAACTGGACCATCGCCTAACCCCTCTCCTTCCCCATCCACATGTCCGCCAAAACCTACCGCACCGTTCCCGTGAGGGACCTGAGCAGCGACGAACTGCTTGAACTCAGCAAAAAGCAGAAGCTTTCCCTGTCCCGCGAGGACATGGAAGTCGTCCAGCAGATTTTCCGCGAAATCGACCGCGACCCCACTGACGTGGAGCTGGAAGTGATCGCCCAGACCTGGTCGGAACACTGCAAGCACCGCATCTTCTCCGCCTCCATCAGCCACAGCGTCAACGGAGGCGCGCCGGAAACCGTGGACAGCCTCTTCAAGACCTACATCAAGAAGCCTTCCGAAAAGATCATGGAACGCAAGCCGGGCTTCGTGCTCAGCGCGTTTGACGACAACGCCGGCTTCATCGCCCTGGACGACAAGCTGGCCGTCTGCCTGAAGGCGGAAACGCACAACCACCCCTCCGCCATTGAACCCTATGCCGGGGCCAACACCGGGCTGGGCGGCGTCATCCGCGACATTCTGGGCGCAGGCAAGGGCGCCAAGCCCATCGCCTCCCTGGACGTCTTCTGCTTCGGCGCTCCGGACACGAATCCGGCGGACATCACCGCTCCGGACGTCATCCACCCCCTGGGCATCATGCGCGGCGTGGTGCGCGGCGTGCGCGACTACGGCAACCGCATGGGCATTCCCACCGTGAACGGCGCCATCCAGTTTGACCCCACGTACATTTACAACCCCCTCGTCTTCTGCGGAACCGCCGGCGTGATTCCCCGCGGGGACATCCTGAAGGAAATGCGCCCCGGCCTCAAGGTGATCGTCATCGGCGGACGCACGGGACGCGACGGCCTCAAGGGGGCCACTTTCTCCTCCGCCGCGCTGGACGAAGCCTCCCACGAAGAGGACTTCACCGCCGTGCAGATCGGCAACCCGATTGAGGAAAAGAAAACGCTGGACTTCATTCTGGAAGCGCGCGAACGCGGCCTCATCGTCTTCATCACGGACTGCGGCGCGGGCGGCTTCTCTTCCGCCGCCGGGGAAATGCTCTCCGTCACGGGCGGGGAAATCTTCCTGGACAACGCACCCCTTAAGGAACCGGGCCTCATCTCCTGGGAAATCTTCCTGTCGGAATCCCAGGAACGCATGGTCCTGGCCGTGGAGGAAAAAGACCTGCCGGAGCTCCAGAAGCTGGCGGACACCTTCCAGACGGAGCTGACCGTCCTGGGCCATTCCGACGATACGGGCATCCTGAAAGTCTGGCACAAGGGGGAACTCGTCTGCTGCCTGGACAACTCCAAGCTGCATGACGCCCCCATCAAGAAGCTGGAATCCGTCTTCACCCCCGGCAAGGGCCTCACGGGCCTGCCCCTCCCGGACAAGGACCTGAACAAATCCCTGGAAACCGTCATGGGAGACTTCGCCATCGTCTCCCGCGAACCCATCATCCGGGAATACGACCATGAAGTGCAGGGCAACACCATCCTGAAGCCCCTGGCGGGCGCACAGGCGGACGCCCCGCAGGACGGCTCCGTGGTGGACATCGACGGCTCGGACAAGTGCATGGCCATGGCCTGCGCCATTCTTCCGGAATGGGGCAAGACGGACCCCTACGCCATGGGCACCGGCACCGTGGACGAATGCGTGCGCCAGCTCATCCTGGTAGGCTCCAACCCGGACAAGATCGGCCTGCTGGACAACTTCTGCATGGGCAACCCGGAAGACCCGGCGGAACTCGGCCGCCTGGTGGAATGCGTGAAGGCCATCGCCAGAGCGGCGGACGCGTACAACGCCCCCTTCATCTCCGGCAAGGACTCCTTCTACAACTACTTTGAAACGGAAGACGGCCCCATCAACGTGCCCGTCACCTTCCTCTGCTCCGGCTTCGGCGTGGTGGAAAGTCCGGACCATGTTATCGGCTCCTCCCTGCGGCGGAACGACAGCCTGCTGTACCTCATCGGCCACACGGAAGACGAGATGGGAGGCTCCGTTTTCGCCCGCACCCACGGCGTGGAAGACGGCAAGGTCCCCCAAACGGACTGTGCGGCAAACATGGAGCTGTACAAGGCCTATTACAACGCCCTGACTTCCGGCCTGGTGCTCTCCGCCCACGACGTCTCCGAAGGCGGCCTGGCCGTCACGGCGGCGGAAATGGCCTTCTCCGGCAAGGGCGGCGTACGGCTGGACCTCACGAAGGCGCCGACCGTCAACGGATGGAAATCCCCGGCAGTCCCCCTGTTCAGTGAAAGCACGGGCCGCATCCTGGTGGAAGTGGACCCGGAATTCGCCGCGGACTTTGAAGCGGCCATGGCCGGCTTCCCCTGCGCCTGCATCGGTAGCGTCACGAAGGAAAAGAGCCTCACCGCCACCTGCTGCGGCGGGGAAAAGGTGCTGGACTGCGACGTAGCCAAACTCAAGAAGCTCTGGAAAGACGGGCTCACCCCCTATTATTGATTTCCAAAAACCGGGACCTAACCATACCAACGATTCATTTCTACCAATATGCCTCACGCACTTTTACTGAAATACCCCGGCACCAACTGTGACGCGGAAACGGAACGCGCCCTGCGCGCGGCCGGCTTCTCCACCCAGATCCAGCCCATCGCCACGGCCACGCCGGAACACGTCGCCAAATCCCAGCTCGTCGTCCTCGGCGGCGGCTTCAGCTACGGGGACTACGTCACCAGCGGCCGCCTGGCCCAGCTGGAAACGGAACGCTTCCTGGGAGACGCCCTGCACCGGCACCATGCCGGAGGCGGCCTGCTCCTGGGCATCTGCAACGGCTTCCAGATACTCACCAAGCTGGGGATTCTGCCGGATTCCAGCCTGATTGACAACAAGAAGGAACGTTTTGAATGCGTCTGGGCCAAGCTGGTGAAGGTAGCTAAAAACTCACCCTTCCTCCAGGGCCTTCCGGATGAATTCGAGCTGCCCTCCGCCCACGCGGAAGGCCGCCTGGTCACCCGCCCCGGAGACGCGGAAAAATACCTGGCTGCCGGAAATGTGGCTCTCCAGTACGTGGACAACCGCGACGGCTGTGAATGCAGCATCGCGGGCCTCCAGGATTCCACCGGCCGCGCCATGGGCCTGATGCCCCACCCGGAACGCTTCCTGCTGCCCCGCCACCACTATGACAAGGACTGGGCCGGCAATGAAGACTGGGGCTGGGGATACTTCCTCTTCAAATCCGCCTTTGACGCCCTGAAATAACGGCACCATCCCACTCAACCGCCCAACCTCCGCACCTCCCCATGACAGACACGGCACTCATCGGTTCCTCCTGCGCCCTCGGCGCCTTCTGGTCCTCAAAACGGTACTTCGACTACCTGATTGATGAAACCAATCTGTCCCTGCTGCGCGGCAAGGAATTCGGGCAGGCCGTGATCATCTGCCCCTCCCTCCGGGAAGGGCGCAGGGCCATCCGGCAGAACATGGCCCCTTTTCTGGCGCAGGTTAAAACCCTGATCGACCTCCTGCATGAGGTGAAGGCGGAACGGGTAACCTACGTTACCTGCATTGACACCCAGCCGGAAACGGGCAATGAACATTCCCCCCTGCTCCGCGAACCGGAAGATGAATGGCTTGCCGCGCTGGTGGAAATGAAAGCCTTCATCAACCTCCGGTTCGGACGCGTGCTGAACGTCTACCTTCCGGAAGTCACCGGAACGGGAGCGGACATGAGCGTGGCGGATCTGCTGGCCGCCGCCCCGGAAGGAACGGAAGAACTGGAAGCGGCCCTGCTGGAACGCCACCAGCTCTATCCCATGAACCGCCTGGTCAGGGATGTGGAAAAGGCATGGGAATGCGGAATCTTCTCCGTCAACCTGGTGCCGGAGCCCGTCACCACCTTTGAACTGGTGGAGCAGTGCTTCCCCTCCCTGAGCAACCGTCTTCCCGTCGCGAAGGAAACGGACCCGTACGGGAGCGCCAGAACATCCGTTTACTCCACGCAGTACCATGATCCGGACACCGGCTATATCATGGACAAGCAGGACGTCCTGGAAGGGCTTTCTCCGGTCAGGCAGGCCTAGCCCCCGCTGAAAACCATTTCCCGGCTCCGCCCGCATCCCGTGCAGGCGGGGCTTTTTCATCCCCCTCCCGGAACGTCTCCCCGCCAGCAGCCATGCTTTCCTGTTGAGCGGATACGGGAACGGTGCTATACAAAAGCCATGAAGATCAGCGACGACAGTCTTGAATTTTTAACGGAACTTCTGGAAACTCCCAGCCCCTCCGGCTTTGAAATAGACGCCCAGCGAATCTGGGCGGACGAGCTGCGCAAGTACACGGAAGACGTCCAGTGCGACACCTACGGCAACACCTGGGCCACCTTCCACGCGGAAGCGGAAAACGCTCCCACGCTCATGATTGAAGCCCATGCGGATGAAATCGGCTTCATGATCCGCCATATCACCAAGGACGGCTTCCTTTACGTGGAGCGCGTGGGCGGCACGGATACGGCCATCGCCCGCGGACGCCGCGTGCGCTTCCTGGGCTCCCAGGGGGAAGTGACGGGCGTAACCGGAAACACGGCCATCCACCTGCGGGAACCCGGGGAAAAGGAACCTAAAATCTGGGAAATCTACGTTGACGTAGGTGCATCCTCCGACAAGGAGGTGGCGGAACTCGGGTTGCGCGTGGGCCATGTGGGCGTCTATTGCGACGGCCCCATGCTGATGAATGAAAGCAAGCTGGTATGCCGCGCCCTGGACAACCGCCTGAGCGGTTTCGTCTTGTCGGAAATAGCAAGGAAACTGTGCAAGCTGAAAAAGCCCCTCGCCTGGAACGTGATGCTCGTCAACGCCGTCCAGGAGGAAGTGGGCTGCATCGGCGCGGGAATGATCACCCACCGCCTGCGTCCGGACGCGGCCATCTGCATTGACGTGACGCATGCCACGGACTCCCCCGGACTGGACAAGGGCAAATTCGGAGACATCAAGCTGGGCGGCGGTCCCGCGGTCATCCACGGCACGGCCAACCACCCCAACCTGGTGGCGCGCCTGGAAATCGTGGCTGACAAGAACAAAATCCCGCTCCAGCACGAAGCCGCCGGACGCCGCACCGGAACGGACACGGACAGCATTTACGTTTCCCGCAACGGCGTGGCCTCCGCTCTGGTATCCCTGCCCCTGCGCTACATGCATTCCCCGGTGGAAACGGCCGCCCTTACGGACGTGGAAAACACGATCAAGCTCCTGCTGGAACTGATCAAATCCCTGAAGCCGGAAGATACCTTCGGCCACAAGCTGTAAGACAGTACGGCGGCAAAGGCGCCCGGGAAAGGTGCGCCTTCTTTTGGCGGCAGCCAGGGCATGTGCACAGGGTTCGCGCCGGAGAACAAGCGGAGGGTGATGCGCCGGCCTGCGGGTTCCTCCTTCCTGCGGGCTTCAGGCTTCTCCATCCCTCCGGACGATACCCTGCCTCCCTGCCCCTGCAAGGAAATTTTCCACGACGAACACCGGTCTCAAGAAACGGTGAAAACCCGATTGGACGGAAGGCGGCGTTCATTGGTAAAATGAGGCTATGAAGGCCGGGAAACCGGACAAACCGGCAGGTCGGAAAGCGCAGCTTGAAGCCCGCAGGGTGAGTAAATCTGAAAAATGAACGGATCAAACCTTCATTCCGGGAAAGGGAGCCTGTTCTCCAAGCATATATGAATGCGGCGGCGTGCACGCGAAACTGCCTCCAGGGAGCAAGGGTCTTCCGGTCCCTGGAAATCCTTCTCCCCGGAATGTATTCCCAGAGAAACGTTCCAGGCCTGAAAACGGCCGCACGCCCTTTCCCATCGGTCACATTTCGCTGAAATCCAGCCGGGTCACATTGAAATACGTCTTCCCCTTCCGGCAGGAATTCCACAGGATGACCAGCATCAGCAGGAACAGGCCCAGCCTCCACGCCACTTCAAAGGGATAGCTGGTCACTTCCCTTTCCACGCCGATGCAATTGCAGGAAAGGGAAAGCCCCCTGACCCATCCCTGGACGAACAGAGCCACAAACGTGAACGTCAGCGCACTGCCCAGCAGCGCGGCGCCGGCGCAGGTCCGGCGGAAGAGGAGTCCCAGACCCACCACGATCTCGCACGCCACGCCCAGGCAGGCCAGGGGATGTCCCCAGGCCTCCGGGAAAATGGCGAACCGGTCAATAGTCGCCTGGAGCTGGTCCAGGTGGAACAGCTTGCGCCCCGCCACAAAGAGAAAAAAGCCCCCCATCCCCAGCCGGAGCAGGAGCAGGCAGAAACGGATGATCTTTTCTCTCAGCATGGCGGGGAGTCCGGTTATTCAAAGTGGGTTTGCTGGGCGCTCACCTTGTCGTTGCGCAGCTTGTTAAGCTCATGGCGCACCTTTTCCAGCTCCGTCTGGAGGGATTTTTCCCGTTCGGAAGCAGGCGCCTCTGCGGAAGACGGCGCAGCCGCCCCCTTCTTCGCCTTGCCTACGGCATCTTCCGTGAAGAGCATGTTCAGCCCGGGAGCCTTCGTGTCAAACTTCAAGACGCCGGAAACGGGTTTCTGAGAGCCGGGATGCTTCACGGAGGCCCTCACCGTCACTGTTCCGGGCTTGGCGCCCAGGCGCACCAGCGCCGGAGCGGAGCCCCACTTGACGGGCTGGGTCAGGGTGCCGTCCGGTGAATCCGTCAGCAATTCGGCAGGACCTTCCACAGAAAAGACAAGCTCTTCATCATTCAGGCGCTTCACCGTTCCACGGCTGTCCGTGACTTCCGCCACCACCGCAAACACGTCGGAACCGTTGGCGCACAGCTCCACGCCTTCCTCACGGTCCAGGCTCAGGCGGATTTTTTCCGCCCTCCGGGAGGGCCGCACTTCATGCCTGGTCACCACCTTGCCGCCAATCAGGCCTTCCGCCACCAGCTTCACCGCCCCTTCCTTGCCGGCGCGGGCGAGCTTCTTGTTTTCCATGAAATCCCAGGCCTTCGGGAACACGACGGGAACGCGCTTGAGGCCGTTGGGGTAGGAAGCCACCTTCTTTTCCACCGGCACGCCTCCGTTGACGCTCAGGCGAACGGAATCACAGTTGGAAAACACCGTCACGTCTTCCGGAGAAAAAGGCGTGCATTCGTTGGCTATGTACACCACGGGACCGGAGCCGAGCTCATTGCGCGTCTTCTGGGGCCGCTGGGACATGAAGGCGTAATAGGAGGTCTTGGGCTGGCGGAAGGCATCCAGAATGCCGCCGTAGAAAGGGTCCGGATGATAGCCGCGCTGGTGGTCGAAGGGGTGCCACAGGCAACCGCCGAAGTGGTAGGCCGAAGCGGCGTTCAGGGTATCATACGTAGTGTACGGGAACGAGGTCTTGAGGTAATGGAGGGCCTGCACCATCATGGGGACTTCACCCCAGTGGCGCGCCGCGCGGGAGGTGGAGTTATGGGCGGACCAGGTATCCACGTTATCCCCGAATTCACGGGTAAAATACGGCTTGTTGTCCTTCCGTTCCTTGATGGACCAGTGCTTGTCCCCCGTGGCCGGGTGGGCGTACAGCACCTCATAATGCTGATTGCCCTGGGCCACCGCGTCGCAAGCGGTGTAACAGCCCTTATACGGGTATTCCTCATGCACCAGGTCGCGGGCCTTCTTGGCGAAATCCGCCGGGTAATGGGTCTCGTTCAAAATGGGCTCCCACATCATCACGGAGGGATGGTTCCTGTCCCGGCGCACCATCTGGCGGATGTCGTCATAAACCCGGTCCGCAAAAGGCCCCTTGCCCCAGAACTGCCAGCCCGGCGTAGCGACGATGACGAAAAGGCCCAGGCGGTCGCAGGCGTCCATGAAGGCCGGATCCTGCGGATAATGGGCGCTCCGGATTACACGCATGCCGGCCTTCCTCAGCTTCACGGCGTCCTGCCATTGCAAGTTGTTGGGAACTGCATTCCCCAGCCGGGCGAAATCCTGGTGCCTGTTGCCGCCAATCAGCTTTTCAGGGAACAGGGAGCCATTCAGCACCAGCCCCTTTTCCGTAATCTCCACGGTCCGGACGCCCACCCTCATGGAGCGGTTGTCCAGCAGATGGGCCGGATTCTTGGCATTGTTCCCTCCGGCGGCGTTCCATACCTCCACGCTCAGGGTGTACAGGTTGGGATCATCCGGCGACCACGGCTTTACATTGGAGATCACCAGGGGAATATCCACTTCACCCGTGGAATGGGGCGGAATGACCAGCGGGGCGGTCTCTCCGACGGGGTCCACGCCCTTGGGGTCCGTCATCAGCGCCTGCACGCGCACCTTCTGTTCCTTGTCCGTATCGTTGGCCACCTGCACCTTCACTCCCACCCTGCCTTTGCGGGTACGGGGGTCAAGGGATTCCGTCCGGAAGAAAACTCCGCCGCCGGCAACGGTTCCGGCCTCGTTCGGGTCCGTGATATAGACGGGACCGGTGGAAATCAGGTAAACGTCACGGTAAATGCCTCCGAAGTAGGCGAAATCCAGGCTTTCCTGGGGCTTGCCGGGAGGATAGGACCCATCGTTGGAATTGTCCGCCTTCACGACGATCACGTTCTTCTGGCCCGGCTTCAGCCACTTGTCCAGATTCACGATGACGGGAAGATAACCCCCGAAATGCTCCGCGGCCTTCTCCCCGTTCACCCAAACCTCGCTCTTCCCCATGATGCCTTCAAAATACAGGGTGTTCCTCCTGCCTTTCAGCTTCTCCGGGGCCGTGAACGTCTTCCGGTACCACACCGGCCCCTGGTAATTGGAGCAGCCGCTGGCCTCCTCCGGAAGAAGCTCAATGCCGTTGGGAAGATTCACGGATTCCCAGGAAGAATCATTAAAGTCCGGACTGTTCACTCCTTCCGGGGCATTTTTGCCCTTGAACAGCTTCCAGCCCACGTTCATGCCGTAGACATCCCTCTTGGTCGTATTTTCAGGCAGGCGGAGGGCTCCCGCTACGGAATAGGCTCCCGTGGATGACGCAGCTTCTTCCCTGTCCGCAGCCGGGTCCGCATAAAGAGAGAAAGAACCAGCCAGGCATGCCGCCGCCGTCAGGATAGTAGTGACTTTCATAAATGGAATAGGTGAATGTAATTTGGATATACGGGGAAACACTGCCGCCATCTTTCATTCATATAGTACATCCTTGCTGATAATGCAAATACATATGTCATCCCGCATCTTCCGCTTGACCTGGAAGGCATGTTTTTTCATAGTCGATTCGTCCTGTACGGGATTATCCCGCAGCCCCGGTCCGGGTGCCAGGCTTTCAGTCCCGTGAAAAGGAAAAAGTGTGGCGTTCCTCCCCCGGCTGTTTCAGGGCTACGCCTTTATCCACTAGTTTTTTATGTCATCTTTCTTTCAGAAAATTGTCAAACTTTTCTCCTATGACATTGGCATTGACCTGGGCACCGCCAACACGCTGGTCAACGTCAAGGACCAGGGCATCGTTCTGCGAGAGCCCTCGGTTGTCGCCGTCAAGGGAGACAAGGTTCTGGCCGTGGGGGACGAAGCCAAGCGAATGCTGGGCCGCACCCCCGGCTCCGTCACGGCCATCCGGCCGCTGAAGGACGGCGTCATCGCCGACTTCTACATCACGGAGGAAATGCTCCGTTACTTCATTAAAAAAGCCACGGCCAGGTATTACCTGATCAAGCCGCGCGTGCTCATCGCCATTCCCTCCGGCATTACGGAAGTGGAACGCAGGGCCGTCAAGGAATCCGCGGAAGCGGCGGGAGCTCGCCGCGTGCACCTGATTGAGGAGCCGATGGCCGCCGCCATCGGCGTGGGCCTTCCAGTCCAGGAAGCCGCCGGCAACATGATCGTGGACATCGGCGGGGGCACTACGGAAGTGGCACTTATTTCCCTCTCCGGCATCGTTTACAGCCGTTCCGTCCGCTGCGCCGGGGACGAGCTGGACGACGCCATTATCTCCTACATGAGGAGAACCTACAATCTTATGGTCGGGGAACGCACCGCCGAGGACATTAAAATCCGCATCGGCTCCGCCTATCCCCTGCCCCAGGAACTCTCTATCGAGGTCAAGGGCCGCGACCTGGTCGCGGGCCTGCCCAAGACAGTGACAATCCGATCAGAAGAAGTGCGCGAAGCGCTCACGGAACAACTCAACACAATTGTTGACGCCGTGCGGACGACTTTGGAACGCTGCCCCCCCGAACTGGCCGCCGACCTCGTGGACCGGGGGATCGTTCTAGCCGGCGGAGGCGCCCTGCTGCGCGGACTGGACCAGCTCCTTCATGAGCAGACCGGCCTGCCCATCCACATTGCGGAAGACCCGCTCAGCGCCGTTGCGGAAGGTACCGGAAAAGCCCTTCAGGAACTGGACTTCTTCACTAATGTTACTGACGCGGAAGACTGAAGACGGAACCTCCGGAGCCAGCGCTCCGGCCTTGCGCCTGCCGTACTGCCGCATCACATCAACGCATCTGCCTGCATGATTCCTCTCCGGCCATCTCCACAGCTTGAAATCCAGCCGCTCCTGCCGGGAGGCGGCCCTCCGGGAACATTGCGGGCAATAGCACACCCTAGCTTATTCACACCCCGTGTTTACAAAAATGCTTAAAAAAATTAAACGAGCCTTCGGCTTCGGATCCTGTGATCCCATGGAAGGCTCCACCATCATCATCAATGCCGAGAAACTCGAACGCCGCGTAGCCCTTCTGGAAAACGGCGTACTGGAAGAATACACCATCGAGCGCGAAGGCGAAGACAACATCGTAGGCGGCATCTTCAAGGGCCGCGTCAAAAACATCGAACCGGGCCTCAAGGCCATGTTCGTGGACATCGGCCAGGAAAAGAACGCCTTCCTCCACTTCTGGGACGCTCTGCCCGCCGCGCTGGACTCCAGCCTGGAAGAAATCGAACGCGAAGGACGGCCAAAGAAGCAGCAGCGCAAAATCACGTCCAAGGACATTCCGGACATCTACCCCATCGGCTCCGAAATCATGGTGCAGGTCACCAAGGGCCCGATCGGCACCAAGGGCCCCCGCGTCACCACAAACGTCTCCCTGGCGGGACGCTACCTGGTCCTGATGCCCTTCACGGACCAGTTCGGCATCTCCCGCAAGATTGAAGACCCCAAGGAACGCCTGCGCCTGCGCCAGATCATGCAGAAGCTGAACGTGCCGGACGGCATGGGCATCATCATGCGCACGGTGGCCCAGGGACAGCGCTACCGCCACTTTGTCCGCGACCTCGCCATGCTGCTGGAGCAATGGTACGGCGTGGAGGAAAAAAAGGAGGCCAACCCCGCCCCCGTCTGCGTGTACCGGGAACCCGACCTGATCGAACGCACGGCACGGGACTTCCTGACGGACACCGTGGACAACATCATCTGCGACGACGCGGAAACTACGGAGCACATGCGCTCCATTGCGGGAAAAATCTCCCGTCGCGCCAAGCGCCACATCCAGCACTTCCCCGTGCGCACGCCCATCTTTGAAGAACTGGGGATTGAAAAACAAATCAACGAAGCCTTCCAGCGCCAGGTGCTCCTGCCCTGCGGCGGCTACCTGGTGATTGACGAGACGGAAGCCCTGATCGCCATTGACGTGAACACCGGGCGCAACAAGGGCACCAAGGACCTGGACAAGACCATTCTGGACACCAACCTGGAAGCCGCCTATGAAATCGCCAGACAGCTCCGCCTGCGCAACATCGGCGGCCTGGTGGTGGTGGACTTCATCGACATGCGCCATAGGAAGGACCAGCAGGCCGTGTACAAAGCCATGAAGGACCGCCTGAAGCGCGACAAGGCCAAGACCCAGGTACTGCAGATCACCCCCATCGGCCTGATGGAAATGACCCGCCAGCGGCTCAATGAAAGCCTCCGGGAATCCGTTCATGACCCGTGCCCGTACTGCGGAGGCCGGGGCCGCGTCAAATCCGTGATGACCATGAGCGTGGAAATTCAGCGGCAGATCTACGCCTGCATCCAGAAATACAGGGAAACCATCGGGGACATGGTCATCGTCGTAAACTCGGAGGTGCTCTCCCGCTTCAAGAATGAAGACGCCAGCCTGCTCATGGAACTGGAACGCCAGCACAGCGGAAGGTTGATCTTCCGCGGCGACCACAACCAGCACCGCGAATCCTTCGCCATTTACGACGCCCGGTACGACAACAAGCCGCTGTACCAATCCGGGCAGTAGCTAAACCAACTCCGGCTTTCCGGGCCGGGCGACACCATCGCCCGGCCTTTTTTTGACCCGTCATGAACAGCATTCCCTCCTCTCCGAACGATCCCGTCAACACGGACATCCTGATGGTGGCGGAAGACCGCGTCAAGGGCTTCCGGCGCTTCCCCTTCCATGCCATTTCCGAGCAATGCGGCCACCCGGTCCCGGTAGTCATCCAGCGCCTGAAAGCCATGATGGAAGCCGGAGTGGTGCGCCGCGTGCGCCAGACGCTGCTGGCTACCAAGCTCGCCCAGGGGGCCCTGGTGGCATGGTCCCTGCCGGAGAAGAACCTGGATGCGGCCTTTGACTGGATGAAGGAGCACGACCCCTTCACGGGCCACGTGGTGCTCCGCAACACGGATGCGGCCAATCCCGGCGCCCAATACAGGCTCTGGACCACGGTCAAGGTGCCCGTGGGCTGCGGCACGCTGGAGGAACACTGCGAGATACTGAAACGCCACATCGGCGCGGACGACTATGTCCTGCTGCCCGCCCGCGGCGTTTTTGCGCTGGGCGTGGGGCACATGCGCCGCAGGGGCCTCCGGCCCGGGGACAAGACTCCGGAACCGGCCCCCATGCAGGAAACGAAAACCGTCTCCCTCTCCGGGCTGGAATGGAAGGTGCTCCTCTCCGTCAAGGAACAGCTCAGGCCGGAGGAAATGGTGGAAGACCCCTGGGCCCTCCGCGCCGCCCAGGCTGGCCTGGAACCGGAGGAATACTGCCGCACGGCGGAAGAGCTGGACCGGAAGCAGGTCATCGGCCGCTTCGCCACCTTTTTGGAACATGTACGGACCAGAACGAACGACGGCCCCGTCACCAAATACAACGGACTGTTCCACTGGACGGTTCCCGCCGGCATGGAAATCCGGGCGGGAGCGGAATGCGGACGCCACATCTGCATGACCCACTGCTATTGGAGAACCGGAGGGGACATCTTCGGCGGGGCGCAGATCATGGGCGTGGTGCACGGCCTGGAAAAAAACGCCGTGCTGGAACACAAGGCGGCGATTGACCGCCATCTGGACGCCTCAGGCATTCCCGTCCTGCATACGGCCGTCTTCTGGGGCGAACGCTCGGAAATCAAGCCCTCCGAAATTTCCCCGGACCTGTACAGGAAATGGACGGAGGAAGTGAAAAGCGCCCCCGTCCTGCGGTAGGCGTCCTTCTTCCTTTCCTCCCTGCTTCGCGCCATTCCCCGTGGCAAACTTGTTGCACGAACAGGTTTCCCTCCCGCGCGTCCGTTCTGGCATGGTGGCGTCGCTCCCGTTAACCTGCGGAGCTTGTCACCATGAAGGCACACCATCTTTATTCCACAGCCACGACCCTGGCCACGGCGGTTCTGCTTGCCGCGCCCTCCCTTGCGGACCAGACCATCAGCGACACCCAGACCAAGGCCGTCAACATGACGGAGGGCAAACTGACCGTCACGGGAACCGGATTCCTGAACGTCGCCAAAAATGCCGTCAACCTGAAAGACCCCATCCAGTCCGCCCTTGAGATCGCGGTAATGGAAGGAGGCAGGATTTCCGGAAAAAGCGCCCTTGTCCTGGACCAGGGCATGGAAAACGGAATAACGGGACAGTTGATCAGCGTGACCAATTCCGGCACGATGACCGGAACGGAAAAACAGGCCATCGACCTGCGCTACATGATCAACACGTCCGCCACCATCACCAACAACGGTACCATTTCCGCCGGTCAGAAAGGAGCCGTCAAACTGGGCAATAACGCCACTGTGACCAACAATGGCACGATTGAAACCACGGCTGCGGGGGAAAACGGCATCACGGCCAAGCATTACGATCCGGAAGACGACGGCATTGACACCTTTGCCCATGGCCTGGATCTTGCCAACAACAGCGGAGGGAAAATCACCGGCATGAAACACGGAGTTACCGGAGAAGGGAAAGCCGCCATCAGCAATAACGGCAGGATTGAAGGCAGGGGAGGTTCCGGCCTGAACTGGGACTGGAACGCCGCCCTCCAGCAGGACGACAAGTACGTGGTCACCGTGGTTAACGGCAAAGACGGCGTCATCAGCGGCACCGGAGACGCAACCACCCTGGACGGCGACGGCGTGGACGTGGATTACATCGTAAACCTGACCAATTCCGGCACGATTATTGCCAAGGACTCCTTCGGCAGTGCGGACGGCCTTGCCATCGGCGGGGGCGTCGTAACCAATACCGGGACCATCACGGCTTCCAATTCCAACACGAACGGCCAGGCCTACGGCATTCTGGTGGATGATTCCGACGGCGGCAATGCCTTTGAAGCCATCCGGATCACCAACAGCGGCACCATTGAGGGAACAGGCGCCAACGGCGTGGGCATCAGGATTGTCAGCGACAGGGAGAACTGCATCTTCATGGAAGGAGGAACCATTACAGGAGGCAGCGGCCAGGCGGTGGTCATGGGTTCCGGCGACGATGTATTTTCCTATTCCGGCGGAACAGTGAACGGCAGCGTGGACGGAGGAACAGGCTTCAACACCATGGTCTTCCAACCGGCGGAGACGGACCTCACGTTTTCAAGCGATTTGAAAAACTTCCATTCCATCAGCATCCAGGGCTCATCCCTTTCCCCGGGCGCTTCCGTCACCCTGGAAAACCTGACCATTACCCTGGATATGGCCTCCCTGAGCCAGGACAAGCCCCTGTTCAGCCTGGAGGGGAATTCCACAGCCTCCGGCTCTCTTTTATTCAACAATGTAATCCTTCAATTGATGGGAACTCCGGACGCTCTTCCGGTGGATGGGTCCGGCATGGTTTACTTCAAACTGGCAGGGAACGGCATCAGCCTGGAAGGGCTGGAAGTACGGACGGAAGGAGGGTATAAGCTGGATATGAGCCGGGATGGCTACGTAGGCGTCAATTTCAACACGCCGGAACCGGCTGCCGCTGCCCTGGGCCTGTTCGGCTTTTCCCTCTCCATGCTGCGGCGCCGGCGCACTGCGGCCTGACATCATTCTTCCGGACCCCCCAAATCCTCCAACAGGGAATGACCCTGCACGGGAAAAATAAAGCTTCTGAAAAGACGAGCTTTTTTCCCGGACGCAGGGGCGTTCCGTACATGGGGGCAGAAAACCAACAAAAGGATACCTTCTAACGGAGGACAGCGCCGCGCAACGGCCTTCCTGCCCCCTGTTCCCTCTCCGGCGTTGAGTGGCCGGCTGGCCGTCCATGCGGAATTCTTCATTCCCGGCTTTCAGCTTGAGGGGGAGGCAAACCCCAAACAGTCATGGAAGCCGCAACAGCCGCACCGGTTTCCCTGTTCCGGCCCCCTATCATCAACAACGCCGTTTCTCCTTCCCCGCGCCAGGGCAAAACATACGGAATATGGCTTTCCAGGCATCTCCGCACAAAGTCCCGGAAACTGCATCATCTGCAAAAAACTGTCTTTTCTTCCTTGTGGAACACGCGCCCGCAGCCGCCACCTCATATTTTTCCGCAAGTCTGCGCTCAAGAGAGCCCCTCCCTACGGTACGCACCGTTTTTTAACCGCTCTTGTTCTCTCCCTGCCAGCGGCTCTTCCGCATTTTCCCAATGAAAAAATGTCTCCGGAAAACGTGCAGCGTCCCCTAAGGCGCGGCAGCCATTCCGGACAGTAGGGATGCGGTACCCTCATGAGGGAACGAAGTACAAAAAAGGACTGTCTCCCTGTGAAGGGGAGACAGTCCTTGTTGAATGGAAGGCGGCTGGCAGAAAACCCGCCGCGTCAGTTCGTTACTACTTTTTCTCCGGCTGGGCGGGAGCCTGTGCCGGGGCTTGGGCAGGCGCCTGAGCGGGAGTCTGGGCCGGAGCAACGGCAGCGGGATGCTTGTAGGAAACCGCAAACCCATCGTACTTGGCCGGCAGCTTCCTGTCCGGAAGCATCAGTTCATGCAGGCGGTACAGCGCGGCCGCTTCCTTGACGTGCGCGGGACGGGCCTTCATCTGCAAGTCGGGAATCACGGTTTCAGGATTGTGTTTTCTGGCTTCCACGGCAGCCGTCACGGCGGAATCCTCCAGGAACTTGGCCACATCCGGCATGTGCAGGTAGGAGTCTAGGGAACGCACCACGCAGGCGGAGGCCAGTTCTTCATCGGAACCGTGCAGCAGCACCAGGGCTTCCGCAAAGTAATCCAGAGCCTTGTTCCAATCCTGGGCCACCATGGCGGCGGCCCCAAGAGCATACTTCATCCGCGCCTGCTGAAGGCGGGTGGCATTTTTCTTGGTGGCCAGGAAAGAGGCGGCACGGCTTTTCACGCCGTTCCAGTCCTTGTCCGGAATCAGGGCCATGATTTTGGCAACCTCCAGATCATCCTGGGCGGAGGGGGACAGATTGGAACCCCTTACGGGGAACTTGGCCAGCAGGCCTTTGACCCCGGCCCAGTCCATCATGCGCATGGCGCACTCCAATTCATAAACGGCCGCCCGGGCGGACAGGCTGTCCTTGATGGAAAGCGTGGAGGCATATTTGTTCACCAGGGCATGGAATTTGTTGCGGGCGTCCTGGTATTTCCGGTTTTCCATAGCCACCTTGGCGTCCACGAAATCATCCGTTTCAAAGATGTACAGCGTTTTGAAGGCGCTGGCCATCTGCTGGAGGACTTCCTGGGATTCCCGGCTTTCCACGAACTGGACCATGGGGCCGTTGGCGGAAAGAATGTAAATATCCGTCGGGCGGCCATTCTTGATGGCCGGAGCGGCAGCCCTGGCGCGCAGGCGCTGGGGATTCTGGGCATTCTGAGCCATAGCCGGAACCAGGGTGGACAAGCCGGCCAATACCATTATTACTGAAAGTGCTTTCATATTGTTGATTGCTAAACCTTTTGTTGTTACTTCTGGCCCTTGGCGGCGCGTATGGCGGCTTCATAGGCGGCGATGTCCGCCCGTTCCTGGCTGACGGCGGGATCGGAGCCGAACTTGGCCGTCTTATCCTTCACCTCGTTGACCAGGGCACTGTCTTCTGCCGTCATCTTCTTGCGGTTGGCGGGAGTATCCAGCAGTTGCACATACTGGCTGCCGGCCTTCCAGGCGATATACCTGTCGGACGGCTGCTTGCCCGCCCCCTGGGACATCGTGTTCCTCTTCCACAGCGTATCCATCTGTGCAAGCACGGCGGGAGCGGACCACTTCACGAGGCCCTTGTACGTGCCCGTGATGTTCATGAAGTTGATCAGGGCCTTGTCCAGCTCGTTCTGCTTCAGGTAGGCTTCACCTTGCAGGTAGAGGACTTCCGGCAGATTCTTCTTGTAGGACTTGTTCTCGCGGTACTTGTCGGCGGCGGCAATGACGGACGGCCAGTCCTGGCGGGCGGAGGTGAACTTGACCAGGTTGTACTGGGCGTCTTCCATGGCCTTGCGGTCCGGGTTGGCGCTGGATTCCTCCTTGCTGAGTTCATCCTTCATCATCTTGATGGCGGTTTCCACCTTGGCGTTATCTTTGCTGCGGCCCAGAGCAACGGCCTTCCCGAAGACCGCATTCTTGCGGTACTTGGACATGCCGTTGATGCGGGCCTTCTTGCGCACCGGATCAGGTTCCGACGGGTCCAGGATTTCATCAAAGTAGGCGATGCTTTCTTCCGGCTGGGACGTATTGGCCAGGTGGACACCCAGCTTCACGAGCGTGTACGGAGGCAGGTCGGAAGGTTTGAAGTCCCGCTTCAGCTCCACGAAGAGCTGCTTGACCAGACCTTCCAGAGCGGCCTTCTCGGCACGCTGTTCGTCCGTTTCCGTGGGAGCCTTTTCATACCGTTCCTGCGTCTGGGCAATGACGGCCATGCGGAGCATGGCGCTCAGCGTCTTGTCCTTGTCATTGTCCACGCCGGGGAACCGGTAGAAGTGGTTGCGCATGGCGTTGGCGTCCAGATTGCGGCCCAGCGCCTGATTGCCGGCCATGTACGTCTTGGTGTAGGAGTTGACGGCTTCCTCCAGAAGAACGGTCATCTTGGGATCGTCCTTCTTGCCTTCCCTCACAATGACTTCCTGCATCTTGACGGACGCGGGGTCAAACATCTCCTTGTCGTCCTTGAAGAAGTCCATGGCTGCGGCAGCCAGCTGGAGGCTGTAGCGGCTGCCGGGCTGGTCGCTGTTCTTCCAGTACTCGTCATACCACTTCTTGACTTCGTCCCGTCGCGCCGTCCTGGCCGCTTCCACGGCTTCCTTCGGTTCTACGGGGAGAGGTTTCTTGGTGGCATTGATGAGCAGGTTGTACACGGCTTCCGCGGCGGGGCGCTTGTCGCCCAGCTTTTTGGCGGATTCCAGAGCGGCCAGGAAATAGCCTTCCGCTTCCTGTTCATGCTCCTTGCTGCCGGCATACAGGTTCGCCAGCAGGTTGTTGGCATACGGGAACAGGCGGTGCTCCTTGAAGTTGTCCACGATTTCCTTCGCATCCTTCGTGGCAAGCTCCTCGTCTCCGGGGTTCTTGCGGTTCAGGTAGTTGAAGGCACGGTCATAAAGCACGGCGGCCATATTGGCGTCATTCTTGTCCGGGAAACGGGCAATGTAATTGGTGAAGGCCTGGATGGCTTCATCCGTATTGCCCAGGTTCGTGTAGGTTTCACCCAGCAGGTACATGGCCGTTTTCAGGTAGGTGCTGTCACGGTATTCCTTCACGAAGCGTTCCAGCACCGGCACCGCTTCCTTGTAGCGGGCGGCGTCCGCAGCCCCCAGGTTGAACAGGGAGGCGCCTTTGCAGTACAGGGCCAATTCATAGAACTTGTGGGTGGGGTCGTCCTTGTGCAGCTCCATGACCTTGTCCGCCTGCTGGACGCAGAGATCGAATTTCTTGTCCTTCAGCAGTCCTTCCAGGGACAGGGTGTTCAGCATGGGGGCATACTTGGAATTCGGGAATTCCTTCAGGTGCTGCGCCACAAGCTCGCCGCCCTTGTCCGCTTCTCCCAACTGCCAGGTAGTCATGGCCAGGTAATAGAGGTTGTCCTCCCTGCCCGGGGCGTCCGGATAGGATTCATTGATAAGCTGGTAAGCGGCGCGGGCGACCCGCTGGGAACCATGCACCAGGGCCTGGTTGCCCATGAAACTGAACGTGAAGGCGTCCATGACCTTCCCTTCCTCCTTCATCTTGTTGAACTGGTCAATCAGGGCGGTCACCTTCGTCCTGTCCAGCGTATGGGAGAGGTCCGTCACGCCGGGCACGGCGCCGTTGGCGCGTCCCAGGCGGTCCAGGGAATGGTTGGCGTCCGCCAGCACTCCGGCCTGGTCGGGCAGGAGGCCCATCAGCACCATTGCCAGGGAGGCGTAGTCTTCAGACTCCTTCTGCTTTCCTTCCTGGAGAAGGGCGCGGGATTTTTCCAGCACTTCCGCAATGTAGCTCACCAGCCGGGGAGCGTACAGCGCCACGCGGGTGGGGCTGATGTTCATCACGGAAGGATGGGCTTCCACAAATTTTACCGTTTCCTGGCATTTGCCGGTCTTGATGGCGGCATCCACCATCGCCAGGAAGCCGTTGGTGATGACGGCATCCGTAATGCGGCGCCCCTTGTAGCGGGAGGTGACGCAGGAGGTAAGGTTTTCCAGCCCTTTCTCAAAGGCGGGCGGATCCATCTTGAAATAACACTGGGCCAGCAGTCCCTGCACTTCACCGGCATTAACATTCCGGGCTACAGGGTCGCTGCGGTATTCCTTCAGGAATTTCTCCAGCAGCTCCGCGCCCTTGGCAAAATCCCCAAGGCGGCAATAGTTTTCCCCCTCGCGGAACAGGGCCATTTTCACGAGCTGGTTCTTGGCGCTCGGGAACTTGGTGTAACACGCCTTGAACGCTTCCACAGCTTCCTTGTATTGCTTCAATTGGGCCAGGCAGACGCCCTTCTGGTAATAGAACCAGCCGAAGCCGTCATCCAGCCCCAGCGTCTTGATACGGGGTTCATAAACGCGGATGCAGCGGTCCACGGCATCCAGGGCTTCCTGCCACTTGCCTTCCTTCATGGCGGTCAGGGCCGTGCGCTGGTAATCGCGCGGGCCATGCTGGGCACTGGACGGGAGCGCCGCCCCAATGCTCACCACGGAAACCAGGCCTGCAGCCAGTGCAGTAGTATAGTTTGATTTGATCATGTGTTTAAAATTCGTTGAAACAGAAGAGATAATAGAATAGGTACAATATCTGTGCAAATGCACGGAATGCACCTATCTGTAATGGATTGCGTCATTCTAACAGGATGCTGCAAACTCTAAAGCAGAAAGTTCTGTATTTTTAGTCATCCTTGCAAGAAAGTTCTTCCTGCTCGCGTTCCCTTAAGGGAGGATTGGGTTTGGAACCAAAAAGGCCTTTTTATCTCTGAGAATCCTGCTCTTTCAAAAAAAGATCCGGCATTCCGAGCCGGAGCAAATTCCGGCCATTAACGAAATGAACGCCCCTCTCTCAACTATCCTTGAAAGTTTTCAGGACCACTGAGTCCATCCCGGCTCTCATCAAAACATCCATGACAGCTGCGGCGCGCTGATTGGGAACATCTCCAGCCACCATTAACTGAACCACTACCCTGCCTCCCGCCCTCCCCGCGCTCCGCTTTTTGTTTTTCAGCCACTCGACGATAACCCCCAGGCTCCCTTTCTCCTCCACCAGAGGATAAAAAAGGCCATTCCCGTTACCGTAAAAGAGAGCATGCGGAAGAAGAAAAATGGAAGCGGACGGCATTGATGAAACCGTCCCGCTCTGCGGCCTTTCAGGAATGCCTGGAACTGCTGCAACAGGAGGTCCGGAAAAACGAACCCTCTTCACATTGCATTCTGCGGCAACCTGTATAACTTCGCGGGAATCCGTGAAGAGAGCCCTCCGGTCACCGCGCAGATAGAGGAAAGGCTCCTTACAGCCCTTTGCCCTCAGCTGTTCTGCCTGCTTCTTGATATGTTTCTTTAGTTCTTCCGGGGAATGGAGAGGCTCATGGGAGCCGGATCCCCAGCGGATACTGGAATCAATACCTTCCGGACGCCTGTCCTCCTTTTTGCCATACACATTAATCACGATGTTGCCGAAGGAGGACCTGATTTCTCCGGAATGTTCATCTTCCTGCATCTGAAGGCCTTCCTCTCCCCGCCGCGCACTACATCCTGCCGTCTCGGAAACCGGGATGCTGCGGCAGGCGCCCGATTCCTGAGACGCCTTCAACGGTAATGCCTGAACGGCGTTCGAGAAGACGATCAGGATTGCCCCCCACCGGGCTACATGATTTGACCGGACCATAAGAAAAAAAGACAGCGGGCCACTTCCACACTCTTGCAGGGAAGCCGAACATCAATAACACGGTCCATCCGTGAATGGCTTAGTCGTCCTTGAGGTCGGTCAGGGCCACCGTGGTAATTCCTGCTTCTGTCAAAGCGTTCATGACGTCAATGACGCGCTGGTGGGGAACATCGCCCTCCACCCACAACTGAACTACCGGCTTGGTGCCTACGGCGCTGGCTTCCTGTTTCTTGGCTTCCAGCTGCTGCACGAGGGTCGCCAGGTTATGGTTGTTCATGTCATTGTCAATCATCAGGCTGTTGTCCTTGCCCCAGTAAATGGTGCCGTCCTTGATGATGCGGATCAGCGCCGGTTCAATCTGGGAGGCGGTATCGCTCACGGATTGCCCCGGCATGGACATGTCCAGCTTGCGTTCCTGAATCAGGGAGGTCGCCACAATGAAGTAAATCAACAGAAGGAAGCACACGTCGATGAGGGAGGAAATATCCAGCTTGGGATCTTCATCCTCAACCATCTCCAATTTTTTATGTCTTGCCATAGCGCGTAATGTTATTCGGCCTTGTTTGCAGCAGAGGAATTTTTAGCAGGCAATACGGCAAAGATCACCTTGACCACGCCACATTCCGCAGCCACGCGAATCACTTCCCGGGAGCCCTTGAACAGGGCCTTCTGGTCGCCGCGCAGATACAGGCGGGTTTCAAAGTCCTGCTTGTCCTTGAAGCGTTCCGCAAGGTTTTTGATATATTCCTTCAGTTCATCCGGAGAGTTGAGCGGCGCACTGACATCGGAAGCCCAGCGAACGTTGGGGTCCATGCCGGCGGGACGCTTTCCATCCCCTTCACCGTACACATTCACCACGATACAGCCGTTGGCGGATTTCACTTCACCGGAACTGCTGGCCGTGGGCATTTGAATGTTCTTATCCTTTTTAACGGTAATGGCCGTAGCGTTCACCACGAAGAAGATCAACAGGAGGAAAACCATGTCGATCATGGGGGACATATCCATTTCCCCGCTCTCTTCGTCGGCCGCTACATTGGCTTTTTTCTTACCCATAAGCTACATTTGGTTGAGATTCTCCGGCCCGGCTCCGCCTGGGCGGAAACTTCCGGACCGGACCGTCTTTCCCGGCGATCAGGCCAGGCCTTCGGGAATGCGGGCAAGCTGGGCTTCGGCGTTCACCACGTTGATGGAGGTGTTCACCATTTCCTGCACGGTGCCTACGCATTCGGCAATATGGGCGTTGGCGATGCCCTTCTGGAAGAAGAAGAACGGCGTGGCGATAATGGCGTTGATCAAGCCCCAGAAGGTCGTCAGAAGAGCCACGGAGATGTCACCGGCAAGCTGGGTGGGGTCTGCCTGTCCGGCGCTTGACAGCGTGCCGAACGCGCCCACCATCCCCTGCACCGTACCGAAGAGGCCGAGCATGGGGGAAATCTGCGCGCAAAGGGCCAGCATGTTAATCCATTTGAATACGGAACGGCTTTCATTGGCCGTAAAGTCGGCTACGGCGTCTTCAATGGCGTCCTTGCCAAGGTCTTCCGGACGGGTGGCGTCCACATTCGGCAGGGCATACGCAACCAGGCGGCCCAGATAGGTGGGGCTGCCGGCTGCCACTTCAATGGCAGAGCGGATGCGGCATTCGGCCATCAGCTGCAGCAGGGTGACCTTGAGGTCTTCCGGACAGAATTTTTCCTTTTTCAGAGCCACCATGTTGTAGATTACCAGGAAAACGATGAAGGCTTCCACCAGCATAATCGGGATCATGGTCCAACCACCGGCGATGATCCATTTGTCAAGCATGGTCTGTTCCTGCGGAACAGCGGCTTCGGCAGCTTCCTGAGCAAAGGCGGATGTAGAAAACGCGGCCATCAGGACGGAAGCAAATGCGGCGAAACGGAAACCCAGTCTAAAAAGGTTCTTCATAATTTAAGTTATATGGTTGTTCGAAAAGATACTGGTGTATTAAAGCATGCAAATTCAGACTTGCAAGCATTCATTTCGGGCCCTGGCAAAAATTCAGACACCCGCGGAACCGTCTTCCCGGGCCAGCCGGCTGCAGATCGGACAGCGCCCTCCGCAACCCCGCGCAGAGCAGTATTCACGCCCGTACAAGACGATGCGCAAATGAAGATCTCCCCATGAATTTTCAGGGAAAAGGCTTTTCAAGTCACGTTCCACGGCTTCCACCGTTTTCCCCTTGCTCAGCCCCCACAGCCGGGAAAGGCGGAAAATGTGCGTATCCACCGGAAAGGCAGGAACGCCGAAGGCCTGAGTCATGACGACGGAGGCCGTTTTATGCCCTACCCCAGGAAGGGATTCCAGGGCCGCAAAGTCGCAGGGAACCTGCCCCTGGTATTTTTCCACCAGGATGCGGCTGAGGTTCACGATGGCGGACGCCTTCCTTTCCGAGAGGCCGCAGGGCCGCACGATTTCCCGGACCGCTTCCACATCCTGCCGGGCCATTTCCTCCGGGGTGGAAGCCAGGGCGAACAGGGCCGGGGTCACCAGGTTTACGCGCTTGTCCGTGCACTGGGCGGACAGAAGAACCGCCACCAGCAGGGTGTAGGCGTCGCGGTGCGCCAGGGGGATGGGAGGGTTCCCATACAGGGACATGAGTTCCTCCCGGACAATGGAAGCCCGTTTTTTCGTATCCATGCCGCCAGATTACCATCCTGCACGCACGCCGGAAAATAAAAAAGCGCCGCCATGTGATGAATGGCGGCGCCCGGGTTAAAGGGTTCAGGAATCCGGTCAGTCAGCCTTGGCGTAAAGCCCCTTGGACACGCGGTGCTGCAGGGCCGCATACATGGCGCGGCAGTGCCTATAGCCGCGGCGGCTGCCGAGCACTTCCAGACTGTTGGCGGGGTCTCCCCAGCGGACGATGGTCAGTTCCACATAGCGGCGGCCCCATTCCTTCATCAGCTTCTTGTTAGGCTGGTAAATGTCAATGGTTCCGGTGCCGACCAGGGCGCTCCCGTAATCGTCAACGACGTAGAGATAGGGCTGCCCCTTGATGCGGAAGGTTGTTCCCAGAGGGTAAACGGACCAGTCCGCAGCGGCGCTGCGCACGGAAGAAGTGTATTTCAGCGTCGTGCCAACGGCATTCCGGGGTCCGTAGGCCAGATGGTCACGTTCGGAATGGGTATAAGCCGTGGTGCGTACTACACGGGTGCGCTGGGCGGGGTGGTAAAACGGCATCTTGTGTTTGTCGCGCCCCAGTTTGGGGAGCTTGGAAGAAGGCACTGCCGAACGGCTCGGCGCCAGGGGCTGAACAAATCCCTGGGCATTTTCACCTACACGGGCCAAAACAAGGGCGTCACTACTGGATTTCCCCATGCCGGTTACAGCTCCGTTTGTCGAGCAACTGCTGACAAACATGGCCGCGACGGCACAAGACAGGGTGGCAATTATTCTTAAATTCATGCGGTATGAGGTTAGGCGCCATACACATGGCAGTCACTCCGGCAGAACCTTCAGGCCATGTGCGGAAGCCGAAAAATCGGCAACGGCGGCTCTTGGGTACGAAATAATTTCTGCCTTGGCAATCCTTTTTTTTCACCGACCCCCTTCCAAACAAGGAAAACCTATTAATATAAAACGCTAAAAATAAGCAATATATAAAACATGCCGCATTTTTGTCATATCATGACAAATAATATACTTCACGAAACATCTTTTTCTATCACATCACGACACACTTTTTTATTTTTAATACATCTTGCTTACTATAAATATGATATAAGAGAAAATCGACCTCAATCCTTCAAAAGATTCCCTAAAAAAGTTCAATGGGCCAAATTCCGGAAGGCCGTCATGGATGGAAAAATCGCGTCTCCCCTTGAACGAATTTCCCTTTGCTGTTCAGGCTTCCACGTGAATTTTTCCTTTCCCGTTTCCTTATCTGCGCCCTTCCTGCTTCCCAATATGCCGCAATGCAGGGTTCGGGAAGAGGTTGGGAAGAACATTTCCCGGCAATAAGGATTCGGGACACGGGATTTTTACCGGGGCATGCTCCGGCCATGGGAAAGCTATAGAAAAAAAGGCATGCAGGCCTGATTGAAAAAACATCCCGTAACCCGTCTTGCAGCAGTTTTTCAAATTCTGGAGAAACTTCCATGCCAAGAAAAAGAAAGATGCGGGGAACAGCCCGCTCTGCGCAGGAAAGGAATCCTTCCGTTTTCTCCTGTAATTTTTCCGGAGCGGGAACCGGAAAAGCCCGGTTGGACGGAAAACGAAGCTTCAACCCTGAAGAGCAGGGAAAGCCGGAAGGCGAACGAATCAATTCCCTGCCTCCTGTAAAACGGTCCCGGAACAAGCATGCCCGCTTGCAGGCGGGCATTGCCCCGTTGAACGGCATTCATGGACAAGAGGGGGGGAAATTTCATAGCCGCCCTTCCTTTTTTCTCTTTCCCCTCTTTCCTGCGACGCTCTTCAGATGACGCCAAGCCTCCTGCTCCCGGCGGCCGGGCGCACACCCAATGGGCAGTTGCATCCCTCCGGAAATAGATTACACTCCGGAACGAACATGTCTGCCGGCCTGCCCCAACACCTCACGCTGGACTACCTGCGCGCCCTGTTATCCCGGGGCGTGGAGAAGGCTGCCGTCACGGAGGAGGCCAGAACGGTCTTGAGGAAATGGGTCATGGACGCACGGCGGATCGCCAGGGGGGAAATCCCCTCTTCCGTTTCCGCCCCCTCTGTTTCCGGAGAAACGCAGCCGCCGCCGGAAATTCCAGGCCAGCCGCCGGACTCCGTGGATGAAGTTTCCTTCGGCAACGAACTCCGGGACATCCTCAACGGAGTACAGCCGGGCAGAACGGAGGAGGAAGCCACGCTGCCCCGCCATATTTCCTTTGCCCTGGAAGGTGAAACGGAGGAAGAGAAACTGTCCTCCCTCCGGGAACTGGTCGTCAACTGGCCGCCGCTTCGGAATATGGAGTCCCTGCGGGACACGCCCGTCTTTTCCTCCGGCAGTCCCAGGGCGGACATCATGATGGTCACGGACGCCCCCGGCCTGTATGAAGAAAAGCAGGGCGTTCCCCTGGCCGGCCCCTCCGGACAGAAGCTGGACGCCATGCTGAAAGCCATGGGGCTTTCCCGTACGGACATTTACCTGACCCATCTGGTCAAGTACCGCCCCGCCCTCCCCCGCCAGCTTACCAACAACCGGCCTCCCACGGACCGGGAGATAGAGGTATCCCTCCCCATTCTCCGGGAGGAAATCATGCTGGTGCGCCCGAAAGTGGTGGTAGCCCTGGGCGCCATCGCGGCCAGGGGCATCCTCCAATCCGGAGAGACGCCGCTTTCCGCCCTGAGGGGGACGTTCCACACGGCTTTCGACACGCCTGTGCGCGTTACTTACAATCCCAGCTACCTCCTCCGCACGGAGGATATTTCAGAAAAACGAAAGGTTTGGGAGGACATGCTGTGCGTCATGGAACAGGCCGGCCTTCCCATTTCCGAAAAGCAACGTTCCTATTTCCTGCCCAAAAAGTAACATATGGATTATTTAAACAGCATTCTGGAGCGCAAACGCGCCGACTTGAAAAAAATCCTTCCCCTGGAAGGGAAATTGCGGGCCTCCGCCATCCAGAGGAATGACTATGCGGGATTCCGCACCGCGGTGGACCTTGGGGAAAACCGTCTTTCCGTCGTCCCGGAAATGTCCAGGGTCCATCCCGTCCTCAACCTCCGGGAGTCAAACCAGGACCTCCGCCACCTGTACGGCATGTTCATCCAGGGCGGCGCGCAGGGCATTTCCATCGCCGTGGAACCGGAGGTATACGGCGGTTCCTGGGACATGGTTTCCACCATTTCCAGAATCAGCACTGTCCCCGTCATGGCGCGCGACGTTTTCATCCATCCCGCCATGATCTGCCAGGCCATCGTCTCGGGAGCGGACGCCGTCAACCTGGTGGCGGCCGCCCTGCCGGAAAAGGACCTGGAAGACCTGTACCGCATGGCCTCCGGGCTGGGACTGGACGTGATGATGGAAGTCCATACCCTGAATGAGCTTGAAACCGCCATGGATCTGGAAGCGGAATTCGTCTGCATCAACAATGCGGATCCGCATACCCTCCAGGCCAATCCGGCGGTTACGGAAAAACTCATTGAAGAAATTCCCGCCTCCGTCACCGTCCTGGCCGCAGGAGGCATCCGCACCGTGGAAGACGCGCGCCGCATGCTGGACGCCGGAGCCAACGGCGTCATTCTTCAGGACGAACTGGCCCGCATGGATATTCCCCAAGATTTCATGGAAGCCATTCTGGCGCTCAGGGCGGAATGATTTTTCCTCCTGCACTATATATAATAGACAGGAGCAATCTGTGCCCGCATGGAGAAATGCGGGCTTGAAGCCGCTTCCGCGGTTTTTCCAATCATGGCTGTCCCGGAACGGAAAGGGTCCCGGAATTGTCTCACTTTCCGTATGGACATGACCAACAGCCCGCATGCCCGGCATGGAGCTTCCGGACACACGGACCCCGTCTGCGGAGCGCAAGTCGGGGAAGATACTCCCTGGAAGGCCGGCTATCAGGGGAAAACCTATTTTTTCTGCAGCCGTTCCTGCCGGGATAAATTCACGGCAGCGCCGGAAGAAGCTCTTGCCCACCCTCCGGACGCCGGACACGGCATGGACATGAAGGGCATGGACATGCCCATGCACCACCATGAAGACATGGACCATTCCTCTGCCATGGAGTCTGCGGCCGCCGCTCCCGGTACGGTGTACACCTGTCCCATGCACCCTCAAATCCGGCAGGATCATCCCGGAGCATGCCCCATCTGCGGCATGACGCTTGAACCACTGCTCCCTTCCGCAAACGCCCGGGACGATACGGAGCTGAATGACTTCCGCAGGCGTTTTTATTTTTCCCTGCCTTTCGTCGTCCTGATCTTCATTATTTCCATGGGCGGCCATCTTGCGCGCTGGATGAACGCCGGAGTCCAGAACTGGGTGGAACTGTTCCTGGCCATCCCCGTGGTCCTGTGGGCGGGAGAGCCGCTCCTGGTCCGGGGATGGGATTCCATCAAGACCCGCAATCCCAACATGTGGACGCTGATCGGCGCCGGAACCTCCATCGCCTTTCTGTACAGCCTGGCCGCTACCATCGTGCCCGGCTGGTTTCCCCCCGTTTTTACCCATGACGGGCATGTTCCCGTTTATTATGAGGCGGCGGCCATCATCATTTCCCTCAGCCTTCTGGGCCAGGTGCTGGAACTGAAAGCCAGATCCCGTACGGCGGAAGCCATCAGGGCCCTGATGAATCTGGCCCCCGCCACCGCCCATCTGGTACTCCCCAACGGGGTGGAAAGCGACATTCCCCTGAAGGACGTGCAGACCGGCGACGTGCTGAGAGTGAAACCGGGAGAAAAGATTCCGGTAGACGGCGTCCTGAAGGATGGGGGAAGCGATGTAGACGAGTCCATGCTGACCGGAGAACCCATTCCCGTCTCCCACGTTCCCGGCGACAAGCTGATCGGCGCCACGCTGAACACCACAGGCACCTTCACCATGACGGCGCAGAACGTGGGGAATGACACCGTCCTGGCGCGTATCGTCAACCTGGTGGCCCAGGCCCAGCGGACCAAGGCCCCCATGCAGAGGCTGGCGGACAAGGTGGCGCGCTACTTTGTGCTTGCGGTGGTGCTCATTGCCGTTCTCACGTTTTTCGCCTGGGGATTCTGGGGGCCGCAGCCATCCTGGCCGCACGGGCTGGTGAACGCCGTCGCCGTCCTGATCGTAGCCTGCCCCTGCGCGCTTGGCCTAGCTACTCCCATGTCCATGATGGTGGCTTCCGGAAAGGCGGCCTCCCTGGGCATCCTTTTCCGGGACGCGGCCGCTCTGGAAACCATGCACAAGGTCAATATCCTGGTGATGGACAAGACAGGCACCCTCACGGAAGGCAGGCCATCCCTGGTCAACGTAACCACGGGGAACAACGTGAATATGGACGCGCTGCTCGCCCGGTGCGCCTCTCTGGAGCAGAACAGCGAACACCCCATCGCGCACGCCTTCCTCCAGAAGGCGGCGGAGGAAAAGCTCACCCTGTCGCCCATTGAGGATTTCCAGTCCTTCCCGGGCGGCGGCGTGGCCGGGACTTTCCAGGGCAGCAAGGTTTGCGTAGGCACCGCAGACATGATGCAGAAGCGGGGCGTAGACATCTCCTCCCTGGCTCCGTGGGTGGAAGAACAGCGGAGACAGGGCCGCGTTACTGTCTTTGCCGCGGTGGACGGCCAGGCGGCGGGAGCCTTCTCCCTGGCGGATAAAATCCGGGAAAACACGCGCCAGGCCCTGGCGGACCTTACTGCGCGCGGCATCCGCATCATCATTGCCTCCGGGGACGCGCCCGCGACGGTGGAAGCCGTGGCGAGGGAGCTGGGCATTTCCGAATTCCACGGAGGAATGACACCGGCGGACAAGCAGGCGCTCATCGCCTCCCTGAAAAGCGGGAACGCCGTGGTCGCCATGGCGGGGGACGGCGTTAACGACGCTCCCGCACTGGCGGAAGCGGATGTGGGCATCGCCATGGGAACGGGATCGGACGTAGCCATGCAGAGCTGCGGCGTCACGCTGGTGAAGGGGAACCTGCTGGTGATTTCCAAGGCTTTCGCCCTTTCCACCGCCACCGTGAAAAACATGAAATCCAACCTGGGTTTCGCCTTCGTGTACAACGCTCTGGGAATCCCCATAGCCGCCGGCATCCTCTATCCCTTCTGGGGCATCCTGCTTTCTCCCGTCATTGCGGCAGGGGCCATGTGCCTGAGCTCCGTATCCGTCATTCTGAACGCCCTGCGCCTGCGGCGCTTTTCATGAAGCGGGCAAATCCTTCTCCCTGAACGCTCCGCGTATATGCCTGAATTCCGGGGGCTTCCCCTCCCGGTACAGGACTTCCACAATATCGTAACGGGAGGGAACCGGTTCCGGAAGCTGGCGGAGCCATTCCGCCGCTCCCCGCCGTATCAGCGCCCTTTTGCGGGCGTCCACGGCGCGGCGGGCTCCCCCGTAACTGTTTCCCGTACGGGTTTTCACTTCCACAAAAACCAGGCAGTTCCCGTCCCGGCACACGAGGTCCAGTTCCCCGCCCCTGACGGGACGCCAATTCCTCCTTAAAACGGAAAACCCTTCCCCACGCAGGAAAGAGGCCGCTGCCAGTTCCCCGTACATTCCCAGCCATGCCGTATCCCGCTCCTTCCTATTCAGGAATGGACAGTTCCATTTGTGAAACCGGCGCAAACGAGCGGCGATGAAGCGGACAGGGCCCATGCCTCCGCAGGGCTTCCATGTGGGCTTTCGTGCCATATCCCTTGTGTTTTGCAAAACCGTACTGCGGATAGGAGGCATCCGCCTCCGTCATCATGCGGTCCCTCGTCACCTTGGCCAGCACGCTGGCGGCGGCAATGGAAAGGCTCCTGCCGTCTCCCTTCACGATAGCGCGGTGCGGAACGGGAAGCCCCTTGACGGGCAAGCCGTCCACCAGGCAGAAATCCGCATGCGGGGCCAGTCCTTCCACGGCGCGCGCCATGGCCAGATGAGTGGCTCTCAGGATGTTGAGACGGTCTATTTCCTCCACGGAAGCCATTCCCACGGAGCAGGCCACCTGTTCGCAATCCAGCAGAGCCAGGAATAGGCGTTCCCTCTTAGCCGCGGTCAATTGCTTGGAATCATTCAACCCGGACAGTTCCTCCGGCAGTTCAGGCAGAATGACGGCCCCGGCCACCACGGGGCCGGCCAAAGGGCCGCGGCCGGCTTCATCCACCCCGGCCACATAAAGAAAACCGGAGGAACGGGCCTCCCTTTCAAAACTCATATCCGGGTGTGACTTTTCCGTCATGGCCTCATTCCTCCTCCTGTTCTTCCGGAAGGCGGGTCAGCAGAATCTGCGTGATTCTTCTGCCGTCCGACCCCGTCACTACGGCCCGGTAGCGGCCAATCTTCAATTCCTCCCCTTCTTCCGGAATGTAACCCAGCCGGCTGATCACGTAACCGCCCAGGGTGGTGACGCCCGGGCAATCCAGGTCCATTTCAGGCAGGTAATCCGCCAAGTCAAACAGGGTAACGGCTCCGTTCACGGCATACGTATCCTTGCCGGTCTTGACGAATTCCCGCATTTCCTCCTGGTCAAACTCATCCTGAATGTCGTCCCCCACGATCTGTTCCAGCACATCGTCCAGGAACACCAGGCCGATGGAATCACCAAACTCATCCACCACCAGGGCAAAATGGGCATGCTCTTTCAGGAAGAACGTCAGAAGGCTGTCCAGAGGCATCGTATCCGGCACCACGCGCAACTCACGCCGCACGCTTCTAAGGTCCGGATTTTCCTGCCCTACCAGCTTGAGCAGATCCTTGACGTGCACCCAGCCCTTCACCTCGTCCAGATGGTCGCCCTCCACCAGGGGGAAACGGGTATGGCGGGACTTCCGGGCAAGTTCCCAGTTCTCCTCAAAGGGAGCCGTCAAATCCATCACGTCCACTTCGGAACGCGGCGTCATCACGTCCTTGACGCACATGTCGTTCAGTTCAAGGGCATTCTTGGAGATCTCCGCCTCCTGCTTCGTCAGCTCTCGGGAACGTTCGCTTTCCTCCACCAGGTACATCAGTTCATCCGTGCTGTGAACCGTGCAGGCCGTGGAGCGGGGATCGATACCCAGCAGGTACTTCAGCACAAACCGGGCAATTCCGTCCGTCAGGCCAAGAATGCCCGTATATTTGAACACCGTGTAAAAGAAATGCAGCAGGGGGACCGTCGCCAGAGCGGCCCTGTCCGGATGGCGCACCGCCATGGCCTTGGGAATAAACTCCCCAAAAATAACCTGGCAGCAGGCAAAGAAAATAAACGTAACGGCCAGGGCAATGCCGTAAACGGGAACCTTACCGCCCAGCCCCAGGGAAACAAGGAAGGGAGCCGTCAGCTCCGCCACGAAAAACGTGCCCAAAAATCCCAGCGCCAGAGAAGAAAGGGTAATGCCCGCCTGGCAGGCGGCCAAATACAGGTCAAGGTGCTTGACCGCCTTCCGTGCCCGGGCCAGCTTCCTACGGGTACGCGCCGGAACGCCATCCCCGGCGTGCAGCTGGCTTTCGCGAACCTTCATCAGGGCGAACTCGGCCGCCACAAAAAACGCGTTCAGCAGTAAAAAAAGGATAAAGCCGGCAATCGCCAGCGTCATTCCACCCAGCGCCGGAACAGCGCCGGGCGCTTCAGCGGCCCCGAAGGCCGCAAGAATACTCAGAGGGTCCGGATCATTCATTCTGTTTCAAGTAGTATACGGGAAAGGAGGCCGGAATATTTCCCGGCTTTTGTGTTACAGTTTTTCATAAACGCCCTTGTCCCGGCGCTCCAGCACGGTGAACCCGGCTGCCTTGGCGTCGGAAACGGAAAGGGGCTTGGTCACCTCCGGCACATTGATCCGGCTGATGACCTTGCGCACCGGGTGCTTGCACACCAGGCACTTTTCAAGCGGCGCACGGTCCACCGGCCGCCGCAATTCAAAACCGCGGCGGCACACCGGGCAGGACTGGCCGGGGTCGTCAGGGTTTTCGGAAATATACTCGTATATGGGCATAGTAAAACGCTAGGCTAAATAAAAATCAGCCTAGCGTCAAAATCTTTATAAGGCTGCAACCTTTCCCAGCCCTTACCAGCTGGACTTGGTCACACCGGGGATCATGCCGGCGTTGGCCAGTTCGCGGAAGGAAATACGGGAAAGCTTGAAACGGCGGATAAATGCGCGGCGGCGGCCGGAAACAAGGCAGCGGTTGACCGTACGGGTCGGGCTTGCATTGCGGGGCAGCATGGTTAAACCGATATAATCCTTCTCAGCCTTCAATTGCGTACGCAGTTCCGCGTAGCGCTTGACGGTGTCAGCCTTTTTCTTGTCTCTTGCGATCCAGCTCTTCTTAGCCATAAGTTCGGCGGAATAAGTAGAGGGCCGGGGATGAAAAATCAAGCGCTTTTTTTCAATTTCATCAAATTCAAGCCGTTTTCAATGTCATCCGTCCTTTTTGGCAGCTTCCGCACATCGGCTTAAACGCCTGTTTCTTCCGCAAGCGGCACCATCAGGAAAAGCCTCACAGGCGTTTCCGGCGGAACAGAAGCAGTCGATTATTTAACTCTTCCTAATCATTTCTTCCCCGGCGGAACGGGATCATATCTGCAAGGCATCAGCATAAAATGGGAATTCCCTTGACTTCAATCGTATTTTTGGAAAACTTTTTCAAGAATGTTGTTGAAAAACAAGGTTGTTATGAAGATCTGCGTCTTTGGCGCACTTCTTGCATGCCCCTGCCGTGTGACGGCGGAAGAGGAGGGACCCATGCAAGGTCTGAAGATTGAATCGAAAACGCATAAGTATTCCGCGGATTACCACATCGCCAAGGAAGAAGGACAGAATCCGGACGAGGACGAGGATAAAAAAAGGACCTGCGTGGGCATGGGCGAGAAGGTTACCTTGACGTTGACGGGAAAGAAGGCGCTCATTGGAGAAGATGAGGACATCAGGTGGAGCCTGGCGGACGGGGCGCATTTGGGCAGCTTTGAGGGAATAACTGATGGAAAGCGTAAAGTAACATTGTCCATCAATGAGGATTTGGGTCCGAAGACCGTCGGAAACAACCATACGATCAAAGTCTGGGCATATGGTTCAAAAACGCAGCAGATGCCCGATAAACCGCTCAAACTGGAAGTGTGCATCCCTACCCACATCACCGGGAAGCACAGGAAAAAGGAAGGAGGCGGCAGGGGAATGATTGCGGACGCTGAAAAATTTCCCGGTTTTCCCACGGATGAGGCACAGGACCGGGGCAAACCCGGAGCTTCCGCCCAGCTGGAATTGACGATCCATCCCACGAAAGTCAATTTCCAGAATATCCATGTGATTGAAAAAGACGCGGACGCCAGCGACAAAACTTTTCCTCCCCTGGGAGGCAGGCACCGGCCCGGAGAAACATGGTCCCAGATTGATCCCGGCAACAGGGTCATTGACACCATAGCATGGAAAAAGACGATGAATGAGGTGAAAGCCGGATTGAGTCCGGATGCCCCGGAACAGAAATGGGATTGGGCATGTAAACGTTACGTGCAGTCTATTCTGCACCGGGATGTTTACATGCTCAATACCGTGACGCAAAGCTTCAAGGTCCGGTGGACGGACCCCAGGACCAGAAAAGCCGTCCATGCATGGATTTCCAAATTTGAATGCCAGGTGGAACGCGACTCCCAGCAGGGAACCCATGCGTTTTCCCCGCAAGACAACAAATAATGATCCCCACAATAATGATGAAAACATTCCACCTCGTCCTCCCGCTCATCCTTCTTTGCTCCGGCATCACGCCCCGGGTGCAGGGAGCCGCCACGCTCCCGGGGTCTCGCCTTCCCCTGGCTTATCCGGAAACGGCCCAGCCCCGCGCGTATCCGGGCTACCGCATGCTGGCGGAGATGGGATGGATGTACCTGCCGGTGAAGGAACCGTATCCTCCGCTCTGGCACCTGCAGGAAATGCTCAAAAAGAACGAGCTGGAACTGTTCTACCTGTGCACAGCCCGTCTGTTCCAAATCTATTGTGTGATCCATATTGATGACCTGAGGGGAAGACAATGCCGAGAACTGTACCACTTGTGCGGTCTGGTGACGGCAGCGCCGTTCTACCAGGTGGACTTCAGCGGAGAGCATCCGTGGGAATACGGAAGAAGGACGGGAGATATGGATACGAAGAGGGTAGCCGTTTCATGCCTAAGCCGTATTATAAAAAAAGAATCTGCCGGACGCATGAACGTGAACCAGAAGGAGATCGGAAAGTTCAGCGCGTTATATACAGCGGTAATTTTAAAAGGATTCCGGAAGGAGCACCAGGCGACTTCCGAAGAAAAGCTGAGGAAGCGATGGAAGGAAGGGGAAAAGAACACGTGGAAGGTGCACCGGGAGGGACGTGTTTTTGGCTGGGAAGACCAGTTCATCGTGGCCCAGGGCAGAAATGATGATATGAAATATGAGATAGAAGAATGGCTGGAGGAAGATTTAATTCGCATCCTGGTGGGATACTTTCCCGGCCGTGCGGCGGAAGCGCGCCAGTACATCCGGATGGCGGGATACGAAGACAAGGAGATCAACGGACTGGTGGACCGGACCTTGGGACGTGCCAAGGAAACGGAGTTTCTGTATAGAGGAGGCAAGAAAAAGAATTAAAAGCAGCTTTCCGGGCTTATGCGGTGAACGAATCCTGACGAACCTCCACTTGTTTTTGTTCAGGAACCATCCCGGGGAAGCCGCTCCGGGCAGTTCCGGGAAAAAGCCCATGGTTAAACATGATTTTGTCCTTTCCTCCGGAGAGGGAATGGGGCATCATGCCGCCGCACACTAATCATTGACGTACATGAAAATCGTAGTTGCATACTCTGGCGGCCTTGACACCTCTGTTCTTCTGAAGTGGCTCAAGGAAAAATACAATGCCGAAATCATCGCCTACTGCGCAGACGTAGGCCAGGCGGAAGAACTGGACGGCCTGGAAGCCAAGGCCCTGGCTACGGGAGCCTCCAAGTGCTTCATCGGCGACCTCAAGGAAGACTTCGCCGCCAACTACATCTTCCCCATGATGCAGGCCAACGCCCTTTACGAAGGCCGCTACCTGCTGGGCACCTCCATCGCGCGCCCCTGCATTTCCAAGGACATGGTGGACCTGGCCATCCGTGAAGGAGCGGACGCCATCGCCCACGGCGCCACCGGCAAGGGGAACGACCAGGTGCGCTTTGAACTGGCCGTCAATGCCCTGGCCCCGAACATCAAGGTCATCGCTCCCTGGCGCGACCCCGAATTCCGCAAGCAGTTCCCGGGCCGTACGGAAATGATCGCCTACGCGGAATCCCACGGCATCCCGATCCGCCAGTCGCTGAAAAAGCCTTATTCCATGGACCGCAACCTGCTCCACATTTCCTTTGAAGCAGGGATGCTGGAAGATACCTGGTACGACGGCACCACCCCCGCCGACCGTGAGATGTACAAGCTTTCCGTTTCCCCGGAAGACGCTCCGGACCAGGCCGAATACATTCAGATCCTGTATGAAAAGGGCGATGCCATCGGCATCAAGTACGACGGCCTTGACACGCTGCTGAAAGAACTGAACGTCACCCCGAAGGGTGAACGCGACGGCTAT
The DNA here is from genome assembly GCF_023516715.1 of Akkermansia massiliensis. Taxonomy (NCBI): domain Bacteria; kingdom Pseudomonadati; phylum Verrucomicrobiota; class Verrucomicrobiia; order Verrucomicrobiales; family Akkermansiaceae; genus Akkermansia; species Akkermansia massiliensis. The sequence continues at coordinate 991,016 of NZ_JAMGSI010000002.1, read as the reverse complement.
ACCCTGCTCAGCCCGCTGGGCGTCATGTACGTGCTGAACGCCCTGGGCGGCAAGCACGGCATCGGCCGTGTGGACATTGTGGAAAACCGCTTCGTCGGCATGAAGAGCCGCGGCATTTATGAAACCCCCGGCGGCACCATCCTGCTGGCGGCCCACCGCGACATTGAAACCATCACCATTGACCGTGAAGTGCAGAAGGTGCGCGATTCCCTCATTCCGGAATACGCCACGCTGGTTTACAACGGCTTCTGGTTTGCGCCGGAACGTGAAGCCATCCAGGCTCTGGTGACCAAGTCCCAGGAAACCGTCAACGGGGAAGTGCGCCTAAAGCTTTACAAGGGCAACGTCATGTACGCCGGACGCCGTTCCCCGCAGTCCCTGTATTCCGAAGAAATCGCCACGATGGAAGGCGGCCATGAGGAACTGTACAACCAGGACGACGCGGAAGGCTTCATCCACCTCAATGGATTGCGCCTGAAGCAGTTCAGCCGCGTCAACAAGCCCTACGGCAACTAACCCCCCGCAACACAACGTTTTCAATCAACCGTCCGGAATACCAGTTCCGGACGGTTTTTTCTTTGCAACAATCCTTTCCTTTTCCACGTACTGCCCGTGATGGGATTTATTTCATGCACATTTCTGGCAGTTGTTTCAGCGCTGGCGTTCTGTCCGGTCCCGGCCACTGCCGCTTCCAGGCCCAACATCATTCTGATTTATGCGGATGACCTGGGCATGGGCATGCTGGGCTGCTACGGCCAGGAGATCGTGAAAACGCCCAACATCGACCGCCTGGCCAAACAGGGCATCATGTTCACCCGGTGCTACAGCAGCCAATACTGCTGCCCGGCGCGCGCCTCCCTGCTCATGGGCGTGCATGACAGCCACTCCCGCTCCTACACCCAGACAAACGGCGGCCTGGTCATCACGGCGGAACAACAAGGCTGGTCCAACGAGGAACTGGAAAAGAAAGCGGCCAGGGCGGCCCGCATCAAGCCTTCCGGGGGAGAGGTTTTCCTTCCGGAACTACTGAAAAAGGCAGGATACGTCACGGGCCAGTTCGGAAAGCTGGAGTGGGGCTTCACCACCTGGCACGGAGAGCTGAAAAGGCACGGATGGGACCGTTACGTGGGATACATGGACCATCAGCGGGCCCACGGCTATTATCCCTCCTTCCTCTGGAAAGACGGCGAACGCCTTCCCCTTCCGGGCAACACGCATGCCGACGGCGGCAAGACCCCGGAGATTTACGGGCCGGGAGCCACGGAAAAACGGAGAGGAAACCGGGACGGAAAAGTGACGTACGCTCCGGACGCCATGCTGGCGGAGACCCTCAAGTTCATGGAGGAAAACCGGAACAGGCCCATGTTCATCCTCTTCTCCACCAACCTGCCCCACGGCCCGGTGGATATTCCCCCCGCAGAGAACAAGTATGCCGGTCATCCAGCCATCCGCCAGGCCTATGCGGGCGCCGCGGGCGGCAACAGGGAATGCGCCGGGGCGGCGGAGGAATACGCCTCCATGGTGGACAAGCTGGACAGGCAGGTGGGCGCCATCCTGGCCCAGGTGCACAAACTGGGACTGGAGAAGCGCACCATCATCGTTTTCAGCTCCGACAACGGGCATGAACTTTACTACCGCACGGACAAGGAGCGGGGCCGCGGCCTCAACTGCCACGGCGGCGTTCTGGACGGCACCGGGGAGCTGCTGGACGTTTTCCGCGGCAGCCGCGGGCTCATCGGCCAAAAGAACGCCATGGTCAACCTGGCCGGGCTGAAATGGACCAACCATGAAGGGGGCATCCGCGTTCCCCTCATCGTCTCCTGGCCCGGGACCGTGCCGCACGGGAAGGTTTGCCGCAGCCTGGTAGCCAACTACGACCATATGGCCACCTTTGCCGAGCTGGCGGGAGTGGGCATGCCGGAAGGCAAGGATTCCGTTTCCTATAAAAACATGCTCTTCGGCAAACCTTCCAGCCAGCGCGATTACGTAGTGGTGGACCACACGGTCATCACGGGGGACGGCTGGAAGCTCACGCACAAGCAGGACAAGTGGCTCCTTTTTCAAATCAGCAGCGACCCGGAGGAAAGGCACAATCTGGCGGAAACAAGGAAAGACCAGTTGGAAAGGCTCCAGGCCATTTACAGAAAGGAAGCGGGAAGCCCCAGAAAAGACAGGCAAAAGCCGGAACAACCCCGGAAAACCGCCCTTTTTCCGCCGCTTGCTTTTGCAGGTTGAAACTTGAACGTTCCGCATGTAGAGTTCCCCGGTGAAGAACAATCCCCCCACCTCCCGCCAGACAGCCCTGACCTGCCTGATGCGCTGGCATGAAGGCCGCTCCTTTGCGGAAACCCTCGTGGACCGGGAATGTTCGCGGGCTGCGCTTTCCACGGCGGACAGGCATCTGGTGCAGGCCCTCGTCTTCGGCGTGCTGCGCAACCAGACCTGGCTGGACCATGTGATCGACTCCCTGCGGAAAGGCAGGCTGGACCTGGAAATGCGCCTTATCCTCCAACTGGGGCTGTGCCAGCTTTTCCTGCTGGGGATGGCAGACCACGCCGCCGTGTATGAAACCGTCAATCTTGCGCCCGCACGCCTGCGGGGGCTTGTCAACGCCATCCTGCGCAACGCGCTTCGGCGGGAGAAAGCCATCCTGGAGGAACGGGAAAAACTGCCGCTTCCCGTTCTTTATTCCACCCCGGCGTGGCTGGTGCAGCGGTGGACGCAGCAGATGGAGCCGCAAACGGTCCGCGCCCTGCTCCACTGGAACAACACCACGCCGCGCCTGTACGTCCGCGCCAATCCGCTGGTCCCCGTGAACGGCATGCCAGCCTCCCTGGCTCCGCTGGACCGCGCTCCCGGCTGGTTCTCCGTAGACGGCGCCCTGCCGCTGGAAGAGATCAAAGCGGGCTCCCTTTACGTGGCGGACCCCTCCACCCGCTACGCCATCGACCTGCTGGCTCCCCGGCCCGGCGAGGAAATCCTGGACGCCTGCGCCGCCCCCGGCGGCAAATCCGCCGCCATCATCGCCGCTACCGGAGGCAAGGCGCGCCTGACCGCCACGGACCTCCATGAACACCGTCTGCCCACCTTGAAGGAAAACCTGGACAGGCAGGGTTCCTCCTCCGTCCGGACGGCGCAGGCGGACTGGTCCCTCCCCTGCCCTCCGGAATGGGAACGCCGTTTTGACGCCGTGCTTCTGGACGTGCCCTGTTCCAACACCGGGGTCATCCAGCGCCGCGTGGACGTGCGCTGGCGCCTGACCCCGCAGGAAATCCGCCGCCTGGCCGCCCTCCAGAGGAGCATTCTTGAAAACGCCTCCCAGGCCGTCAAGCCGGGCGGCAGGCTGGTTTATTCCACCTGTTCCATTGACGCGGAGGAAGACGGCCTGGTGGTCAGGGATTTTCTGCAAAACCACCCGGAATGGACCCTGAAGGAGGAAAAACTCATCCTTCCCCATGAGGAAAAATCGGACGGCGCGTATGCGGCCCTTTTGATCTGTGCTTGACCTCGGCCCCAATTTGGCAACAATGCGTGCTCCTGATTAATCTCATTCCACTATGTCCCGCAAACCCATCATTGCCGCCAACTGGAAGATGAACATCGGCCCCGCCGAAGGCGCCCAATTCATCGAAAGCTTCAAAAACCTCGTTAAGGGAAAAGACGTCGCATGCGACGTGGTCGTCATTCCCCCCTTCACCACCATCCCCTCCGTGCTGAACGCCCTGAACGGCTGCTCCTGCACTGCCGTAGGCGCCCAGAACGTCTCCCAGTATGACAACGGAGCCTACACCGGGGAAATCTCCACCAGCATGCTGAATGAACTGGGTCTCAAGTACGTCGTGCTCGGCCACAGCGAACGCCGCCAGTACTTCGGAGAAACGGACGCCATCATCAACGCCAAGATCAAGAAGGCCATCGCCGCCGGCATCACCCCGATTTTCTGCATCGGTGAAACGAAGGATGAACGCCTGGGCGGCATTCTGGAACCCGTGCTGGAAATCCAGCTCAAGGGCGGTCTCAAGGACATCACCCCGGAACAAGTGGCCAGCCTGGTCATCGCCTATGAACCCGTCTGGGCCATCGGCACCGGCCTGACCGCCACCTCCAAGGAAGCGCAGGAAGCCCACGCCTTCATCCGCAAGGTCATTTCCGACGTCTTCGGCGCGGACACCGCCGCCAGGGTGCGCATCCAGTACGGCGGTTCCGTAAAGCCGGAAAACGTGGTGGAGCTCATGGCCCAGCCGGACATTGACGGCGCCCTGGTGGGCGGCGCTTCCCTGAAGCCGGAATCCTTCGCCGCGCTGGTCACTTCCGCCAAGTAAGCGCAATCCAGCCATTTCCTTTCCTGCGGGCCGGTCCTTCACGGGACCGGCCCTTTTCGTTTCCGGAGCTCCGTCCGGCGCTTTTCCGCCCCAGGGCGCAGTTTCTGCCTTTTCAAGCGGCGGCAATCGTGCATAATGGCGGGAAATCATGAAAGCCCGCTTACTCCCCTCACGCAGCAAAGGTTTCACGCTTATTGAAGTTCTCGTGGTCATCGCCATCATCGCCCTGCTGGCTGGCGTATCCTACAGTATTTATTCCCATGCTACGGAGACTGCGGCCAGAACGCGCTGCACGGACAACCTGCGCCGCATCAGCGACTGGGGCAAGGAATTCGCAGGCCAGAACGGCGGGAAGCTGCCCTCCAGCGGCATGAAGGACAGCCTTCTGACCGCCAGGGAGTGCCGGAACTGGTGGGACGCCCTGGCCCCCATCGTGAACGCAGAACAGCCCGACCTGATCGCCCGGAACGACAAGGAGCCGAACATGCTTCCGGACACCTTCCGCTGCAAGAATGACAACCGGCCGGAAATCCTCGCGGCGGAAGATTCCATCCTTCCCGCCAGCCCGGACACCATTTCCTACACTAGCTGGCTGGACAACCGGAAGGGACGCCCCATGAACGTGGCGCGCGGGCAGGCCCTGCGCGGCAAGCCCTGGATCAGCGACGGCATTCCGCTTGACGGGCGCAGCGTCATCACGGAACAGGACTTTGAGGAAATCGTGGTCCCGGCCCTGGAACGCCATCAGGGAGGCATCATGGTGCTTTACGCGGACGGGAAAATCACCCCTGTGGAGGATCCCACGTTTGAAAAAGTCACCCAAGGCTCCTGAGCCTGCGTTCCTCCGCCGGCTGCGGGGGAATTCCAGCGGCCTGACGCCAGGAATCCGATGGAATTTTCTTCTCTCTCCCGCTGATTCGCCTTTACGAAGCCGGGATAATCATTAAGGTTAGCGTTCAGATGAACCAGCACGCTCCCTTCCTGCATCCGTATGATGGAATGATACCGCTGCCCGTGGCGGGATATGTCCTGGGCGCCGTTCTGCTGCTGGTTCACCTTTACGCACTGGTAAAAAGGCAGCAGGTGCAGGCCTTTCTGCTGGCTTCCCCGCGCAACCACCTGCTGGCCCAGGTTCTGCTGGCCATCGGCCTGTTCTGGTTCTTCCTGCTGGTGGCTCCGGAAGGGCTGGGCGTGCTGAGTTATTTCCGGGTAGGGCTGGCGGAGTTTGAAGGCATCCGCTGGCTGCTCCAGCTTGCGTGTCCCGTTTTCCTGGTGCTGATGGTCACCCAGGTGAAAAACCTGCTCTTTCCGCGGGCGCTCGGCATCTTCGGCCTGATGGTGGCGGCCCCTCTTCTCAGCGCGGCCTTCCTCCAGGATCCGGTCACCAGGCTGCTCATCCCCATCTGGTGCTACATTGTCATTTTCCTTTCCCTCCTCTGGATAGGCAAGCCCTACCTGTACCGTGACATGGTGAACAAGATATGCTCCAAACCGGCCTGGTGGACGCCCCTCTGCCTGGGCGGCATGGCCTACGGAGCCGCCATTCTGCTCTGCGCCGTCCTGTGGTGGTAGCAGACGCATTTTTCCGGCGCACCATATCCGCCCACCCGGCTTTTTCCGGAGGAATTCCCGGTCGCGCAAGCTGTCCGGGCCAACAGGGAAGACAGCTTTCCTTTTCCAGCCTCCGGGCAGGATCCGTCCGCGGGCCTGCCTGCTTTATCATACACCCCGTTCCTCCCATGCGTTTCATTCCAAGTTTCCCCCTCCTGGCCTGCATGGCCCTCTGGCTGCTCTCCCCTGTTCCCTCCCCGGCGGACAAGCCCAACATCGTCCTCATCCTGGCTGACGACATGGGATGGTCCGACCTGGGCTGCTACGGCTCGGAAATCCCCACCCCCCATCTGGACTCCCTCGCCGCACAGGGCATGCTGGCTACACGGTGCTACACGGCTTCCCGCTGCTCCCCCTCCCGCGCCTCCATCATGACCGGTTGCGAGCCCCACAAGGTGGATGTAGGGCTGCTGGACGACGACAGCGGACGCCCCGGCTACCGCGGGCGGCTGAATCCGGATATCCCCACCCTCCCTGAACTCCTGAAAAAAGCGGGATACCGTACCTACCTTTCCGGAAAATGGCATCTGGGGAAAGTCCGCGGAACCTACCCCTGGGACCGCGGCTTCGACCGTTCCCGCGGCCTGCTGGGAGGCGCGGCGGATTACTACAAGCCCATGCCGGACCGCCCCTTCGGAGAAGACGGAAAATTGCTCCGGCCGGAGGACCTGCCGGAGGATTTCTACATGACGGAAGACATCACCCAAACGGCCCTGGCCTACATTGACGACGCCGCCAAAAGCAAAAAACCCTTCTTCCTCTACGTGGCTTACACGGCCCCGCACACCCCCCTTCAGGCCCCCCGGGAGGAAATAGAAAAAATGCTGCCGTCCTACCGCGGAAAATCTCCGCATGCCATCGCCTCCAAGAGGCTGGAAAAACAAAAACAGCTCGGAATCGTCCCTCCCTCCGCCAAGCTGGGCATGGCCGGAAAATTCAATCCTTCCGGCTATGAAAAGGCCACAGCAGAGCGTAAGGACTACCTTTCCAGGTGCATGGCCACCTACGCCGCCCAAATCTCCATCATGGACCGCGGCATAGGCCGCATCCTTGCGTCCCTGGACCGCCACCGCCTCAGCGGCAACACGATCGTCATGTTCCTGTCAGACAACGGCGCAACGGCGGAAATGCCCCAGAACAACAGGAACAAGAAAACCGTTCTTCCCATCGGTCCGCTGGGGGAAGCCGGCTGCCGGGACGGGTACGGCCCCATGTGGGCGGCCGTGTCCAACACCCCCTACCGCCAGTATAAGATTGAGACCTTTGACGGCGGCTTGTCCGCGCCTTTCATCATCCGCTACCCTTCCAGAATCCGTCCCGGCGCGCGCTATCACTCCCCCTTCCTGCTTCAGGATCTCGCCCCCACCTGCCTGGCGTGGGCGCAGCTTCCGGTTCCCGTCCACATGGACGGCAAACCGCTCAACGCCTACTGGGCCAATCCCGGAAAGCTTCCTCCGTCCAGGGTATGGGACTACATTCCCGGCACCTGCCCTTCCCGCACCATTTTCTGGGAGCACCAGAGGAACCGCGCGGCCCTGACCAGCCAATTCAAACTGGTGGCTCCCAACCGCGGCCCCTGGCAGGTATACGACATCAGGGACAGGACGGAACAAAAAAACCTCGCTTCCAGGCACCAGCCGCTTATTGAACAACTGTCCGCACAGTACAGGAAGTGGGCAGAAGAAAACCATGCCGAATAATGCGGCACGGCGGGTAGCCTGGCAGGCGCGCACGGAACATTACCCAGGGGCAAGCCCTGACGTTCCGGCACCGCAGCCACCGGAGCCGTAACCCGCATCATTTCCGGGAAAAAGCCGGAAGAATATTTGTTCCCCCCTTGATATCCGGGGGCCCATTCACCATTCCTTTTCCCCATCCGGATATTGACGGACAATTCCGCAAGGAGTCCGGCCCTCCGGACGGAGCTTGCTCCGGCTCTCCATGCTTTTACCCTGTAAACAAAGATATTCCATGAATCAAAATAAAACACATCAAAACACTGCGATTTAACAAATCGTTTCCCAAATGGAAAACTCTTATTTTTTCCTAACAATTATTGGAACAAAGGAAGCCTTATCATTCAAAGAAATATCGTATTAGAATGCTTCTAAATTAACAAAAAACTCATTGATTATAAATAAACTTAATTTAAGATGGCATAAGAAAAAACCTCTCCGCTTCCTGCTTTCATTCCGCACCATTTCAACCTTCAATATGGAATATTTTTGATAATCAACAAATAACACACCTTTAACAAGACTTGTACAGCATCACCTTCTTTTCAACCAACCTTTCTCCCGCATCTTTCTTATGTTCAAAGAGCCCTCCTTCCTCAAAAAAGCAAACCTGTTCCAGCCCATCCTGGTCGTTGTGATCTCCATCATCGGAGGGACGCCCATGGAAGGCGCCAACACGGGAAAAATCGTCCTGCTGGTTATCCTGGGCGCCGCTTTCATCGTGTGGCACGTGGAATGCCAGAGGCTGATCAACAGGAACCGGGAGATGAAGAAACAGGCCTGCACCCTGAAAAACCGCAGTGCGGCTCTTTACAAAAAAACCTACGCCGCCCTCAGCGGGGAATATGAAAACTTCGCCAACAAGCTGAATGGAGAAGACCGCCGGGAGAAAAAAGCGGACGGCTCCCGCGCAACGACGGAAAGCTTCAACTCCGCCTGCCTGTTCCTGTGTTCCACCATCGCCGCAGCCCTGGCCGAATATAAAAGCTCCCTCATCTTTGAAGTGCTTTACATCCAGGCGGAGCGGCAGCAGGGCCAGACCTTCCTGCGCGTCACAGGCTACGCGCAGGGAGAACACAATAACGACATCCCGTCCCTGCTGGCCCAGCCTCCGCGGCCCGTGACGGGAACTCCCTCCATGCTGGATGAACAATTGTTCGCTGAACGCCATCTCAGCCCCGTAGTCCTCTCCGGCCCGGCGGAAGTGCGGCGCAGCTTCTTCCGGAAGCGCAACCAGCCCCCGGAGGAAAAATACATGCAATACCTCGCCATCCCCGTCCTGAGCAGGAGGAATGAAATCATCGGCCTCATTGAAGTCTCCGTTAAAAAAAATCCGTTCATCTTCCCGGTGGTCATGCTGGAAACCCACGAACTGGCCGACATCCGATCATGGCTGTACCATTTGAAAGACCATTTCCTGCTGTTCCATGAAATAGAACGCGCCGTCCGGCATGATTTGCCCTGATGGACATCCCCGCCCGGTTCCGTCTTTCCGTTCCGCCGGCGGCCTCACGGACCGGGCAGCACGGCAATACCCATTCCCATGCTCATTGGATGGTGGAACACCACGTTCCCGCCCGTTTTCCGGCTACCTCAAAAAAGAAACTCCGCCCGGAAATACTTCCTGCGGAGTTTCAACGTATGAAAGGGAATGGTACTTGGACCGGGACTCGAACCCGGGACCAATAGATTAAAAGTCTACTGCTCTACCAACTGAGCTACCCAAGCACTTACCCTTGCTGGAAGGGCGGAGGCAGTAAACACCACGCCCCCTTTCATGGCAAGCGCAAAATGGAAGACGGACAAAAAAAGATCAGGATTCCATGTATTCCTGCCACCGCGCACGCCATTCAGCTGGAATGCGCGCGGGGCGCCCCTGGGGCATCCGGACCAGGGCCAGCTGTTGATGGGCCCTCACCAGAAGATCGTTGTTGGAGGCGCGGCGCATTTCAAAATCGCACCAGAACCGGGCCCGTTCCACGGATTGCAGCCATCCCGTCGTCAGAATGGTGTCCCCCAGCACGGCGGGGCGTACGTAGTCGATTTCATGGCGGACCACCACGGCGAACTGCTGCAAATCGCTCATGGTTTTGTAATCCATGCCCAATTTGGCTCCCAGCTTGGTGCGGCAGGCTTCAATCATGCGCAGGTAGGCCAGGTTATGAACCACTCCGCCGCAGTCCGTATCATAAAACATGACTTCGTCTTCCGTATGAAACATCAGCTCCGGATTCATGACTGCCATTGTAGGAAGGAAACGGTGAAGCTGAAAGGAAATTCCGGTTCAGCCATGCCATGCATGGTGCGTCCGCGCCAGCGTCAGCACGCAAACGGAAGCCGCCCCGGCCCGGAGCAGCAGATGCGCGCAGGCGTCCGCCGTGGCCCCGGTCGTAAAAACGTCATCCACCAGCAGCACGTCCCTTCCCGCGACGGGATGACGTTTGATTCTTTTTTCATCCGCGGCATAAATCCTGCGGGCGTGCCTGAGCCGCTGCTTCCGCGCCAGGCTGGCCTGGGGCAGCCGGTCAGGCAGGCGTTTCAGCACCCCGGCACAGGGCCAGCCCAGTTCTCTCCCCAGCAGCGCCGCCAGTTCCTGCGCCTGGTTGTACCCCCTCCGCACCAGCTTGCGGCGGTGCATGGGCACGGGAACGAGCAGGCGCTTTTTTCCTCCGAACCAGTGGGGATTTCCGCGCACGGCCTCCGCCATCATCCGCGCGAAGGTTCCGGCCAGATGAACGGCCCCCGCATATTTGAAGGCCAGCAGAAGCTCCCTCAATGCCCCTTCGTTCACGTATGCGGCGCGGGCTTCCTCAAAGGACGGAGCCGTTTCCGCACAGCGGGCGCATAACCCGGACGGGATGAAGGAACCTTCCGCAGGTTCTCCGCAGACGGCGCAGCAGGGTGGTTCAATGGGCACGAAACGCTCCCGGCATTCCGGACAAACATGACAGCCGTCCAGTCCGCCCCGTCCGCACAACTCGCAGACGAAAGGGTACACCCAGGAGAGCCATTCCCTGAAAACCGCTCCCAGCATCCCCGGCACGGCAGAAGTTGAAGGGCGTTCCTACCGCCCGTCCTCCCCATCGGGAGAACCGGTTTCCTCCTCTTCCGGCATGTCTTCCAGAAGCTTGTCTATGGCTTCAATAAAACGCCACGGGCAGCGTTTGCGCTGGTACTTGCGCCAGAGCACGTCGCGCAGGGTCACCCAGTGCGCCCGCGTGAATTCCACGTGTTCCCACTCCACATCGTCACGTTCCGCACGGCCCACCTTGGGGGCGCATTCCAGCTTCCATTTGCTGGCGTGGTGGCATGCCCTGTATACCAGGGTACCTTCTTCCGTGCGTTCTTTCCACGTGTGAACTTCCATGGGGGCGAGTGTAGGGAAGAACCGTTCCGGGTAAAGAGGAATTTTTGCTAGTCATCCGCCCTTGCGCGATTAGTATGGCTCCGTCATGAACGACACTGAAATGATCGAATGCCGCGAGCCTGCCCTTCAAATGCAGCGCCTCATCGCCATCATGAAACGCCTGCGCGCTCCCCAGGGCTGTCCCTGGGATGCGGAACAGACCCACCACTCCCTGATTTCCAACATGATTGAGGAAGCCTACGAGGTGGTGGACACCATCCAGAGGGATGACTGGGAGCAGATGCGGGAGGAGCTGGGCGACGTTCTGCTTCAAGTGGTTTTTCATGCGGAGATCGCCCAGGAAGCCGGACGTTTCAATTTCAACGATGTGGCCGCGGAAGTGAGTGAAAAGCTCGTCCGCCGCCATCCCCACGTGTTTGCCCAGTCCACGGCGGACACGACGGATGCCGTGCTGACCCAGTGGGACAAGATCAAACGCCAGGAAAAAGGCGCGGAGACCACCCCGTACCTTCATGGAACGGGCAAGGGACTGCCTCCCATGCTCCGCGCCTGGAAGCTCCAGAAAAAAGCCGCCAAAGCGGGGTTTGACTGGCCGGACGCCCAGGGCGCCCTGGATAAAGTGAAGGAGGAAACCGCGGAGTGTGAGGAAATCCTTCCCGTGCCGGAGGAAGATCCGCACGTCACGGAGGAACTGGGGGACCTCCTGTTTTCCGTAGTCAACCTGTGCCGGAAGAAGGGAATAGACCCGGAAACGGCCATGGCCGGGGCGAACAGGAAGTTTGAACGGCGTTTCAATGAAATGGAACGCCTGCTTGCCAAAGACGGCCTTTCCCTGGAAGAAGCCTCCCTGGACGCCATGGAGGAACGCTGGCAGCAGGCGAAGTCCGCCCAATAAAGTATTTCCATTTCCCGGACCGGGCCTTGTTCCGGTTCTCCGCTTTGCCTTTTCCGGCGCCGTCTGCATGATTCATGCGCGCGGCGCCGGAATGTTTTTCAGGAGTTCAGCTCCTGCGGCGGCGCAGCAGCAGCGCGCCCAGGCCCAGCAAGGCCACGGAGGCCGTGCCGGGTTCGGGAACCGTGCGCACCAGCGTCACCACGCCGTCGCGCATCCAGGAGTCCCCGTTTGCCAGGATGAAGCCGGCGTTTTTCAGGGCGGCGTCATAAAGGACGGAGGCCAGGGAGTAATCCCCGCTGAAGGCATTGGTGAGGGAGCCGTCATACAGCACAAAGTTGATGGTGCTCACACGGGCTTCCACCAGTTTTTCAATCAGGCTGCCGGAGCACTCCGTCAGCAGCAGGTTCACGCCGCCGGAGAAGTCCACGGAGGCCTGCCCGGCCCCGGTAATCAGCGCATTGGTCGTCCACGCATCGGGAGCTGTCATGGAAAAGTTGCCGTCCGCATAGCTGATGTTCAGGTTCGGCACGGCATCCGTTGTGGAAACGCCAGTGACGGCCAGGGAGGAAAACGCGCCCAGCCTGATGCCGGAATCCGCCGCATGAATGAGCATGTCCGTCACGCGGGCCTCCTGCCCTGCGGCCACCTCCAGCACGGAGCCGGAGAATTCCGTATGGGCCAGCGCCGCTCCCGTCCTGACGTTCACGTTGACGCCGTTGAACAGGGCGCGGGCCGCGGAGCCTGCTCCCTGCACGATTCCCGCTCCGGCGGAAGAACCTAGAAAAGCCCTCTCCACCGTGGAGGAGGCGGCCCCGGTGCGGGCCGTCACCGCCACGGAAATATCGGAGAGGGAGGAAGAATTCAGCGTATTGACGGAGGCTCCCGCTCCCGCCAGCTTCACGGAAGCGGCGTAGGAAACCGTTCCGGCCTTCACGTCCAGGCGGGAAGCCGCTCCCTGGAGTTCGACTCCGGCTTTCGTATTGAGCGCGCCCGCATGCGCCAGCTCCAGCGCGGCATGGTCCGTTACCTGGTAGACCCCGTCCCAGGTGTTGGCCGCGCCCAGCACCACGCGGCCGTTTTTGCCCGCATTGCCGTTCTTGACGATGATGGTTCCGGAGGCGCCGCCGGGCTTGACGGTTCCGTTGAGCGTCATGACATGGCTGTTTCCGGAGGCCGTCATGGAGTCCGGATCGTAACCCGTCGTATCCAGCACAAAGGCCTTCCCTCCGGCGTTCACCACCATTTCATTCTCATTGCTCCAGTCCGCGTCCAGCATGCCCAGCACGCCTCCGCCGTTCAGAAGAATCGTATTGCCGGTTTTCTGAACTCCGTCTTCCGTGTAGGGAGTCCCGGTCAGGGAACCAAAGCCGGAGCCCAGGCGCAGAACGCCGCCGTCGTTGACCTGCACGTCATAATCGTACAGCCCCTGCCATTCGTCATGGCCCACCACCAGGTTGCCATCCTGCGCCACGCTCAATTCCCCGGCCAGCAGAAGAGTGTTTACCACCTTGAGGGAACCCGCGTCAATTTGCAGGGAAGCCAGGCGCGCATTCCCCACCGTCTGGGAAAAGATGCCCGTCTTCACCAGGCTGATGTAGCCGGAATCATGGCGCAGGCCCGTATCATACATGTCGATGTACTGCCCAAAGCCCACATTGCCGCAATAAATCCGGTCCTGCGTCCCCACCGCCAGGAAAAGGGTGGTGGAGGAATCGCGCCCCGCGCTGGCTTCCGTGGTCACGAAGGAAGCCTCATCCTGCCCCATGATGCCGGCCAAGGTGATGTGATGGACGTCCTCCACGGAATCAAGATGCAGTATCGTGCTCTGCACACCATTCAGGCTTAAATCAAAACCGGCTTCTTCCCACGTGTTCCGGTCCAGACAGGCCTGCACCGTTCCCTGGCCGTCCTGCGTCCCGCTCATGCTGATCTTTCCATGGAATTTGGAGCCGTCATCCAGCTGGAAAACGGTCTGGCCGCTGCCGTTGGCATGCTGCAGGACAAGGTTGGCGGTGGAATCCCCCCGGACCGTGGAAATGACGCCACCGATCACCCTGTCCGTATGGGACACCGTCACCACGGAATCCTCCGCCACCGTCAGCAGGTTATTCAGCAGAGCCACCTTCTGGATAAAGCCCCCGCTCTGGTAGTCCAGCGCCAGGGAGGTGCCGTCAAACATCCGGATTTCCCCGGTCCCCAGGGCTCCGGCATCCCTCATGACTACCCTGCCGCCGTTGATTTCCGTTCCGCCGGAATACGTGTTGGCCGTCTCCATCACCAGGGTTCCGGCTCCGTCCTTGGTCAGAATGGTTTTCCAGTTGCTGGTTTCATAGTCATCCGGAAGCTCCCCGTCCGCAATCAGGCCCCCGTCCGCATGGGCGCGGAAGATGTAGTTGACGTCATCCTTCACGCGGATGGAGGCGGGGCGCACTTCCCCCCTGATGAGCACCACGTTGTAATCCTTTCCTTCCTCCCTTTCCACCATTCCTGTTTTCCCGGCTCCTTCCGCGCCGAAGGCCACATGGTAGGTATCCCGGTAAAAGCCGTTAAGGCCCAGATTTTTGTCCAGGCCCTCCAGCCAGTGGTTGCGGTCGGTCCCCTCCCCTTCGGGCAATTCATTGGCAAACCAGACGTTGTCCGTGGCGGCCACGTATTCCCCCTCGCTCCGGTTTTCTCCGTTGTACCAGGTGCGGATGGGCGTATTGGTCACCGTCATGACCAGGTTCATGTTGTCCCCGGAAACCTTGATGATGCCGAACCACCCGTTCCCGATGGAAATCGTGCGGGTTTGAAAGCCGCCCAGCGCCCCGTCCACGTAAATGCCGCTTTCCGTCGTCGCCAGGTAGTATTTTTTGTCAACCGTGTCCGCTTCTCCAAAATCGTATCCCCCGAAACGCACCAGAATATCGCCGTTCAGGTTCAACCTGCCGGAATCAGCGATGTCCTCCAGCCCCTTGACGGCCAGCAGGGGATGCTCCTGCAGCTCGGAGGGCAGGATGGAGCAGTCAAAATACAGGAAGGAGGAATCAGATACCGTCACGGAACCGTTCACCACCGCCGTTTCAGGAACCGCAACGGCCCCTGCCCCCGTACCGGCGTTTACGGTCCTGTCCGTCACGATGTGGAGCGCATAACCGGGATTGATGGTCATGCCTCCCCCCGCGGCGCCCCACTCCTGCGCCGTGCCGTCGGAGGCGATGCCCCGCGTCACTCCCAGATTCAAGTTGGTTCCTCCGTACAGGACGGCGCTCGTTTTCACGTTGAGGCTGTTGAAGCCCAGCGTCCCCTCCTGGAGCACCAGGCGGTTGACCGCGGCCGTATGGATGTACTGTGCTCCCGCGCCCGTCTTGGTCAGGGAAAGGGTTTCCCTGCTTGCGGCCGTCACCTTGCCGGAGGTAGCGGAACCATACGTGGATGCCGTCCCGAAGACACCGGCAAAATACAGCTTTTCCGTACCGTTCACGTCCAGCGTCAGCGTACTGTTGGAGTTGGTCAGCACGCGCAGCGTATCCACTTCGCTCCCCACGGTGCAAGTCTTGCCGTAATACTCGCTGTCCTGCGTTTTCCCGATCAAATCCCCTTGCAGCCCCGCCAGAACGGCATCCTTCTGCACCAGCAGGATGTGGTAAAGGTCCATGCGTTCCTTTCCTTCAAAAACGGTGCCGTTGTCCGCCGCGTTCACGGTATGGGCGCGCGTCAGGTCCACCTTGGCGTTCCGCAGCGCATCGTCTTCCACGATGAGCTGTACGGCGCCGGGCTTCCGGATGGCCAGGATGTCGTTGTTGGCATCCGCATTGGCGGGGGAGTCCGCCTCGGAATACAGAATGTAGTTGTCCAGCTTGACCGTGCCGGTGAAATTGGACTTTTCCCCCGGGGCCAGGCTTTCATCGCAGATGTGGAACATGCTTACCCACTTGTCCTGGCCGCCCGCCGTCGTGGAGGTATAGCCCATCAGCGTCAGTTCCCCATAGCCGTCCAGCCTGCCGGTCAGGGACAGCGTGCGCCAGTGGCGGGAAGTCAGGTAATCCCACTGGTAGCCGGAGGAACCTGCGCCGGGCAGGTCTTCCTTCTCCGCCAGGGAAAGGGGGGAGTAGCCGATGACCACCTTCGCCGTGTCCTTGGAGGACGTCCCGATCCGGATGTTGTTGGCAATGGAGGGGTTGCGGTAAGAGGAATCCAGCTCCGTGGCAAAGGGGTAGTTGACATACAGTTCCGTTCCGTCCGCCATGCGGATGTCCCCGGCGCCCAGGGCTCCTTCACGGGCGGCCAGAATACTGCCCTCCCGGATTTCCGTTCCGCCGGAAAAAGTATTGCCGGTAGCCAGGGTAAGCATGCCTGCGCCCTCCTTGACCAGCTCGCCCGCGTGGTCCGGTCCGGCGTCCGCAATGCTGCCTGCGCCGCCGTCCGCGGCGTGGAAGACATAGCCCATGCCGCCGTTCGCCTCCTTGTCCACGGAGACCGTCAGGCTGGAGACGCGCACCGTTCCGTCAAGGATGACGTCAAAGCCGTCCACGGCGTGGCCGGATAAATCCTGCATGCCGAAGAAGACTTCACGCTCCCCGTTGCGGAACGTCAGGCCGCCTTCCCACGGGCTGGAGCCCGCCGCCCCGTCGGACCACACGCTGCCGTCCGGAACCTTGGACCCGTTCCCCTGCCAGACGTAGTAATTGAACTTGTCCGCGTCAAAATAGGTGCCTTCCAGGGAAGTGGAATCCAGCCCGGTTACGAGCATCTGCCATTGGCCTCCCCCCTGCACATTCAGGGTCAGTCCGCTGTAAACGTCCAGCTCCCGGTAAATCCAGCTGCCGTCGGCATCCCTGCCCGTGGCGTACCTGACCTTTTCCCGCTGCACGGCATCCGCAAAGGAGAGGGTGTTCCCCTCCGTCACGGAAACCAGTTTGCGGGAGTCTCCGGACTGAATGCCGGATGCGGGCATGATTACCGTCAGCAGGCTGCCCTCCGCAAATTGCACGGAAGAATCCAGTTGAAACGTTCCGTCCACATCCAGAACCAGCCCCTTGTTGAAGACAAGCGTTCCGGCGGACCGCCAGTTCATTCCCCCCAGCCGGGAAGCCGCTTCATGGTAATCCAGCGCGAGGGCGGCCCCTGCCGCAATGTCCAGCAAGCCGCCGGAGGAAGTGGAAAAGGAATTCCCTACGGTCAGGGCCCCATCCGCCCCCAGGCGGAAAACGCCGCCCTGAATGTCCAGACTGCCCAGCCGGCCAGAATAAACGGTTTGCTCCCCGCTTCCCTTCTTGACCAGATTGATGACTCCGGTGCCGTCCGCCTCCACAAGCTGGGTATTCTTGTAGCTCTCATTCTTCTCTGTCCCCACGTAGTAGCCGCCGTCCGCGCCCGCGGCGCCGATCATTCCCTTGAATTCATGGTTCTCCGCACCGTCAATGGTCAGGGTAGCGGCAGTCCCATTGCCCACCGTCACGCGGGAGGAGGAACCGGCCGTGGCCCCTTCCAGGCCTGAGACGGTCAAATCCCCCTCCAGCTTCAGAATCACCATGGAGGGGGTCCCTGCACTGCCCGTCAGCCAGCCTCCCAGCCCGGCGGGGTCCTTGCCGCCCTGGCGGATCACGGACAGGTCCATGACCGTGGCGTTCATATTCCCCGCCGCCTGAAGCTGGACGGGCGTATTATACCCTTCTGAGGAGAGGCTGGAACGCGGCGCCGCCGCCTGGACCACGCCGCTGAAACCGCTCATGTCCACGCCCGTCAGGTCAAAAATGCTTACCCGGCTGCGGCTGGTGTTCTCAAACACCAGCGTCCCCGTACCGGAAACGGTACCCTCTAAAAAAGCCGTGCGCGCCGTAGAGCTCGTGAAGCCCAGATACACCTTGGAGCCGGGGCCGCCGTCCATCCGGATATTCAGGCCGTAATGCTTTTCCTTGTTGCCGCCGTCGCTGACATTGACGCTGTCCAGGAAAATATCTCCGGAACCTTCCATCCGCACCGTTCCGTCAAATCCTTCCTCCAGGGCAACGCTTCCACCTCCGGTCACGGTGATGTCCTGCCCCGCGCGCGGGACCGCGGCAAGGCTGCCGGGGCCGGAAACCGCAACGGCATTCTCTGCAAGATGCAGCCCGGATTCCGGCTTCTCCCGGTCCCCATGGCTTTCCGCCTGTCCGTCTTCCTCCCTTGCCTCTTCCTCCCCGTCTAAGAACCGATTCCAGCGAGTCAGGAAGGGGTAGGACGGCTTACCTTGAAAGAGTTATAACTCTTGGAGCGGTTATTTCCCGATACCAGGGCATTTGCCAGCACGCCGTGCACCAGTTTCACCTGAGCATCTTCGTGGCTCTGGAACGTGTATTCCTGATCCATGTGGGAGACGGCCACCTTCTTCCGGTAAAGTTCGGCTGGCCTGCTCTTCCGCTTGAGGCTCCACTTACCTTCCGGATTCAGCGGGAAAGCGGGACTGACCAGAGCCAGACGCTCCGGTTCCGTTTTTCCGGCATTTCCGGATACCGGCTCCATGGCGGCGCTCACCATTTTTCCATGGCTGTTTTCAAAATAGAACGCGCCGGAGTCTTCCCGGAGCCCGTTCTTTCCGGCTGCATACCGCACCAGCAAACCGCCTCCCTGCTCCAGTTTTTCATAATCCGCCAGGTTCAGCAGGTATTCATTGTCATCCAGAACTACCGCGCCGTCCTCCGCCAGCGGAACTTTTTCTCCGGACCACGGCTTGCCCTCGGCCAGGGACGCTCCCGCACACATCCCCAGAACACCGGCGAAACAGGTAATAAAAGCAATATTCATCATGATGACGGATAAAAAGGAGCGCGGCGTATACACCCTGGTTTTCTGGCTGTCAAATGGAATGTCTGTTTTTTTCCATCCTGCTGGAACACAATACCATACCCGGGACGATCTGCCCATCTCCCGTAAAAACGGGAAAAAACGGGGCATCAGGGCGCTTCATAAAAACCGCCAGCCTTGTAAAAAAATTCCCTGCCGCAGCCCGGTTTCCCCCGGAAGCGTGAAACAAGAAACGGAAAAGGGAACGCGTGCCTCCGCGGCGGAAAAGAGGTCCGGAATCAGGCCATCATGTCCATGTTCGGATCCTTCCAGGCCGGGTCATACCCCTTGGCATAGCTGAACACATGCTTGTGCATGTATTCAAAATACTGCTCCTTCTGCATGGGGGTAAGCCGCTCCCAGATGGCCACGTTCAAGGCGCGGCACACCTTCTGCATCATTTTCAAGGTAAGCTGGCGTCCCTGCCGGGCCTTTTGAACCTGCTTGTGGGTAAGCTGTTCCGGGGAAATCTCCACCAGGTCGTGGTTGGTCAGATGCCAGCGCTTCATCAATTCGTCCAAAGGCTGTTCTCCGTGGTTGCGTCCGGTTTCTGTAGCTTCCTCTTCCATGCGCCTTTCTTCGTGCCCTATTTCCGGGAAATAGGCAATACATGATTGCCCCATCAGCACTTTTTTTGCATTTCCAGTTGCCCGGCGTGCTGATACATGGTTCAATCCCGCTCTGTTGCAATAAGATGATTAGCGAGAAAGAGGAATTACTGGAATGGCGCAAGCGCGCCACCGCACAGCCCACGGGACGGGTAGTCCTGGACCTGGAGGCAGACAGCCTGCACCGCTATCAGGAAAAGATCTGCCTGATCCAGTACGCGGATGAAACGGGCTCCTGCCTGATCGACCCTCTCTCCATTGAAGACATGGGGCCGTTTTACAACTGGCTGAAGGAAACGGAAGTCTGGATGCACGGGGCGGATTATGACATGAGCCTCTTCCAGAACGCCTGGGAAACGCTGCCCGCCATGATCTGGGATACCCAGACGGCGGCGCGCCTGCTGGGCTTCCGCCAGTTCGGGCTGGCCGCCCTGGTGGAACATTTCCACGGCGTAGCCCTGAGCAAGTCCTCCCAAAAGGCGGACTGGGCGCGGCGCCCCCTTTCCCCGACCATGGTCACCTATGCCCTGAACGACGTGAATTACATGCTGGACATGGCGGACAAACTGACGGCCGCCCTCCGGGAAAAAGGACGCATGGGCTGGTTTGAAGAGATTTGCAGGCACTCCATGGACCGAGCCCGGGAACGCCATCTGGCCGGCCATCAGGACCCCTGGCGCATCCAGGGCTGCGGCAAGCTGAACAGGAAAGGGCTGGCCGCCCTCCGGGAACTGTGGACATGGCGCGATGCGGAGGCTAAAGCGTGGGACAAGCCCGCGTTCATGGTCTGCTCCAACGCGGACCTCATCCAGTGGAGCCTGGCCCTTCAGGAACAGCGCACCGTGACTCCTCCGCCCCGCTTCCACTCCCACAGGCGCAGCCGGTTCATGGACGCCCTCCAGAAATTTTACCTGCTGGATGAAGACGACTATCCCTGCCGCCCGCGCATCCAGCGCCGCCAGCATTCCGACCAGTTTGAGGCCAATCTGGCGCGCCTGTGCAAGCTCAGGGATGAAAAGGCTGAAGAACTGGGCATGGAAGGCTCCTTCCTGATTACCCGGGCCTCCCTGGAAGCCATTGCGGAAGACAGGGAAAAAGGCGTCTCCACCCTGCTGAACTGGCAGAAGGAAGCCCTGGGCTTTTAACCGGCCCCGTCTTTCCGGCGCGCTTCCGGCATTTCCCCCTGAACCGGACCTTCCGCGGCAGAAATGCCCCGCCGGCTGCGTCATGACTCAACGGGGGTGATTTGCCGCTTTTCCTCCTCCTGCCCCATCCCTTAGGATAGGGCCCCTCCTCCCCCTGCACCACTTACCTATTCACCTGACAACATGTACCGTCCCCTCATCATCCTCGGCCTTCTGGGAGCCTTCGCCGCCCAGGGCAGACAGGCAGGAACCGAAATGCTCCGCCCGGACCAGCCGGAACCTCCGGCCCACCTGCTGGCGGACATCAATTTGCTGGGCGGGGATTACGGGGACGAAACGGCCCCCATCCCCAACGATTCCCTTACGCAGGCCCTGACCGGCCTCCACTCCAAAGCGCACCGCGCGGGACTGGAATTCCTGGTGGAAAACGCCTTTTCCTACAACTCCATCCACCACCCGGCTCCGGACAAGCCCGGCACCCAGCTCTGGTACCTGCTGCACGCCCACGCCAATTACCGCCTCATCCAGGCGCCCAGCAACCGGGAAACGTGGCTGAAACTGGAGCTTTCAGGCTCCACTGCGCTGACCGGAAAGACGTGGAGGGGCGGCAACATGAATGACGCCATCGGCCTGACGGGAGACACGCATACGGACATCTTCGGGGAAAGAATCTTCTTCCTGCCGGAAATAGCGCTCCTGCAAACCTTCAACCGGGGAAAAAGCGCCATCGTCGCGGGCGTGGTGAACCAGACGAATTATTTTGACACCAACAGCTACGCCAATTCCTCCTTCGGCCAGTTCTGCGCCTCCCCCTTCGTCAACAACCAGGTGATTCCCATGGCGGATTCCAACCTGGGCGTCATCTTCCAGCACCAGTTCCACGAACAGTGGTACGCCATGCTGGGCGGCAACTTCACCAGCTGCCCCCAGAACGCCTCCCCGCTGAAACACACGGACGGCAAGAATTTCAACGTCCTGGCGGAACTGGCGTGGGTGCATGATTCCGGGGCCGTCAAGCTCACCCCCTTCATGGCCCGCATCAACGAACTGCCGGACGGGGAGGAAAGGAAGAACCTCCACACCGTGGCCGGGATCGCCCTGAACGTGGAGCAGCAGCTTGGCGGCAGCCCGTGGAAGGCCTTCTGCCGCGCGGGCTGGAGCGATTCCACGCGGGACAACTTCTGCGGCGCCGCCGTCCAATGGTCCGGCGGCTTCGTTTGCAGCCAGCCTCTCCAGCACCTGGGCGTCTGCGAGGAGGGGGAAGCCAACCAGTTCGGCATTGCCCTGGCCGTGACCCGCCCGGACGACGGGAGCATGGCGGAAGGCCGTTCCAGAAGCAAAAAGGAAGTGGTGATGGAATGCCACTATAACATTTCCGTGACTCCCTGGTTCCTGATCCAGCCCTCCCTGCTGTGGATTTCCAACCCCGCGGGCCGGGACGACACCGGAAACGCCAGCGTCTTCCGGCTCCAAACCATCCTGACGTTTTAAGAGCCGCCGGAACAGCCGCGGAAGGCTTCCGCCCCCATGGCGGCTCTCTTTTCCCCGTTGTTGATTTACCTGGAACAGGGGAGCGTCTTTCTCTACAATGCACGGCTAGTCTCTCCCGTCATGCCCTCCAACCGCCATTCATACACGGTCCTGGCAGCCGCCTGCGCCTGCGTGCTTGCCGTGTGCGCCTTCCTTTTCTGGCAGAACCGGCAGAAGAAAAACAAACTGGCGCGGCAGTACGCGGAACTTTCCATGCCGCCGCCCGCACAGGGCGGCACTCCGGCGCAGCAGAAGGCCCTGCTTGAAATACTCAGCGGGAAACGGGAGGCCGTTTCTCAGGAAAACCTCCTTTTCCCCGAAACACGGGACGCCGCTCCCCTGCACCGTAAAAAGACGGAAGGGCCGCCGCCCCGGAGCCGAGAAAAAATCTTTTCCACCCCGCCGGGGCATGCTAGGGTGGCAGGCGATGAATCATGCCGATTTAGACCAGTTGCTGATCCTTCAGGAAAAGGACGTGCGGATCTCCAAACTCCGGAAGGAGCTGGCCTCTCTGCCGGAACAGAGAACGCGCCTCCTGCGCCAGATGGAGGCCATCAAGCAGAAGGCCCTGGCCGCCAAGCAGGAAGTCGCGAGCGTTGAGAAGAGCATACGGGACGTGGAAGCCGCCGTTGAAACCAAGCGCGCCTACGTCGGCAAGATGAAAACCCTCCAGTCCAACACCCGGAAAAACGAGGAATACCAGATGTGCATTCAGGAGGTGGAGAAGACGGAAGCCGCCATTGACGCCCTGGAAACCTCCGAGCTGGAGCTGATGGAACGTCTGGAAGCCGCGAAAACGGATATGGAGCAGAAAATCCGGCGCGCGCGGGACGCCCAGCGCGAGATGGAGGAAACGCTGGCCCGCTTTGACCGGACGGCGGAAACGGACAAGGAGCTTCTGGACCACTTGAATGCGGAACGCGCGGACCTGGCCGCCGCCGTTCCGGAGGATTCCCTGGGGGAATACGAACGGATGACCAAAAGCAAGGGAGTCCCGGTCATTGTGCCGATGGATGAAAAAGGCCACTGCGGCGGCTGCCACATGGTCATTACGGACAACGCCCGCATGAAGGTGCTGGGCGGCCACGAAACCGTTTACTGCGACAGCTGCCACCGCATCCTCCACTGACGGAGTTTCCAGGCGCGCCGCCGGGCTTATCATGAAATCCAGATCGGAAGAGTTTGAAGAGTGGGGGACGGAAGTCATCTTCGGCCGGGCCAAGGGGTTCCGCGCCTCCATGATGCGCATGGTCCTGCGCGGGGCCTCCTGGCTGTTCAGGCTGGTGGTGCTGGCGCGGCTGTACCTGTTCCACTCCAGCATCGCGAAGCAGGCCAGGCTGGGAACGCTGGTGGTCAGCGTGGGGAACATCACCGTGGGGGGCACCGGAAAGACTCCGGTGGTGGAACTGCTGGCCCGCACCCTCACCCAGCGCGGCCGCAAGGTAGCCATCCTGACCCGCGGCTACAAGAGCGCGGACCTGGACAAGCCCCAGGAGTGGAAGGACAAGGACGGCCGCCAGCCGGAAAACCTGCCCAAGATCGCCAGCGACGGGGAAACGCGCTACCTGGGCCCCCTGCATTCCGGAGACGAACCCTTCATGCTTGCCAAGAACCTGGACGGCGTGGCGGTTCTGGTGGACAAGAACCGCATCAAGTCCGGCATCTTCGCCATTGAACACCTGGGGTGCGACACCCTGCTGCTGGACGACGGCATGCAATACCTGAAACTGGCTCATGAACTGGACATCGTGCTGGTGGACTGCGGCGCGCCCTTCGGCACCGGGGCCATGCTCCCGCGCGGCACCCTGCGGGAGCCCAGGGGCAGCCTGGCGCGCGCCAGCTACATCGTTCTGACCAAATGCGGCGGCAAGCCCCAGGATGATCTGATCGCCGCCATCAGGAAGTACAATCCCGTGGCGGACATCATCGTGAGCGACCACGGCCCCCGGTACCTAGAAAACGTGTTCACGGGGGAACGGCTTCCCCTGGAGGCCCTCCAGGGGAAATGGGTGGCGTGCCTCAGCGGCATCGCGCGCCCGGAAAGCTTTGAAGATTCCCTGCGCTCCCTGGGCGCCCACGTGGAAATCTGCCGCAGGTTCCCGGACCACCACTGGTTTGAACAAGCGGAATTGCAGGAGTTCTACGACCGCTGCGCGGACCGGGCCATGGACATGATCGTGACCACGGAGAAGGACGCCGTGCGGCTGGAAAAACCGGAGGAAGACCCGGAGGTTCCCATTTACTTCCTGCGCATTGAGGTGGAGATCTACCAGGGCCGGGAGGCGTGGGAGCGCTGCGTGGACCGCATCTGCGGAATTTCAGAGCCGCGCCCGCGGGATGAATGGATGCCTTCCTCATCCTTTTGATATGGCTTCCGTTTCCGGAGGTTCTCCGGAAATTCACCTCTTTTATGCAGAGAAGGCCGCTTGACTTGCCCGGAAAATCGTGTGAAACAAGAGGGCAGTATTTTTCCATGAAGGCATTTACCATCACCTCCATTCTGGCTGCCGCGTGCCTACTCCCGGCCCATTCGCTGGCCGAAGCCGCAGCAGAAAACAAGACCCAGGCCGCCGCTGTCCAACCGGCGGCAGGCATTCCCAAGCAGGATCCCCGGCTTATCA